>JAFLKZ010000074.1 GCA_019162915.1 Campylobacteraceae bacterium
AATGCCATTAGAAAGTATTGCTATGGAAGTACATATGGTATCTGAAAATCTTCCTGTTCCAAACCTAATAGACCTTTTCATTAAGCGAAAAACACATCTTTTTGTTGTCTTTGATAGTTATGGACAAACCGTAGGTGTTGTCACACTAGAAGATGCTATTGAAACACTTTTAGGCGTTGAAATCGTCGATGAAATGGATGAAATCGAAGATATGCAACTCTTTGCCAAAGATCGAAGCAAACAGTTTCAAGATAGAATGAAAGTTGAAAAGAAAAAGCTAGAAAAAGCAAAAATCTGCTAATTATTAAATCCTGTGAGAGCTTTACATGTAAAGCTCTCACACTTCTTGATTACTTATGTCTGAAAACAGGCGGAATAATTACCTCTCGCCTTATGTTATGTCATTTTTTATCAGGTTCTTTTTCTAAACTCAATTTGATAATAAATAAAGCACCTTCCTCCGTATTCTTTGCATTTAGATAGCCTTGCATATTAGCTTCAATAATAATTTTACTCATATATAAGCCAATACCCGTTCCCCGTGAAGCATGTTTAGTTGTAAAATAAGGTTCAAAAATACTATCAATTATCTCTCCTTGAATACCACCACCATTATCTTGAATCTTTATTAAGGCATATTTCTCACCTTGTAAAAGTGTTAACTTGATGTAAGGGTTTTTAATTTTTCTTTCCAATAAAATATCTTTCGCATTAGATAAAATATTTAAAATAGCTTGTGAAAATTCTCTGGGATAGCCAAATACTTCAGAATTTTGTACAAAATTCATCTCATAATGAATTTGATTATATTTTAATGATGATTCAATAATAAAACTAGCACTCTTACATGCTTCTTGTAAGCTAAATTTACATTTACTTTTTGAAGGTTTAAAGAAATTCTGAAAATCACTGATAGTATTAGACATATGCGCTAGAATGGTGTCACATTCTTCAAATCCTTTAAAAAATGTTTCATCATCGAGGTCGTTATTTTCTTTTTGGGCTTGAATACTCATTAAAATAGCATTAACTTCACTTAAAGGCTGTCTCCATTGATGCGCGATATTGCCTATCATATTTCCCATAGAAGCTAATTTACTTTGTTGAATTAAGAGTTGTTCTTGCTTTGTCCTTTCATTAATCTCAAGCATTATTCTCTCATTCAGATTATCTAGCATTTCATTCATTACGTGTTGTAATCTGTTCAATTCATCAGAACTAGCAAGCTCTTTGAGTCTACTAGATAAATTCCCTTTTTTGATTTCATCTAAAACATTAGTTGCACTTTCAATAATGTGAAGGTCTTTTTTAAGATTATTTCGTAAAATTTCTACATTTGTATTGATTTTTTTAGCCATTTCCCCAAATTCATCTCGACTTTTTAAAGAGATACTAATTTTTTCATCTTTATCAATTTTACGCCCTAGAAGATTAAAAAATTGATCTAATCCTGTTTGGACATTTTCAATCGAAAAAACAATATTACGAGCAATTAAAAAGCCAAAAATCAGAGTTAAACAGACAACTAAAATAGCTCCTGCGATAATTAATTGCTCTTTATCATAAAAATTATTTTCTGCTTTTTTAAAAGTAGACGAAGAGTTACTAAGCTGTACTTCTTGAATTTGTTCTAACTTTGATACCAAAATATAAAACTGTTTTCTCTCCGAGTTATTGACATTTGTAAAGGCCCCTTCTTCAAAACCAAGTTGCATATATTCATCTGTAAGAAGAATGAGTTTTTTATAATTCTGCCAAATTAAATTTATCTCACTATCATTTAAAAAAGAAAAAGAAGCATCTAACTTTTGCATAAGAGGTATTAAATCTTTTTTAATCTCTCTTCTATAGTCATTGTTTGGGGCTGTTACTAATGCAAGAGTGATTTCACGCAAGTTAAATAGAGGCGCTATAAAATCTCTTTGAATATGTTGTACTTTTTTGGAATCATCAAAAACATCTTGCAACCTTTTAAATCCATCTTTAGATATATTTTGAGCTAATAATGACATTAAAACAATGGCAATAACGCCTAAAGCAGCCATCATGAAGAATTTATATCTTATACGTAGGTACTGAATCATTTGATAACCTTTATGGGTTTCATGGGGGATAATCTCTCTTTTGGATAAGAATCTTGACGAATGGACCAATGATTTTTACTAATTTTAGCTTCCCATAAAGGCATAATTGCTACAGCAGATGGAGCATAAAAGACTTCTTTATTAATAGCTAATACTAAATTTGGAGATGGTAAAAATAGCATATATGCATTTTCATATGTTCTTTGAACTATTTTATTTACAATTTCTTGAAAAGCAACGCTGTCTGAGGGATAAGCAAAAAATTCTTCTATGTATTTTTGTAAAATATTGTCTTGATCTATAGAAGACCATTCACTTGATGTCCTATAAGCAAAAAATGTTGTCCATGGATGATTCCCATACCAATCGTCATTGCCCCACGTGAGCATATCCCAGTCTTTTGGGTTTTTTCGATTAGTTAATAATAGTTCATAGATATCTTTTTCACTTGTAGTAATGCTATAGTTGATATGAACACCAAATTGATTAAGTTGATATTCAATTCCTTTCCATAGAAAGAGAAATCGATCTTGCGTAACGACATTGAGTTCAAGTCCTGATAATATTGACTTAAGATATTGAGCTTCTGTATCTGAAATATTTTCACCATATGTAGGAAGTTTTTCTGTTGCATTCCGTATGCTCAAATAGTTGATAGATGATTCAGTGGGGGCTAAATGTCCTTCATTTTTATAAATAAAATTTAAAAGTCTTGGTTGATTAATTGCTTTATTCAGGGCAATACGAATCTCTTTATTTTTTAAAATACCTTTATGCTTCATTAAATTAAAATAAATCATAATATTGTTCTTTGATGGCATTGTCAAAAGCTTAGCATATCGTGACAATGTTGCTTCTGTCTTTTTATTAAAAGGAATAGGGCTAATATCAAGTAAACCTTCATTAATTAATATCATTTTAACTGCTTCATCTGTTGTTAATTGTGTATAAATTGTAATATTTTCTATGTAAGGTTTGGTTGATTCATAATAATAAGGATTTGCTTTTAGTTTTATTCTAGGGGTTTGTTTTCTTCCTACAGCATATCCTTCCTCTAAAATATAAGGTCCTAATCCATATCTTCCTGCTTCTTGCGTATTTGCACCAGTTGCACTACCTTGCCAAGAAAATTTATCCAAATAAGCATTACTATATAGATTTATAGCTGCTAAATCGTTCAAAAACATTCCATAAGGCTTCCACAGATGGAATCTCACATGATAAGCATCTATCTTTTCTACATTCTTTAATCGGTGATGTATATCTGTATAGGTGAAAGGTTGTTTTAAAAATGCATTGATATTCTTAATCACAGAGTTTGCATCAAAGAGGGTTCCATCTTGGAATTTCACTCCTTGTCTTAACGTCAAATCATAGGTTAGCTCATCTATTTTTGTGTGTCCTGTAGCCATCATATACTCCCACCCTTGAGGAGTATCCGCTATACGTAAGAGTGTTCCATTAATTAATTTCGATACATAGTGATAGGGTATAGAGGGTATAGAAACTTTTATATGAGAACCTTGAAGTCTCTCATGTAAAAGATTTGTATCTAAGTTATCATCAATATAATGTATGGGGGTAATAATGTCTTCATTCGCAACTGCTAATATACTCATGGCACAATACAGTAAGATTTTAACGATCAACAAGTTTATATCCAATACCCGATAAATTAACGATATATTCTTTAGGAAATTTTTGTCGTAAGTTTTTGACTAATGATTTAAGTGCTGAATCTGTCATAACTTGATCTTGCCAAATACACTCTTGCAATTCATCATAAGTTACAATTCTGTGTTTATTGTGTAATAAAATTTCAAAAAAAGCAATTTGCATTCTTGTCAGTTTGATTTCTTCTCCATTACAGGATAAAACTTTATTATCAAAATCATATAAATATCCTAATGGCAAATGCATGTCAATCGATCGATGTGAAGAGATTACTTCAACACATTTCATAAGAGTTTCTTTGAGGTTTTTAAGGTTGATAGGTTTGATGATATATTGTTCTAAATGAAGGTGTACTGCTTTTAATAAATAATCCTTATCTGTATGAGCAGTAATAATTACAATAGGAATTTTAGTATTTTCTTTTCGAATTATTTTAACAAGTTCAATACCATCAATACTGCCAGGCATCATGATGTCTGTAAAAACAATATCGGGCTTTTCTATTTGGTATAGCGTTAAAGCTTCTTCCCCACAAGAAGCTTCAATGACTTTTTTGACATAGTATTGAAGGGTTTTTGCAATATTTTTACGAATACCTTCTTCATCTTCAGCATAAAGAATCGTTAATGTTTTTAGTTTTTCTAGTAAAAGCTTGTCCATATTTAATAGTACGCTAATCCTTTCTAAAAAACAAGGTGGCATTGTTGCCACCTTATGAGAATATACTAGAACTTATATGCTAAAGTCGCATTTAATTGTGTTAAATCAGGAACAGACCCATCATTTTTATCTTCATTTGTAATGGCTAGACCAAGACTTCCGCTAAGATTTTTAGAGAATTTATAACTTGCCCAAATATCAAACTCATCTTTTGAGAATTGACCATATTTGGTCACTCCATAAAGACCAGTTAAACTGATATCGGCAATTGTTTTAGAAAGCATTAAATAAGTTGTTCTAGCATCTTTAACATACATATGGTCACCTTCTTCAAATGGAACAACAGTATCACCATAATTTGCAGCACTACCCCATCCATTCTCTTTGCCAGTTTTAACATAACCTATAGTTGCTTTATAGCCTGCATAGCTAGCGTATCCAACAAGCTCAACCATTTTTCCATCAGCTGCAATATTTTCTCTAGTTTCCATATAGTGAGCGAGGCCTCCAAATCCAATATCATTGATTTTAGAATCTAAATTTACTTTTCCACCATAAATGTCATAATTATCAGGCGCAATAAGCGTATAAGCTTTTGCTTTGATAGCATCTGTAATATTATAGCTTAGACCTAGTTTATAAATACCGTCGTTGCCATTAATATCAGTGGCACTAAAAAATTCACGAGGATCAACGCGATATCTTTTACTTGAGTAAATCATTTCAATCTGTGCTTTATCAAATGGTGTGATCATTGCTGTTACTGCATCATGATATTTTGTTAACCACTCAGTAGAAAGCTCTTGGCGACCTGCCTTTACAAGAATATTTTTTGTTGTATACGCAAGATACGCATTAGCCAATTCCATGTGTTTATTAGAACCATCTTCGTAAAATCGCTCACTAGCATCGCCTTTACCATGGCTTGTAATAAATTGACTATCATCTTGCCATAATGCTTGATATGCCCTCATTCCAACATTAGCACTAAAGTTATAAAATTTTGCAGTTTCATAATTAAGACCTATAGATCCTACACTGTACGCTGTATCTGCATAGTAAGCACCTACTTGTCTATCAACATTTCTACTTTCATAAGTGACTGTTACATCACCAGAAATTTTTCCATTTTTAAGTGATTCACTTAATTCATCTGCATTTAATGCAGAAACTACCCCTGATAAAACCATCAAAACAACAAGACTTAAACGACCTTTCATTGTGTACTCCTTTTAAATTTTTTATTTACCTTCACCTAAAATACCGTCTTTTGCATAGGCTCTTAGGTATCGCAAAACATTAGCACTATCGTCATCCGTAGGCTTGGCAAACTCTTTCATGCTTTCATAAAGACCCTCCCATTCAAGCATAGTATGCTCTTTGACTACTTTTGCAGCATGGCATTTTGTACATTTTTCATAGAATCTATCAGCACTTTTTTCCCAAGCCGTATCTGCACTTTCTACTAAGTGTTTTTTATTCATTTCAATTTCAAGAGAGCCCTGATTTCCTGTCTTTTTAATGAAGTTACCCTCTGGCACTTGTGCTAAGAGAAGCTTTAGATTATTGGTAGCGTACAAGCTTTTTTCATCAGATGGATTCATAAAACCTTTAATAGCAACCTTAATGTTATCCCCATTAGTAGAAAACACTTCTACGGGAGTTCCGTTAAATACAACTATCTTGCTAGTAGGAAGAGAGAGGGAAACTCCCTCTTCAACCAATACATATGATGTAGCATATATATTAGTAAGCAATGTAAAAAATAGACTCATTTTTGTAATTATTTTCATTATAAATTTCCTAAATCTTTATACATTAATTGTTTTTGGTGCACTATAAGCTTTGTTATCATTTTTGATATCTGTTGCTTTTTTGATTGCAACAAGTGTGGTATTAACAGTGGTTGCCTGAGCCATCTGTGATGATGGACGAGATGATGTTAGAACATTACAATGTCCACTATTACATCTTGACTCTTTATCACCAGGAATTTCTGGGCTATACCATGCGCCTTCTTCAATGGCAATAACACCTTGGCGAATATCTTCAGTTACCACAGCCCCCGCTAAAATTTTACCTCTTGAATTGTAGATTTCGACAATATCACCATTGGCAATACCATACTTCTTAGCATCAGAAGGGTTTAGTCGAACAGGTTCTCTATCTTTTATTTTATAGAGTTTGGTGAGCCATGAATTATCTAATTGTGAATGGACTCGATAAGTTGGGTGTGGAGAAAGCATATGCAATGGATATTTTGCAATATCTTTACTGCCAAGATATTCTGCTGGTTCAAACCATGTTGCATGTCCTTTAAAGTCTTCATAACCAAAATCGTTATATTTCTCAGAAAATATTTGGATTTTTCCACTCTCAGTTTTCAAAGGATTTTTAATAGGGTCTTTTCTAAAATTACTATGTCTAACAAATGTATAAGCAGCCTCTGGAATATCAAATTTAACAAAACCATCTTTCCAAAAATCTTCAAAACTTTTGATTTTTATAGCATCAGATTGTTCATAAAACTTTTTAATATGATCAATAGAAGTCATTTCTCCAGTAAATTTTTTATAAGATTCTTCACCAAATTTCTTTGATAAAAGAGAAAATATTTCATAATCATCTTTTGCTTCAAAAGGCGTTTCGACCACTTTTTTCATCGCATAGATATAATCACCAGAATAGCTTCCACCCATACCAATATCATCTCGCTCAAGTGTTGTTGTTGCTGGTAAGACTATATCAGCCATTTTAGCTGTTGAGGTCCACCATGGCTCTTGAACAATAAATGTATCTAATGTTTTTAATGCTTTAATGAGTTCATTGGTATCAGGATGATGACCTACAATATTAGCACCCGCAATGTACATTAAATTTATTTTTGGAAATTTAACTTTTGAACCTTTATAGGTAATTTCTTTGCCTGGATTTAAAATTGCTTCTGAGATACGTGAAGCAGGAAGTGCAGTAGTGATTTTATTACGTCCTTGTGAAAAGCCACCAATACCAGTTTTGCCTGAAGCGGCTTGTCCACCACCTGAATAATGCATTGAAAAACCAAATCCACCACCAGGAGTTCCTATTTGACCAAGCATAGAAGCTAAAGTTATTAAAGCCCAATCTACTTGTTCTCCATGATGCGCTCTTTGCAGCAAGAAATGTTTTTTTAGAAATAAAGATATTTGCTAATTCTTTTATTGTTGCTACTGGAATTTCCGTAATTTTAGAAGCCCATTCTGGTGTTTTGGCAATATCATCTGATTTCCCCATGAGGTAAGGTACAAATTTATCAAATCCATGGGTGTATTGTTCTATAAAAGCTTTGTCATATTTTTTAGTTGTGTATAGATAATGCATCATGCCAAGCATTAGTGCGACATCTGTATTGGGACGAATATAAATACATTCTGCATTTAACATTTTTGCAGTTTCAGTTCTAATAGGATCAATAGAAATAAACTTAATACCAGATTTTTTATATTGAATATAGTATTCATCATTTTTATGATTTGCTATGCCATAATCAATTTTATTGGTTTTAAATAGGTCTGTTCCCCACATGACATAGACTTCAGTGTTTTTTAAAATCTCTTCATGTGTTGTTTGAAGAGAATAAACTTCCATGTCTCCTACAATCCCTGGATTTGTAGGTCCTGCAGCACCATTACTGTATTCTCCAGCTGTTCCAATTGCTCCACCTATTGCAATATTGAAAAACTTACCTGTTAGTGTTGCGCAGCTATTGAGTGTACCTGGATGTGACCATCCACCATATGAACCGTTATAAATATTTTCTTTAGGGCACGCTTTTATTTTTTCAGCAACAAGTTCTAAGGCCTTGTCCCAGCTAACTTGTACAAATTCATCATTGCCTCGCAACTCATTGTTCCCAGGTTTAGCTTCTAAAAATGATTTTCTTACATAAGGATATTTGATACGTGACTGAGCATAATTTCTATCAACAAAAGCACGTACTAGAGAATTAGGCCTTTTATCAGACTCTTGTGGAGACACATCAACAATTTTTCCATCTTGTACATGTGCATAAAATGCACCATAATGGCTTGCATGAGGAATTTTTTTGATTTCTAAGAACAACTCTGCTGCGTTAGCAACATTAGAACCAACAGCAACAGCTGCGGCAGAACTAGCCAAACTTCCTTTTAAAAATTTTCTTCTTGAGATACTCATTCGTGACCCTTTCTTGTTAAATTTAAAATTCTAAAGAAAGTATAAATAAGAAAAGAGTCTAAAAAGTAGTTGATAGTATTTTGAGCATGAAATATAAATAAATTTTGAATAGGTTGGGAAATAATCTAAACATGTATTTGCAAAATTACCAATCGCAACGACGTTTCAACTTGAGCCGAAGAAGACGATGTCGAGGCGAAGCGTGCCTTTGCATGCTTTACATGTAAAGCTTTTGTTTGTTTATCGTAAAACTCGAGGGTGTTTTCACGGTTTCATGACAAACACCCTGATTGGCAGATTTCTTCTATTTTGTACTGTTCCCAGAGTCTGACACTATCGAGGAAAGTGGAGAGTCTGTTTTTGCCATCTCTTTGCCTTAAACATTAAAGTAAAGTGCTTCTCTATGGTGCATCACTATCGCGGTGGTGCTTTGTTCTGGATGAATTTGGAACGTTTCACTCAATTCAATTCCAAACTCTTGGGGCTTTAACAAATCAAAGATGATTTGCGTATCTTCTAGTCTTGGACACGCGGGATAACCAAAGGAGTAGCGACATCCTGTGTATCGTTTCATGCGTACATCTCTAAGACTATTGCCCTCATCAAGAGCGATTCCTAGGTCAAGTCTTATCTGTTTATGCACTATCTCAGCTAAGGCTTCGGCTAACTCAACGCCTAGTCCATGGACAAAAAAGTACTCGGTGAAGTTGCCCTCATCGTAGAGTTTTTTTTCATATGCTGAAAACTTTGGCCCTGCACTGACACAAGTTAAAGCGATAACATCATGGCGAGAAGGAGAGATAAAGTCACTTAATGAACGAAACGGAACTCTAGGTTGCCTTGGAAAATCAAACGCTTTAATAGCCCTTTGTTCTATCTCTTTGGTTGGCTGTGTATTCACTTGCTCTTCTGCAAAATAGCCCTCACTCTCATCAAAAAGTAACAGTCTATTTTCATCACTTCGTGCAGGATAATACCCATAAATCAGTGTTGGCTCAAAAAGCCCCATCTTGTCGATATCAGCTTTAATTCGCTCATACGCTGGCCATAAAATCTCATCGAGCTGTTTTTTCTTCTCTTCACTGCTTAAACCTTTACCGCTATAACCCCATCGTTGCGCAAAAAGAATTTTGTGGTTCACCCACTCGTACGCCAAAGATTTGACATCACTTTTTAAAACTCTTCGTCCCCAAAATGGTGGCGTTGGGATTTTTATATCGCGACTTGGCATTTTAAGTTCGTTAAAGGGAGGCATGATGACGGGTTCCTTTTTCGCTTTTACGATGCTATTCTCACTATTTTTACGAGCAAAGGTGGTATCAAAATTTTTAACTTCAATACGTGACATCGCTTCAATTCCCTCAAACGCATCTTTACAATAAAAGATAGGTCCATCGTAAATCGGTCGGCAAAAATCTTCCACAAAGTTATCGGTCAGTGCTGCCCCACCTAAAATAACAGGGATTTTAATGCCCATTTTTTGCATCATTTCTAAATTTTCTTTCATCACATTGGTAGACTTCACCAAAAGTCCACTCATACCGATAGCGTCCGCTTTATGTTCATCTAAAGACTCTAAAAACTTCTCCAAATCTGCTTTAATACCGATATTGATGACCCTAAAACCATTATTGCTAAGGATGATATCTACAAGATTTTTGCCCACATCATGCACATCGCCTTTGACCGTTCCAATGATGATAGTTGTCGTAGTCGTTTTATTGTTTTTGGGTAAAAAAGGATTGAGATAATCTACCGAAGCTTTCATCACTTCAGCTGATTGAAGCACGAAAGGAAGTTGCATCTTTCCACTCCCAAAAAGCTCACCGACGACTTTCATCGCATCTATCAAAATCTCATTGACGATGAGTTCGGGGCGTATCTCATCTTTAGCATCCACTAAAATTTTCAACATGCGCTCTTTATCGCCATCTATGAGTAAAGAAGCTATCTTCTCTTTAGTATTCATCGCCTCATACTCTGCGTCATGTTCTTCTTTATTGTCTACGGCACCTTCAAAATGGGTGATAAATTTGAAAAGTGGATCACCCTCTTCTCTATGATTGAAAAGTAAATCTTCACATATTTTTTTATCAACTTCACTGATTTTATGCATCGGCAGTGTATTTTTAACATTGACGATAGCCATGCTTAATCCCGCTTCGACGCAGTGGTGTAAAAAGACAGAGTTTAGATACTCTCTAGCATTTTTAGCCAGTCCAAAAGAGATGTTTGAAACACCCAAAACAAATCCTACTTCTGGGTGCATCAGATGAAACTCTCTAATCGCTTCTATCGTTTCAATCGCAGCGGTATGATACTCAGCATCTCCACTTCCTACCGTAAAAGTCAGCAAGTCAAACACTAAATCTTCAGGATGAATACCGTGACTTTGCGTGGCTAACGTATAGATACGCTCCGCAATCTCAACTTTTTGTGCTTTAGTTTTTGCCATGCCTACTTCATCGATAGTTAAACATACCAGTGCGGCACCAAAGCGTTTGGCAAGGGAGCAGACTTTATCAAATTTCCCCATACCATCTTCAAGATTCACCGAGTTGATGATAGGCTTTCCCCCGATAAGTTTGAGTGCTACCTCAAGAGCTGGTACTTGCGTCGTATCTGGCATCAAAGGTAGAAGAATTTTTTGGACATAACGCCCCATCACTTCTGTGGTATCTTTGTTTTCATCTCTTCCTGCGAAACCGACACTCACATCGATGCCATGCGCACCACTGCGCACTTGCTGTTGCGCTACACCGAGCGTTCCATCATAATCTTCTGCTAGTAAAAGCTCACGAAACGCTTTTGAACCCGTGGCATTACTGCGTTCCCCTATCAAAAAAGGTGCTGGGTTTTGTTTGAGCGCTCTTGTTTCAAACAGTGATGCGATGCATCTTTCCATCTCACCTTTGGGCGGTAGCGGTTTTTTACCCTCTACGCGTTTGCTTAACTCTAAAATATGCTGAGGCGTTGTACCACAACATCCCCCCAAAATCGCCACACCATCAAGCTCTATAAATTTTTCTTGGAGCTGGGCAAATTCTCTAGGTCCCATTGGATAAAAAGTATAACCGCCTCGGTTTTGAGGAAGCCCTGCATTAGCATGCACGCTGATGGGTTTGCTCCACACTTGACTCAATGTTTTAAGGTGTTTTTCGACCTGTTCAGGTCCAGTACCGCAGTTAAATCCAAGACTTAAGATATCAAAAGGCTCTAAGATAGTTGCAATAGTCGTCGCATCCGTACCAATCAACATAGAGCCAGAAAGCTCAATGGTCACTGAAACCATCACGGGAATCTTTACATGTAAATCTTTTTGAACATCTTCTATCGCATGAAGTGCTGCTTTAATCTGCAAAGGGTCTTGCGCCGTTTCGATTAAGAAAACATCCGCTCCACCATCAAGGAGTCCTTGCACACAAAGCTTATATCCCTCAAGCATTTCATCATAACCAATATGTCCCAAGGAAGGAAGCTTTGTGCCAGGTCCCATCGCCCCTGCTACAAAACGAGGTTTTTCGGGCGTAGAAAAAGCAATACACGCTTCTTTAACGATTGCCGCTCCAGCCTTGGCTAATTCATAAGCTCTCTCTCCTATGCCATAATCATCTAAAACCCATGGCAGTGCGCCAAAAGTATTGGTTTTAATGATGTCTGCACCTGCGAGTAAATAACCTTTATGAATTTTAGAAATCTCTTCTTTACATGTAACGTTTAAAAGCTCATTACACCCCTCAAGACCTTCCCATGCAGAGGTAGGAATGGTAAGCGCTTGTATCTGTGTGCCCATCGCACCATCGATGACTAAAATTTTTTCTGTGATTAATTCTTTGATAGTTGCCAAATTTCTTTCCTGTTAGTTGATAGCTATATATATGGTATCAAAACTCACATAATGTTATGATAAAAAGTTATTTTAGGAGTTTTGGAACGAAAAAGTCTTATTTTATTCGTTCCATTTAAAGAAAATTAAGGGTTAACTGTAGATTTATAAACTGCTTTGCCATTCGTGATAACTTTGATAACCGCAGAACGCGTGGCATTACCATTTTTGTCGATGGAGATAAAGCCTGAAACACCTTCAAAATTAACTGTCTTTTTTATCTTATCGTTGATGCAAACGCTATCACTTGGATTATCACAACGGTTCATTGCATCGACCATGACATTGTAGGTGTCTGCACCCAAAGTGACGAAAGAATTAATCTCTTTTTTACCCGTTTTCTTCTCATACGCCGCTATAAAATCTTTTGATCTTTGTGTTGGAGGAGCACTATAATCAAAAAAGTCTGTAAACATATGCCCCTCAACAGAATCTCCACCCAAATCTATAAAAGTCTGATTAGCAACACTATCGCCCGATAAAAATGGTTTAGCAAGACCAATTTGTTTTGCCTGACGTGTAATCATCGAAGCCTCTGCATGATAGATAGGAAGGAAAATAAAATCTGGATTAGATCCCTTGATTTGCGAAACAACCGCTTTAAAATCTTTATCGCCAGAATTGACTTTAAGCTCTTTAATCACTTTCCCACCATTAGCCGTAAATGCCTCTGTAAAAGCTTTTGAAAGACCTAATGAATACACTTGCGCTTGGTCAACAATCACCACAGCCGTTTTGAACTTCAAATCTTTGCTCGCGTAATTCGCAACGACAGCTCCTTGAAAAGAATCAGTAAAACAAACACGACTGGCATACGTTCTTTGTTCTGTTAATTTATCATTCGTAGCGACAGGCGCGATGACTGGAATTTGTTTTTTATCAGCAATGGCGATAATTTGCGCCGTATTGGTACTCGTAATCGCGCCTAAAATACCAACTACTTTATCTGAACTTATCAACCTTGTTGTTGCTGTTGCAGATTCTACTTTATCCCCTTTATTGTCTACTAATACTAACTTAAGGGTATCTCCATTTTTTAATTTTGGTTGAAGGGTATTGGCAAACTCAATGCCTTCATACGTGGTCTGACCATACGAAGCCAAAGAACCACTCATCGGCATAACAACACCTATGTGAATCTCTTTTGCAAAAGAGAATGAAACTAAAGTACTGATTGCTGCTGCAAAAATAACTAATTGACGCATAAAAATTCTCCTATTATTAATTTGGCGAAAGTTTATCAAAATTGTATTTTAATGTCAAGTAAGTTTATTTATTTAGTAGTGTATAAAATAGCTTCAACTAACTTTATAGGCGCATATCTTATAATACGCCAAAAATTATAGGAGAATATATGGCAAAAGATAGCAATGGCAATGTATTAAATGATGGCGATAGCGTCACCGTTATCAAAGATTTGAAAGTAAAAGGTACTTCGGCAACCCTGAAGAGAGGAACACTTGTTAAAAATATTCGTCTAACTGATAATGAAGATGAAGTCGAGTGTAATGCTGAGAAGATTAAAGGTTTAGTACTTAAAACGTGTTTTTTGAAAAAAGTTTAAAGAGTCTTTACATGTAAAGAGAAGTAGTAATTCTACTTCTCTTTAATACGCATCAAACCTTCTTTTCTTTGCGTAGATAGCTCTTCTTTTGCTTCACTTTGTAGCATCACTTTAAGCTCATCTACGCTCATCGTGACATTTTTATCGATATTGCCACTTTTTATCTCTGCCCCTAATTTTCCAGCCGCAAAACAAAATTTTCCTTTGGAATTCACTTTTATCTCTTCGCCAAATGCACTAATGCGCGTACATTTATCGACCCAAACAAAAGTATCATTGAAATGGTAATCATGCAAATACCCAAAAAGTTTAGTCGTTTCAAAAAATTTGAGTTTGACTTCAAAAAATGGACTCACTTCAAGATTATCATTCAAACGAAGAAGAATAGGAAATTTATAAACCGTATTGCCTATCTTGACACTATTTTTAGAGCCATCTAACTCCAAATCTTTTTCTATTTTAGGAAACTCCCAAAACCTGCTGATATCTTTTGTCCACGCATTTAACTGTTTGTCAACATCATCAAACTCACTCACCAAAGATTTTTCATCACTTAGCAAATCTCGACTGAGTCCCATATCTGCTTTATAGCCTAAAAAAGGAAGTAGCGTTGCACTTACATCCAATGTCGAGCCTGCTTTTTCTACTTTTTGACCACTTTGAACTCTAGGATCAATAATCATAAATTGGTCTCTTCGCTCACCCTTCATCAGCATATCTATCGCCATATTGTGCATCGCTAGATGGTCTGATGTGACCACGATAACCGTATTTTTGCCATAAGGTGAATCTTGAATTTGCTTGATAAATTTCACAATCAACTCATCCGAACACGCTATCGAATTTAAGATAGAATTACTACCATCACCATACGTTTTTTGTTTACAACTTTTGGAAACATGACCATAAGGATGATGTGTGTCCATCGTTGAGAGGAAAAGTCCAAATTTTCGTTTTGAAGCGGAGAGTTTTTTAAAATCATTGAAAGCTATCTCAAAAAGTGTGTCATCATAGAGTCCCCATGGATTTTGATAACTAGGATTTTTAAGGTTAGGTTTTAACTCATTAATTCCCTTGATATCATCAAACTTATGCGTTCGATACAACTTATCAACTCCTGCAAACTCCAAAGAAGAACCGCTTCGATAGGTCAAACTATAACCCTCTTTATGAAGCAAGTCACTCATACATGTCGCCCCTGAGTAAAACGCACTCATCTTAGACATCGAGTTACCTTGTGGAGAATGCGCGTTGGCAGAGGGGGTTACAAGAGGCAACCCACACAACGTAGAAGTCATCCCCGCTATCGTCCAACTCGTTCCTGTTACTTGTCTGATGTCAGTAAAATAGGTATTTTGCTCTCTTAAACTGCGTAACTGTGTCACCAAAGAAGGAAAAAGTTTTTCATCAAAATAGGTCGTTTCAAAACTCTCCGCAAAAATATAGACAAAATTAGGGTGCTCTTCACTGGTGCTTTGCAAACTAGGTGTTTTATAATAATCAGCAAAATTATTTTGCAAACTTAAGGCATTTTCAAACCCAATACTTTTTAAAAATCCATTATAACCTGTCATAATCGTTGGATGCACCGCTAAAGCGATAAGTATACACGTCGTTGAAATAGCCCTTCTTATACGATTAGGTTCTGGAAAAACATCATTTTTAATTAACCGATAATAAAAATAAGAAAGCACAAAACTCGCAATAAAAAATCCAAATCCAATCGTCATAATTAAATAATAATCACCAAATCCAGAACCATCGAGTCCGTAGCGAAGATGATAAATCACAGCATCATTAATGCCCTCACCCGTAAAGTAATCAGAAACGATATAAACGCCACTAAGAATGATATAAGCAAAGATAATAAAAGCCCAAAAAAAGACACTTTTCTTATCTCTTGTACGGTTTCTTGAGGTAGCAATTGCTATAATAAAAAGCAAAATAGAGATCCATAAAAATGTATTCATTGTAATTTTTGTCCCATAATATTTTAGAGTGGTATTATATCTCTTTGTAGATTTTTTGCATAAAAAACATTTTTTTGTTTATTTATAAACTTTGTTGTATTATTTTATAATTATAATAAGGATAGTCATATTTTAAAAGATTTGTATACACTTACATGTAAAGATGACAAAACATTTAATGTCACACTAACAGATGAAAATCATCCTATTTTCAAAGCCCATTTTCCCAATAATCCAATTTTACCAGGGTTTATTTTACTAGATATAAGTGCCCAGATACTAGGTGTGACTATTGTTTCAATAAAAAAAGCAAAATTTCTTCGAAATATTTTGCCACAAAGCCTTCTTCATTTTCATGTCGAAGAAAAAGATAAAACACTCAAAATTATCGTCAAACAAAATGAACAAAAGGTAGCGGATTTACATTATGAAAAAAAGTGATATCGTTGTTGTAGTGCCCACATACAATAACCCCTTAACCATAGAAAAAGTGGCAAAAGATGTTTTAGATAATGGATACTCTTTGATAATAATCGATGATGGCTCGGATATCAAAGTGGCTGATATCGTGACGTTTTCGCATACAAATCTCTCCATCATAA
>JAFLKZ010000085.1:0-1031 GCA_019162915.1 Campylobacteraceae bacterium
ACGATATCCTCGTATGCTATCTCTCTCATTTTATTTCTCCAAAAATTTTTGTTTTATGTAATGTTTCTAATAATTTATTGACCGATTCCACACTTTTTGAAAACTGTTGTTGTTCGTGAAGATTAAGAGGCAATTCAACAATTTTTTCGATTCCATTTGCCCCCAAAACAACAGGTACACCGTTCACAGTATCGTGATAGCCATACTCGCCTTCCAACAAAGTTGCACAAGGAAAAATTGCTCTTGAATCACTTAAAATTGCCTCAATCATTTTAACCGTAGAGTTTGCAGGAGCATAATAAGCAGACGTACCCATATATCCAACAATTTGAGCACCACCATGTCTTGTCTTTTCAATAATATCTTCAATTTCTAAGTCCGTTAACAAATCTGTTAACGCAACGCCATTCACAGAAGAGTAGCGGGGAAGCGGAACCATATCATCGCCATGACCTCCCATAACACTAGCTGTTACTTGACCATAGCCAAAGCCTAGTTTTTCAGAAATAAATGTTTCCATACGAGAGCTATCTAAGATTCCAGCCATTCCAATTACCTTATTTCTAGGGTAATTTCCAACTTTAAGAGCAACGTAAGTGATAGCATCAAGGGGATTAGAAACGGTGATAATAATGGCCTCAGGAGCATAAATTTGCACTTGTTCTATAATGCCTTTTGTAATCTTAGCATTGATAAGCAAGAGGTCATCTCTACTCATTCCAGGTTTTCTAGGACTCCCAGCAGTGATGACCACAATGTCACTATTGATAATATGACTATAATCACTTGACGCACTAATCAATGTATGACTTCCCTCAGGACTAGTAGCTTGAGCGATATCTAAAGCTTTACCTTTAGCTACACCTTCGATTAAGTCTATCATCACAATTTCACGACAACTTTTTCGCATAGCAAGCCAGTAACAAATAGTAGCGCCTACATTACCGGCACCTATGATAGAAACTTTTTTAGCTTGTAACAAACGTCCTCCTTAAAATTTGGTCTAAATTTAATTTTCGATTAAACCTAAT
>JAFLKZ010000085.1:1041-7748 GCA_019162915.1 Campylobacteraceae bacterium
ACGCATTGCTTTGTCAGCTAATGCTTGATCGGGTTTATAATAACCACCCATATCTACACTTTTACCTTGTGCTGCATTGAGTTCACTCATAATTGTTTTTTCATTTTCTACTAAAAACTTTGCTAACTTTGCAAAAGTTTGTTGTAACGCTTTGTCTTTATCTTGATATGCTAAAGCTTCAGCCCAATACATCGCTAAATAAAAATGGCTACCTCTATTATCTAACTCACCAACTTTAGAGAGTGGTGATTTATTGTTATCTAGAAATTTGCCTGTTGCTGCATCTAGCGTTTGCGCAAGAATAGCTGCTTTCTCATTACCTAGTGTATTGGCAAGATGCTCTAGTGAAGCAGTTAGTGCCATAAATTCACCTAAAGAGTCCCATCTTAAATGTCCCTCTTCTACAAATTGCTGAACATGCTTTGGTGCTGAACCACCAGCTCCCGTTTCAAAAAGACCGCCACCACTCATTAAAGGAACAATGGAGAGCATTTTGGCACTTGTTCCTACTTCAAGTATTGGAAAAAGGTCTGTTAAATAATCACGAAGCACATTTCCCGTAACAGAGATAGTATCTTTTCCTTGAACGATGCGTTTCAATGAAACATTTATTGCTTCTTCTGGCGTCATAATAGAAATATCAAGACCTGAAGTATCAAAATCTTTAAGATATTTTTGAACTTTTTTAATCATTTCATTATCGTGCGCTCTACGTGGATCTAACCAAAAAATCGCTGGAGTATTGCTCAGTCTTGCTCTATTAACGGCTAGTTTAACCCAATCACAAATAGGTGCATCTTTAGCTTGACACGCTCTATAGATATCACCTTTTTCTACTTCATGTTCAATCAAAACTTTACCTGCTGTATCGATGACTCTTACGAGACCATCATTGGCACATTCAAACGTTTTATCGTGTGAGCCATATTCTTCTGCCTTTTGTGCCATCAAACCTACATTGGGAACTGAACCCATCGTTTTTGGGTCAAGTGCACCATGTGCTTTACAAAAATTAATAGTTTCTTGGTAAATGGTGGCATAACAACGATCAGGTATCAATGCTTTAGTATCATGAAGCTTTCCATCACTCCCCCACATTTTTCCAGACTCACGAATACATGCAGGCATAGACGCATCAATAATCACGTCACTTGGTACATGTAAGTTTGTGATTCCTTTGTCTGAGTTTACCATTGCTAATTTTGGTTTGTGCGCGTAACATGCTTGTATGTCTGCTTCGATTTGTTCTTTTTGTGTCGCAGGTAGTGTTTGAATTTTAGCGTAAAGGTCACCTAAACCATTGTTAGGGTTAATGCTTAGTTCTTTAAAAAGTACTTCATGTTTTTCAAAAATTTCTTTAAAATAAACTTTGACAGCATGACCAAACATGATAGGGTCACTTACTTTCATCATCGTTGATTTAAGATGCAAGGAGAGTAATATATTGCTTTTCATAGCATCATTAATTTGTGCTTCATAAAATGCTTCAAGTTTTTTAGCACTCATAAATGTAGCATCAATGATTTCGTCTTTTAAAAGAGCTAGTTTGTCTTTTAAAATAGTTACTTTTCCGTCTTTGCCTATAAGTTCAATACGAACTGTAGTGTCTTCAGGTACAGTGCAAGATTTTTCATTACCATAAAAATCGCCTTCATTCATATGCGCAACATGTGACTGAGAAGTTGAAGTCCAACTACCCATTTTATGAGGATTTTTACGTGCATATTCTTTAACACATAAAGGTGCGCGTCTATCTGAATTTCCCTCACGTAGCACAGGATTGACAGCACTTCCTAAAACTTTTGCATATCTCACCTTAATCTCTTTTTCAAGGTCATTGCTAGGATTCTCAGGGTAAGAAGGAATGTTATATCCTTTGTCTTGTAACTCTTTGATAGCAGTTTGAAGTTGTGGTAAAGATGCACTAACATTAGGAAGTTTTATCATATTTGCCTCAGGCTGATTAGCAAGTGCGCCTAAATAAGCTAAATCATCATTAACTTTTTGCTCATTGGTAAGATTTTCAGGAAAGTTCGCAAGAATTCTTCCTGCTAAGGAAATATCGCGTATTTCAATTTCAATGTTAGAACTTGCAGTGAACGCTTTAATAATAGGCAAAAGAGAGTATGTAGCTAAAGCTGGTGCTTCGTCTACTTTCGTGTAGATTATCTTGCTTGATTTATTGACCATATTTACCCCTTTAATGTGCTAAATTTTCAAGTAATATCCTACCAGTTTATTTATTAAAGTTATGTGATTAATTTTTTATATTTTGTAAATGTGTTTCATAATTTTGGGAAAATGTATGCTCCCCATTTTTAGTTTTTACAAAATAAAGATAATTAGTATTTTTAGGAAAAATGGCAGCAAAAATCGCCTCTTTACTGACACTGCAAATAGGATATGGCGGTAATCCTTTATTGAGATAGGTGTTGTAAACAGAAGTATCTTCGCGAATGCGTTGAGGCGTCACTTTAACATGTGAATATTTACCATAGTTAAGGGTACCATCCATCTGAAGTTTCATGTCTTTCTTGAGCCTATTGTAAATGACCGAAGAGACATAAGGCATCTCCTCAACATTTGCAGCCTCTTTTTGGATAACAGAGGCAATGATGATAAATTTTTGCCATTTGGCTTCATTAAACTCACCAAAAATCTTTTCAAAAACATCTTTATGATATTTTTTAGCATGGGCTATCAAAAAATGAATTAAATGTTTTTCACTGATACCAACAGGTATATAATACGTTTCAGGAACTAAAAAACCGTCAACATAAGGTGTTGCATTACTGTATTCTTGCATTAATTTATCATAGGAAAGATCAAAATCTAGTGCTATTTGAGCCATAAGTAACTCTTTGGTTTCACCAGGGATATAAGTCACCATTTTAAGTGCTGCTTTTGAGTGGCTAAGTTTATACAGAAAATCACCCCTCGTGAGTACACCTTCATTAATACTCACCCAACCAGATTGTGGTTTACCGATAAGATACAAGAGATATTTGTCACTCTTATCATAGAGGTCAAAATTTTTATCAACCATATATGATATAATTTGACCTATCGAGCCTTGTGGAACAAAAGCGACAGAACTAGAAGTCATCGGTCTGGATAAATGAAAAAGAAGTGAATATATGATTATTAACGCAACATCACATACCATTAAAAATATTTGGATATTTTTTCTACTCATCTGTGTCGTCTTTGTGGCATTAATGGGAACCCTAGTCAATGGTATTCAAATCGACAACGTAACGCTACCGAAAATCAAGATAAGTCAATTATATATAAAATTAGATAAAAAATTGATTGTACATATGGAAAACCTACAGATACAAAAAGAGACACAAGTAGATTCATCCCTAGAAGAAACTTTATCTCTTCTCAATAATTTTTCCTATCTTAACCAATTTTTTAAAGAAATTACGATTGATAAAATTACTTACGACAATGAAGAGATAAAGCTTATTTTTAAAGAAAATATTTTTTATCTTGAAAGTAGACATTTCAATATAAATCTTGAAATTACCCCACTAGAAAACTTAGCCTTTGATGTTCAAATACAAGAAGCCATACTCAAAGATTTACATTTACATGTAAAGGGTAAATCTCATCTTGATTTTAAGCACAAAGTCTATGATTACGAGGGTACTTTTGAAACTTTTGGTATTAATGGTATGGCAACCATCAATGTTAAAGATAATATGCTCAATTACCATCTTCAAACAAATGATTTTACCAATGCTAACCTTGCCGATTTAGTCAACTTTATCTCCTCACAAGTAGAACTAGACCAAATAGCACAAGATTGGATTCATAAAAATATCGTTGCAAAGTCTTATACCCTTCATTTTGCGAAGGGACGTGTAAACCTTCAAAACTTTGATTATTATCCATTAGAAATGAGAGCATCTGCAACAGCAAGAGACGCTATTGTGGCATTTGAACCTACTGTTCCCCCTGCTCATGTTGATGAAATAGGAATTGTCTTTGAAAATGACACGCTAATCTTTGACGTTACTAATCCTACCTATGAAAAAAAAGTTATTCAAAAAGCTAATGTCTATATCTACAATCTTATCAGTAAAGGAACAGGGATTGTTGTAGATTTGGATGCTAAATCTAAATTAGATGAAGCAGTTCATAAAATCTTACGGGCCTTTAAGATAATAGTTCCCATCACGCAAACCTCGGGAGAAACAGATGCTAACGTGAGACTTGACATCAAATTTTTACCCTTTGATATCAATGCAACAGGGAAATTTATCGTTAAAAACAGTAATTTTAAACTTAATAGCTTAGATATGTTTTCAAAAGAAGCCGAAATTAATTTGGATAATTTTATAGTCACTCTTAATAAAACCAATATGCGTTATAAAAATCTTTTTGATATTGATATAACAGGTATTTTTAACACAAAAATCGATAAATTTGAAGGGGTAGGTGATATTAACATGCTCCAACTTGATTTTAGTGGGGCGCGACTTCTGGATGTTAAAAACCTCAAACAACAACAAGCAACGATGAATATAGAATCTAATGCTACGCAAATAGATATACCCTCCCTTGAAACTACTTTGCAATTTGAACCAAAAAATAACTTTTTTTCATTTAAAGATTTGAGTAAAATAGCCGCATTGTCACCTTTTATGCAAGAAAATGGTCTTAACTATGGATCAGTGATGGTCAATACCGAAAATTTTGAAAAATTTACAGCTACTATTAATACGAAAGACATCAAAACCCCTCTCCTTATCAATAAAATGCCCCTTGAAAATTTTGAAATAAAGCTGACAACAGACACTAAAACACTTGATGCTAATACACTGAATAATCAAATTTTTCTTCATTTAGAAAAGGATATTACTTTACATGTAAAAGATGTCAATATTTCTATACCAAAAGAGGAAGACCTCCTTGACTCACCAATCAAAATAACCATTTTAGGTGAAAACTCTTCTTTTATCGATTTGGAAGCAAACAGAACTATATTGAGTGATAGCTATCAACTTATACTTGAAAAAAATACGATAAGTTTAAATTCAAAAAAAGGTAAATCTACCTTTAACTATGAGAAGAAAAAAGAGCATTTATCTATTGTAGGAACTGGACTAGATGATAATTTTACTAATAATCTAGTGAGTAACCACTACTTTGAAAAAGGAAATTTTTCACTTCAACTTCAAGGTAAAAATGATAAAAATATGCATGGAACTTTTATCATGCAGCAAACTTCTATTCAAGATTTAAAGTTTTTTGATAATCTGATGGCTACGATTAATGCTATTCCTTCTTTACTCGTTTTTAGTGATCCTAAATTTACAAAAGAAGGATATTTTGTCAAAGATGGTTATATTGAATTTAGTCGAATTGGGGATATTATTACGATTACTGATATGAAATTAACAGGTAATAATGCAGATATTGTAGGTGGTGGAACTGTTAATTATGAAACAAATCAAATAGACTTAAAATTAAAAATAAGAACACTCAAAACATTTAGCAATGTGATAGACTTCATTCCTATCGTTGGGGGTTTGATTTTAGGAGAGGATAGAAGAATTTCAACCAATATCAATGTAACAGGCGAAATTGAGGATCCTAAAATTGGGACAAATCTCATTTTAGATACTATCAAAAGTCCCTTAAACATCATTAAAAGAACGCTTGAATTACCTTTAGAGATTTTTAAATAATCCCAAAAGTTCTCGAATATCTTTTGCTTTGACCGTAGCTGTTTCACTGGTGCCATAACCCCAATTGGCAAAAATAAATTGAATGTTGGCATTATGCGCAGCTAATTCGTCTTTGATACTATCGCCTATCAAGATTGTCTGTTCCTTCGAACTGCTTGTTGCATCTAAAAGAGAATTTATCATTTCAGGGTTTGGCTTTGCTTCTTTAACATTATTTGCTCCAACGATATGAGCGAAGAAATTTAAAATATTTAAGTGTTCTAACATATTTCTTGCAAAAAAATCACTGGCATTTGTCGCAATACATAAGGTTGCATTTTGACTTAAAAACGTGAGCATTTCTCGCACATGAGGATAGAGAGAAATCATCTGTGGCGAAAATTTGAGGTAATGTTCTTTAAACAACTCTCTATGGGCTGGATCATATTCTGATGTATTGTAAAAAATCTTAGGAAGATGCTGATCTGGTTGATTGATATGATATTCTAAAAAGGCTTTTTCTATTGGCTCTAGTCCCAGTGTTTGACGAACAAAATTAACACTTCCCGTCATGGCTTCACTTGAATCTATCAGCGTTCCATCCATATCAAAAATAATACATTTTTTTTCGTTCATGGTTTATTCTTTAATTCTTAATCCCAATATCAAGAGGTCTTTATCTAATCCCTCAATATTGGCTATACGACTTAGTTCACCCCACTCTTTAAACCCTAATTTTTTAAATAGTTTTAAACTGGCGGGATTGTCAGCAAAGATAAGGGCTAAAAGTGTTTTAAGATCATATTCCAAAGCTTTTTCAAGGGCTTCACTTAAAAACTGTTGCCCTAGTTTTTTGCCTTGAAAATTTTTATCGATGTAGATATTAATGCGCGCACTATAACGGTATGCAAAAAGATTGGCGTAAAAAGGTTGTAAGCTTATCCATGCGATGATTCTACCATGATATTCTTTGACTAAAATGGGATGTTGTGCGTCATGGGAATGAAACCACTCCAGTTTATCTTCGAC
>JAFLKZ010000085.1:7779-16137 GCA_019162915.1 Campylobacteraceae bacterium
TCACGACTTTACTATCAGCGGTGGAAATACCATCTGCAATAGCCTCATTATAAATCTTAATAATCTCAGGTAAATCTTCAATTGTGGCACATCTCAACTCTTTAATCATCTATTCAACCTATATATTGATATCCATCATTGTACATAAGATCTCCTTTGCCGCACTTTACTCCATCTCTAAACGCATTAAATACATCTCTTCACCATCAATTACGGTAACATCATTACCTTTACATGTAGGACATTCAAACTCATTTTTTTTGAGTGTTGATTGCGTGTTGCAAGTATGACACTGTATAACAAGATCTTGCAAATGAAGGACAAACTCAGCCCCATCACAAATCGTTTGTTCTTTAAAAGTATCAAATGCAGTTTGCAACAAATGCGGCTCAACGCCACTTAGTTTTCCTATTTTTACTTCAACTTTAGTGACTTTGGTAGCATCATTTTCTCTCGCATTTTTTTCACACAAATCAAGCAATGAGGATACTATTGAAAATTCATGCATTAACAAATCCTTGGAAGTAATTCACCCTTAGGTGGTTCTAAAAATCGTTTTGATTTCCATGGTGTGGAAAGTACTACTTTACCTGGATACTTTTGACTGACTACCCCGATAATAGAAACTTTTTGAGTCTCTTCAAATGTTTGTAAAATAGCTAATGTTTTTTCTTCTTCCCCTGCTTCAACGCATAACACCATTGTGCCCTCATTGGCAAATTCATACGGTTCAAATCCTAAAAGTTCACATACACCTTTGACTTCACTTGCCACAGGAATTTTTATTTCATCTACTTCAATACACACTTTTGATGTTTCAGCCCATTCATTTAAAACAGCACTTAAACCACCTCTTGTCGCATCACGAAGTGCTCTTACTTTAATGCCTGCTTGAAGAAGTGCTTCAACAGGTTTCCACAGCGATGCACAATCCGTTTTAAGTTCACTTTCTAGTTCTATATCTTCTCGTTTTGCAAGGATACATGCACCATGATTGCCCACTTCATTGGAAACAAGAATCACATTGCCCTCAACAAGATTATGGGCAGAGATACCATCATAGACTATCTCACCAATACCTGAAGTGTTAATAAAAAGTCCATCAACACCACCTTTGGGAACAACTTTAGTATCTCCCGCAACAATTTTTACACCACTTTTGGTCATTTCATCACGCATTGAAATAACGATTTGCTCTAAGCTATCGTATAAAAATCCCTCTTCTATCATAAAAGAGCATGTTAAATATTTTGGTTTTGCCCCCATCATCACAAGGTCATTAACCGTTCCTGCAATGGCTAGTTTTCCTATATTCCCACCATTAAAAAAAAGAGGTGTCACCGTAAAAGAATCTGTTGTAAAAGCAATTTTACAACTCTCCATGACTAAACTTGCGGCGTCTTCCATCTTCAGTAAAATCTCATTGTCAAAATGTTTAAAGAACAACTCTTTGACTAAACTTTGTGTCTCTTCGCCACCGCCACCGTGAGAAAGGAGTATCTTTCTACTCATACCAAACCACCTTTGATAGATAATTTTCCATATTTAAAATAAGCCGAACATGCACCCTCACTTGAAACCATACAAGAACCCATAGGATTTGTTGGAGTACAAGCTTTTCCAAAAACTTTACAATCAAATGGTTTGGCTTTCCCTTTTAAAATATCTCCACAAATACACATTTTATGGTCATCTAACTCAATAGTAGGAAGGATATCTTTAAACTCCACTTCTGCATCAAGCGCTGAAAACTCATCTCTAAGCTTGAGTGCACTCAATGGAATATCGCCAATTCCACGCCATCTAAAATGACTTCTTCTCTCCATGTATGTATCAACTAATGCTTGTGCTTTAAGGTTTCCTTCTCTTGAAACAGCTCGTGCATATTCATTTTCAACAAAACTTTTTCCAGCGTTGATTTGTCGTACTATTCGAAGTACAGACTCCATCACATCTGTTGGTTCAAAGCCTGAAACAACAACAGGTGTTCCATACTTCGCAGCAATAGGCTCATAAATCTTATATCCCGAAATAACACTCACATGAGATGGTCCTAAAAAAGCATCGATTTTAGCATCACCACAAGACATAATAGCTTCAACTGCTTCAGGAACAGTGACATGATTAATATGAAAATAAATATTTTTTATATTTTGCTCTATGGCACTTTTGACTAAAACAGCCGTCATTGGCGTTGTTGTTTCAAATCCTATGGCAAAAAAGATGACATTTTTATCAGGGTTTTCTTTAGCAATTTTAAGGACATCAAGCGGAGAATATAAAGAACGTATATCTTTCCCATCAGCTCTAAGTTTTTGTAAAGACGTTTTACTACCAGGAACACGTATCATATCGCCCAGTGTTGCTAAAATAGTATTGGGTATACTGGCGAGTGCTATGGCATGGTCTATACGCTCTTTAGGCATAATGCACACAGGACATCCAGGACCATGTATAAATTCTATATTATCAGGGAGTAGTTGTGTTAGTCCAAACTTCATGATAGTATGGGTATGTCCACCACACACTTCCATAATGTTGATTTTACGAACACACTCTTTTTTGATAATCAAAGCAAGTGCTTTCATATGTTCGGGATCACGAAATCCTTCTATTAAATCAACGGTTGGCATAATTCATATTCCCATCTTCATCATCAATCTCACCATTATTCATCGCTTCAACGATTTCATTGTACGTATCAATACTTATTTGAGCCTCTTCTTGGCTAATTTTATTCATAGCAAATCCAACGTGAATGAGAACATAGTCTCCCACTTCAACTTTCTCAGCAATTAAATCAAGGGTTACTTTTCTTCGTACACCCATTGTATCAACCGTTGCCATATTTTCTTCATCAATTTCTACTACTCTTGAGGGGATAGATAAACACATGGTATTTCCTTATCTTAATGCTTTTTTCATTTTGAGGTAATTAACCCATTGGTCTATTCCCTTGCCAGACTTACTATCTATCTCAATCACATCCACTTTAGGGTTTAGTTTCCTTGCCTCTCTCACAGCTTTTTCAATACTAAAATCAAAATAAGGTAATAAATCACACTTGGTAATCAACAAAAGATCGGCAGTTCTAAACATAACAGGATATTTGGCAGGTTTATCATCACCCTCAGGAACAGAAAGCAATACCACATTAAAATGTGTACCTACATCATAACTTGCAGGGCAAACAAGATTGCCAACATTTTCAACAAAAACAACATCTAGTCCTTCGATTGGTAAATGATGTAACCCTTCATGAACCATAAAAGCATCTAAATGACACGCTTGTCCCGTAGATATCTGATGAGCAGGTGCCCCTTTAGCGATAATGCGATCAGCATCTTGATTGGTTTCTAAATCACCCTCTATAACGGCTAATTTAAGAGCTTTTGTATCGATGGTGGCTTCAAGCAGGGTTGTTTTTCCACTCCCAGGGCTACTCATAAGATTAACCGCTAAAACGCCATACTCACCAAAGTGTTCACGATTGTGACTTGCTTGGGTATCGTTGGCATCAAGTATTTTAGTAATAACATCGATTGTTTTTTTATCGTTTAATTGTGGATTAGCATGGTGATCATGTTGATGTGCATTGGGATGGTTATGCTCAGCATGGTCATGATGATTATGGTTGTGTGAATGGGTATGTCCATCATGAGAATGCTCATGCGCATGTGCTTTCTCTTTTGCTTGTCCATAGCTGATTGAACAGCCGCAATCTTTACACATAGTTAACTCCTAATACTTTTATTTTGCTCTATTATAGGAAAAGCATTTAAAGAGTAGCTAAAAAAAGCATTTTCTTAGTTACTTTTAGGAAAAATAGCGTATGAAAAATTTGACTCTTACTACGTGTATTTTTTGTGACTCAACAAAACTTTATTGTGTTAGCAAAACGCAATGGCAATGTGCTACATGTAAACGAAAATTTAGCCATAAAAAGTTTCTTCAAGATATCCTTGTTTTGAATTATTTTATTGACAATATAAGTGCAAAAGAGTGTAGTGAGCATTTAAAATTGAATTATATCACCATTCAAAAAATTTATACAAAAGCTAGAATTCTCATTATCGGATATATCGAAAAATTCTATTTAAATCAAGAAAAAAATTTCTCGCAATATGATGAATATTACTTTTTACCAGCTAACAAAAGAGGAAATATAAAATATCTTTTTGATGCTATCGGTATTTTGGGCATGAGTTATGGTGATTTTATCTACACGCTTTTGCTACCAGATCAATTTTCACATCTTAAGAAATTTTCACTTGATAATGTGGATGCTCAAATGTATAAAGAGGAATATTCAAAATACCTTAGCCAACATAAAGTAGCGCATTATGAAACTTTTGAAAATCGTCTTGGTCAATTTTGGGACTCATTAGAAATATTTATGTTACATTTTAAGGGAGTAAGTAAAATAAAGTTTATTTATTATCTTAAAGAGGCAGAATTTAAGTTTAACCATACAAAAAAAGAGCAACAAAGTATTTTATGGCAACTTTGGAAAGAAAACATGTAGGATTTCTACCCTACATGTAAACACTTTTATGACGCGGGAATGGAAGCTTCTACGAGTTTAGAGAACTTTACACCTTTAAGACCGCCTATTTTTTGAGCAAAATCTTTAATCTTAGAAACTTTACCGATAACCATAACTGTCTCAAGACAGTTTTCATGGTCAACATGAACATGCGTATTACACATAATTTTTATCTTTGCATCATGTTGTATTTCTAAAATCTTTTGTACTAATTCATTTTGATGATGGGTATAAATCATCGTTAAAACGCCTATTACTTCACTATCATCACCTTGCCAATTATCTTTAACAATTTTTTCTCGAATCAAATCTCTGGTAAATTCACTTCTCGATGCATACCCTTGTGTTTCAACTTTTTTGTCTAATTCTTCTAAAAGTTTTTCTGGCAAAGAGACACTAAAGCGAATAATCTTATCCATGGCTCATCCTTTGTAGTATATTTTGAACTATTTTAATGATACTACTCTTTAAATATGTCGAAATATAATGATTAATCTTCTTTTGAAAGTATTGCGTGTAATTGGCCCATGCAAATTCCACCATCATTGATAGCTAATTGACTTGGAAAATAGAAAGACTGACTCGCTTTTTGCATGATAATTTCCATTAAAGTTCTATTTTGGAAAACACCACCTGCCAAAACAGTATCAATACCATACTTATTTGACATCAAAATAACAATATTTGCTAAAGAATTAATAAACTTTGTTGCGATTAAATGAGGCTCTTTATCGTGAAGCATCTCTAAAAATATATGTTTATATCGAATGATATTTCCCTCTAAAAATATATCATAAGCGCCACTAATCGAAGCATCATATAATCCTTCAATGATAAGTCCACTCTCTCCATCATAGCTCACATGCTCACTCACTCCACAGAGCATGGCAACCGCGTCAAAGAGCCTTCCTACTGAAGAGCACTGTGGGGTGTTTATTTTTTTATCGTAGACTTGTTTTAAAAGTTTAAGCTGTTTTGCATCAAAGCCTTCAACTTCGCAACCACTTTTCCCCAAATCAAATAATAAAGACAATAATATACGTTTAATATCTTTGATACTTGCCTCTCCCCCTAGAAGAAAAAATGGCTCAAAATAAGCAACCCGCTCATAGGATGTTTCGTTACAAAGCAGAAATTCTCCACCCCAAATCGTTCCATCATCTCCATACCCCGTTCCATCCCAAGCAATCCCTAACACTTCTCCTTGAAGCTTGTGTTCAAACATAACAGATAAAATATGCGCATAATGATGTTGAACTTGTATAAAAGGCTTATTTTGAGCTTTTGCCCATTTGGTTGAAGCATAAGAAGGATGTAAATCTCCAACGATAATATCGGGTTCAAAATCATAAAATTTCTTAAACATATCCAGTGTTTTTTCAAATAGTTCAAATGAAGCTAAATTATCTAAATCTCCAATATAGGGACTTAAAATCACTTGGTTATAAAGATAAATAGCAATGGCATTTTTTTGATGTGCCCCTACTGCTAAAATCTTACGCGTGTCATTACTTTTGACTCTAAAACTTTGAGGAGCAATTCCTCTTGAACTTCGCATCATAAGCATTTTAGTATCTATGAATTGTACAACGCTATCATCGCTGGAATTGATAATTTCACGATTATAATCAAGATAAAAATCACAAATATGATTAAGTCTTTCACTGAGATGTTTACCATCAGTGATGATAGGCTCTCCAGACTGATTAGCGCTTGTTGCTACGATAGGATTTTTCAAGTATTTAAAGAGCATTACATGTAAAGGAGTATAAGGTAAAAAAACACCTATTCTATCTATATGAGGCGCTATGTGAGCACTTAACTTAGACTTTTTTTCTTTTCGTTTCAAAAGTACAATAGGTCTTAAAAGTGAGGTTAAGCTCTCTTTCTCAACGACACTTATATGGCACTCATTTTCTATGTTCTCTATATTGCCAAACATGACAGCGAAAGGTTTGGTCGGCCTATTTTTCCTTGTACGTAGTAAGCAAATAACGTTATCATTTTGCGCATCACACATCAGATGAAAGCCACCCATGCCTTTCATCGCTACAATGCATCCAGCATTAATCAACGCAGCTAAACGCGCTATTGCATCCTCATTTGTTGCTATGACTTGACCATCCATACTTTTAAGCATTAAAGTTGGGCCACATTTAGCACAGCTAATAGGTTGCGCATGGTATCTTCGGTTGAGAGGATTATCGTATTCACTTTGACATGCTTCACACATCACAAAAGGACTCATTGAGGTATTGGGTCTATCATAAGGTACTGTTTTAACGATAGAATAACGTGGTCCACAATTAGTACAATTAATGAAAAAATAGTGATATCTTCGATTGGTGATATCATTGAATTCAGATAAACAATCGTGACACAGCGACATATCAGGCGATATAAGGGAATATTTACTGTTTTGGCTATCACTTTTGCGTATCTCAAATATACTATAACCAAAAAAAGGAAGCTCTTCTTTTTCAAGAAAATCTATACGAGCAAGAGGAGGAAGTTCTACATATAATAAATCATTAAAAATTTCAACATTATCTTTTAAACCCTCTATTTCAATTTCAACGCCCAAAGAGTTGTTTAAAACATAACCTTTTAATTCATGTTTCATGCATAAAGAATAGACAAAGGGTCGAAAACCAACCCCTTGCACAATTCCTTCAATTCTATATTTAAACCTAACTTTACTGATCAATGGGAAGTTCCCTATTTAAACATATCGTATGATTTGGTTTAATATTTTTACAGGCAATCTCTGCAAATCGCTTATAGGCAAAGAGAGAACCGCCCAAAGCAATCTTCTCATTTAAAAGATTTTCTTTATAGTAATCAGCCATATCCGATAAAAAATAACCCAAACTTTCTATATGTCCGAAACTAAGTGTTGTATCATCAGTGCCAGCTAACTTAAAACTCATACCACTGCGTATAAATTTAAGTACATTAAAATCAGAGATTAAAGCTTCATCTTTTAAAAGATAATAGTCAATTCTAGGGCCTTTTTTGCCACCAAAATCTTCTGCATTTTCTATTAATTTTTCAGCACCCCGCTCAAAGTTATCGCTAAGTCCTAAGATAATAGAAGCTATTTTCCATAATGTATAGACATTTTTAGGTGTATTTAGGGGGATTTCTATTTTGAGTGTAGCAGCAAAAATATCTGGAAAACTATTTTGATAGTTTTCTACTAATTTTTGACCACTTTCACCACTTTGGGATAACTGCTCAAAAATTTCACTAAAAGAAGAAGGTATATCAAAATTAACAAGATTTAACATTCCATTTTCTTTGGAATAATTCATAAACTTGTCATCATGCGTTTTACTAAGATAAAAGCAACTCGCCGTTGCATCAAAAAGCTGATGCTCTTGCATAATGGAAGCAAAAGAAGCGTGAGCATATTCTTTGAATTTTTCTAAATTTTCTACCAATGATTTTGAGGCATAACTTTTACCTTTAACAATCAAAATCTCTCCATTTTCTAGTATTGTAACTTCTAATGGTTCCATGAAAGGTAGTGTTTTTTCAAAATCCAAAGCATAATTACATGTAAGGTTTTGAGAAGCTACTTTGAAAATAAAGTATATTCCTTTGGCAAATAATCGCTCACACAATAGATGTATAAGCAAGTCATCTGCAAGGCGGAGTTTTACTCTTTGAGTTGGTAAAATACCTTTGCTCGCATATAAAGAATTTACTTTGAGTCTAATAGATGGTCGTTCTAGGGAAGCTAAAACTTTCATTTCATTTTCTCTAATGACAACCATTTTTTCAAGAATAGACATATCTGTGGCGATCAC
>JAFLKZ010000185.1:0-13611 GCA_019162915.1 Campylobacteraceae bacterium
TTACTCTATTGAAGCAACTTCTGTTCTCTTAAGTCAATGGTGGTGCGCCCCCCCCACCACCATTTACATCTTTCACATCCAAAGTATAGACCTGATATCGATGGACTAAGAGCTATTGCTGTTTTATCAGTTGTTGCTTTCCACGCATTTCCAAATTGGATGAGAGGAGGATTTATAGGAGTCGACATTTTCTTTGTCATTTCTGGATTTCTAATTTCTACGATTATTTTTGAAAATTTAGATAAAGGAACATTTAGCTTTTTCGAGTTTTATGCAAGACGAATTAAGCGTATTTTCCCTGCGTTACTTCTTGTTTTAATTGCTTGCTATGTATTTGGATGGTTTGCATTATTAGCAGATGAATATAAACAATTAGGCAAACATATCGCGGCTGGTGCTGGTTTTGTGTCTAACTTTATTCTATGGGGCGAGGCAGGTTATTTTGACAATACCGCCGAAACCAAACCCTTGTTACATCTTTGGAGCTTAGGGATAGAAGAGCAATTTTATATTGTTTGGCCACTATTACTTTGGTTTGCATGGAAACAAAAATTCAATCTTTTAACCTTGACAATAACCGTTGCTCTTGTCTCATTTATACTCAATTTTAAAGGCGTTAAACACGACTTGATCGCTACATTTTATTCACCACAAACACGCTTTTGGGAACTGCTTTGTGGAAGTATTTTATCTTGGGTTATTCTTTATAAAAAAAATGCTTTTCTAACTCTAAGACTACACATTGATAGTTTGTTAGCCAAAATAATTTATCGTGATAAGACTGAAAATGATGGTAGAACTTTATCCAATATACTTTCATTTGTAGGTTTGGCTTTATTGACCTATGGGTTTTGGAAAATTGATAAAAATTTTAGTTTTCCTGGTAAGTGGGCTTTGTTGCCAGTGTTGGGTGCCGTATTTATTATATTGGCCGGTGCTAAAGCTTGGATTAATCGAAAAGTTTTGTCTAATAAAATAGTGGTTTGGTTTGGATTGATCAGTTTTCCTCTTTATTTATGGCATTGGCCATTGCTGTCATTTGCGCGTATTATTGAAAGTGAAATGTCAAATAGAACTATCCGTATTTCGGTTGTATTGACTTCTATAATACTTGCTTGGTTAACCTACAGACTTATCGAACGGCCTATACGCCTTGGTAAATATAGTAACTTAAAGGTTTTTATTCTTGTAATATTCATGGTTGTTCTAGGTATAATTGGATATAAAACTTACGATAGTGATGGCTTTAAATTCCGAGTAGCCGTAAAAAAAACGGAGGCAAACGCTTCCATGTTTACAATGCCTGAATTAAAGGCAAGTCGTGAGTATTGTAAAAATATTATAAGTAATGATTATAATGGACATTGTTTAGTTTCTGAAGGTAAAAATATTTTATCTGATTTTAATTTGATATTTATTGGTGATAGCCACAGTGAAGCTCTCACTATGGGTTACTTTAATTTTGAGAAATCAGAAATCTTCTTGTCTCTTGGTAGGGGTGGTTGCCTTCCGTTTGTTGGTGTCGAGAGATTCACTGAAAATGGACCTATAAATTGTGAAAGCTTTTACAAACCTTATTTTGATAATATTATAAATAAGTCTTCATCAAAATCTACATTATTAATTTCGGCTAGATATTCGGCTTATGTTGAAGGTTCTGGATTCGGAGAAATTGATAATAAAGATCGCGCTCCTGGAAACTTGCACATACAAAAACCTGGTGCAAAAGTGGAAGGTTCGTTAACATTATATAAAAATATTTTTTATGAAGGATTGTTAGATACTCTAAAGTTAGTAAGCAATAAGGTTCAAAATGTTGTTATAGTTCTTCAAGTTCCAGAGTTAGGATTTGATCCTAGATCTTGTATTGAAAGACCATTTGCAAATTCCAAGTTAAATTGTTATGTTTTAAAAAAAGATGTGTTAAACAGGCAAAATAATTATCGATTTATTATTAATGAAATTGCTAAATTTGATTTTGTGATCAAGAAAAATGCTATGCAGTTCGTAATGGAGAAATGTTATACAGAGATGATGATCACATAAGTGTATTAGGTGCAAAAGCTGTGCTAAGAGATATGTATTCAAAAGGTTACATTAATGAACAACTAGAGGGTAAACCAACCCTCTAATAACTATACAGCCTTCCTTTGTCAAGCGAAGCGCAGAACTAGTCAATATTATTGCTAATGATAGGTGGCAGTTTATCTAGCTCATAACACTCTTGAAGTAGAGAGTACGCCATATCTTCTAAGGTTTGGTTTTCATGGATAATAACATCATCTGCTTTTCCAATAGCATCATCAATATCGTATGTAATCTGTTGACTTGGAAGAAATACCACTGCCTTTTGTTGTAAAGGATTGAGTTCTGAAAGTTTACCAACATCGTCATTCATATCCCACGGAGAGTCATACTCACCTACATTGAAAAGACTTTGACCCATCCACTCATAATCAGTAATGAAGATTTCTTTATGCGTGACATCGGATTGGCACAGGTATTCACCTTCACTCCACATCTATTTTCAGCCTAAAGGTGGTGAGCCACTTGCATGTTTACATGTAAAGTTTTATGGTAGGTCTTGAAATAGTTTATCTGATGAAAGATAGATTTCTAATTCATGTAGTTTATTTTTGATTTTTTCTTTAAAAATAACCACAAGTTTGGAAGCTCCTTCAACTTTTTGAAGTCGTGATTCGATAAGTTCTATCCAGACATAACAGTCGTTAATATCACCTAAAATATCTTGTAATTTTTTAAGATTGTTCAAATAATCAATTTCGCTATTAAATGATAAATAGAGTGCATAGCGTACTTTTTTAAACATTTTTCGTATTTCGTGGAGTTGTTCTAAATGATGCATCGCTTCAGGTAAAAGACGATGAATGATCTCATTTTTTTCTTTAATGTACTGGTCTATATAAGGCTGAAAATCATTTTTTTCAACGCCTTCAAGATGTGGCGTAAAATGAAGTCCATGAAGCCTTAGTTTTGAAACGGTCTCTTTTTTAATAAGTTTTTTTATAAATGCCTTCCAAAATTTTGCCCTTGTATGCTTTAGTGTGGCTATAAATTTTGGGTGAACAAGGGAACTGTTCTTTTTAGCCCAATGAATAAGAACATCCAAATTTCTAATATCACCTCCGATAGAATTGAATTTTTTTAAATGTTTTTGGAGTTTGTGGATGGGAAAATTAGCCCTCTCAAATATCTCACACCATGTGCGTAATTTTCTAAAATTAACACGAAAATCATGCAGCGTTTCAATATCATCATCTACAAAAAAATCAATCTCTTTTGCCGCAATTAAAGAGATAAGTGAAGAGAATTTTTGTGCAATACTCAGCGCATTGACATCGGTTTCAATTGTTTTCATAGCACCATCCCTCTATAAGTTGTGATAAAAGAAAATATCGTAATGAAGAGATAACTTCCAACATAAATAGCCGTTTCTCGATTTCCTAGTATAGCGACAATGGCGAATTTAACAAGTGAATTAGACAAAATAGCTAAAATAGTACCGTTGAGGACGATAGTTGAAGAGATACCACTTTTGGCAAAGGAGGCCAACGAAAGAACAACGGCGTCAACATCAGCTACGCCAGAGATGAAAGAGATGACATAAACTCCAGAATTACCAAAGGTATCATTTGCAAAGGTTATCAATGCAATTACTACGCCAAAAAAAGCTCCTAACATAAGTGCTTCAGAGAGTTTAAAGGGATTTTTAAAGGTTATTTTTTGCGCAATAGGGTCGTTTTTTGTGGTGAAGTAAAGATATCCTAGAAAAGTGTAACCGATAAGCGTAGCGACAACGATAGGTATTAAAATCATTTTTGCTAATTCTGGATTGACAACATATAATTCAAAAAAAACACGAATAAGCATGAGCGAGCAGGCTAGAGATATACCAATTGCAATATTTTTTGAAAGGGATGGATTTTCTTTTCCTTGTCTTCCTAGGCTTAGTGTTACTGCTGTTGAAGAGACAAGTCCTCCAAAAAATCCTTCCAATCCAATGCCATGTTTTACCCCAAGTATGCGAACACAGATGTAGCCAAAAAAGGAAATTCCAGCCACAAGAACTACCATCATCCATATAGTATAAGGATTGAAGTAGCCCCAAGGGTCGATGGGTTTATCGGGAAGTATAGGGAGAATAACAAATGTCATCATCAGAAAAATAATAGCAGCACTTAAATCTTTTTTTTCGATTACTTTTTCAAATTGTTGTATTTTATCTTTACTATTTAAGACAATAAGTACAGCAATGGTCACAAAAATGCAAAGGATTGTTGTTTCAAATGCGAGTAGGACGCCTATTAAAAATGTAACAAAAGCAGAAAGTTCAGTAGTAATTCCATTTTCCTCAGGTGTGCTGTTGACTTTATGCACAACAATAAGTAAAGTCCCAAAAAAAAGAGTTGCCATGAGTGTAAAAAAGGGAATATAGACGGACAATAAAGCTGAGAGATAACCAATTAAACCGATCATAGAGAATGTTCTAGCCCCACCAAAATCTTTTCTACGATTGGCGTAAAGAATATTCATCTCACGTTGTAAACCAATAGAAAAACCTATAACCATCGCGATAATAATATTTTGAAAAATGAGTAAATCCATCACCAGTGCCCTCCGTTAGTATTAACATCCAGCTACTTGAATTTTATAAATTAATTTTATCACAAAAGTATTTAAAAAGTATTAGACTTTACATGTAAGATTATTTATGAGTCAAAACCACTTCTAAATCTTGGTTCTTTTTTAGCCACAACAATCTCTTTTTGTCGCTCTTTTTTCAAAGTATCTCGCTCTACAAAAAGAGGTTTACGCGTTTTGGGATCAAGTCCTGTGTAGTACATCAGCGTAGAGTAAGTTGAGGGGGTTGGTGTAAAAACTTGAGCTTGCTCTGGACTCATTTTGAGAACATTAGTTGCAAAGTCTTTGAGGTTTTGCATATGTTTTTCTTCACATCCAGGATGTGCGGCTATGAGATAGTAGGTGAGAAATTGTTTTTTCCCTGATTCTTTATTGAGTCTATCAAAGAGAATTTTAAAATCCACAAGAGATTGTTTGCCTGGTTTTCCCATTAGTCCCAATATTTCATCGTCGATGTGTTCAGGCGCAATTTTCATTTGACCACTTATGTGATGATTAACGATTTCTTTGAGATAGTCATAACCGTATGCTTTGTCATCACTAATGAGGTCATACCGTACACCAGAAGCAATAAATGCTTTTTTGATACCTGGGATATCGCGAACTTTACGTAGAAGCGAGATTTGTTTTTGGTGTGTTGGTTTTAAAGATTTACACATCGTAGGGAACATACAACTTTTCTCTTCACATGTTCCTTTATTGATTTTTTTGGTACACTCATAGCCGTACATATTAGCAGTAGGTCCTCCAATATCGGAGATAATGCCTTTAAAATCTTTGTAAGTCGTAAAAAGTTTCGCTTCTTTGAGGATAGAATCCTCACTGCGACTTCGTATAGTTCGACCTTGATGCACACTAATGGCACAAAAGCTACATTCACCATAACAGCCTTGGTGCGTTGAGATAGAGAATTTTATAGTTTCTAAGGCTTTGACTTTACCCTCTTTTTGATGATACGGGTGCAAGTCGCGCTCATAAGAAAGTGCGCTCACTTCATCTAACTCTTGCGTGTTAAGATAAAGGGCGGGAGGATTTTGAATAAGGTAGCGACTATCCACTTTTTGACAAAGTCCTTTTGCACTTATAGGGTCATTGTTGTGGTAAAAAAGGTCAAACATATCGATGAATTTATTTTTGTCACTCACTACTTCATCATGACTTGGGAGTTGTATGTAGTCCACTTTAGGCTCTTTTGAAATGTAGCTAAAACTCTACAATACTAATGTCTGCCATACCATAGATGAGATAATCAGCTTTGGCATCAAAGATGATGGGTTTTCGAAGTTTATTGGACCAAAAATCATAATGACTCACGCGTCTTAAACTCGCTTCAATGCCACCTAGCATGATGGGTGCTGTCTCTTTAAAGTATTGACGGATGAGATTGGTGTAGACTAAGCTTGCACGGTCTGGTCGTTTGTTGTTAACGCCACCAGGGGTATAATCATCGTCACTTCTAAATTTTTTAGTTGCCGTATAGTTTGACACCATTGAATCAACACTTCCACCACTCACACCCCAAAAAAGTTTAGGCTCTCCCAATCTTTTAATATCAATATCGCTTGTGATGTCAGGTTGCCCAATGATACCCACGCGATACCCCGCCTTTTCCAATACTCTTCCAACCACGGCAATGCCCATATAAGGGCTATCGATATAAGCATCTGAGGTAACAAGAATGATATCAAGGTGTCTCCATCCTCGTTTTTTCATCTCAGCTCTCGTAGTTGGTAAAAACATAATACTCCAATGGAAAAAATTTATAGTAAAAATATAGCATAACGCCTATTGGTTTTGGCTTTTTTAAGATTGTTAGTAGTAATATCACCGCAATTATTATTGGGAGGAAAAATTTGAAAAATTCACTTTATTTTAACATCAAAGTTGAAGAGGGTATCTTTGAAAAGATACAAAATGAACAAAAAACGATAGGTTATTACGCACTTCCAGACCAAAATATTAGTTATCTTGAAGATTATCTTGAAGATTTTAAATCAAAAAATGACTTTGATGCTATCAAAGATATCGCCATTATCGGTATTGGTGGAAGCTCTTTAGGTCCAAAAGCCATTTTTAGAGCATTGGAGGGAATACGAGATTTTGATAAAAAGCTCCATTTCTTTGAAAGTACAGACCCAGCAGCGATTCGCTCAACGCTTAACAAGATTGATAGTAAAAACGCACACTTTTTTGTGATTAGTAAATCAGGCTCTACGATAGAGACGATTTCTGTGTACAAGTATGTTTTGGCTGTCCTTCAAGAAAGAGAGATTCCACTTGACTTTAGATTTACGTTTGTAACCGATTCAGGTTCAAAACTTGAAGCACATGCTAAAACATCAAACTCATTTGTACTGCATATACCAGCGAATGTTGGTGGACGATTTTCAGTACTTAGTGCGGCAGGACTAGCACCTTTACTTTTAGCGGGGGTTGATATTCAACGATTATTGGATGGTGCGCAAACGATTAAAAAAAGCTTTTTTGAAGATGGTTACATCAAAGAGACACTTCTTAAAAAAGCCACTTATTACGCGAAAAACTCTATGCACTATAATGTCAATACACTTTTTGCGTACTCTGAAAGTTTGGATTATTTTACCGATTGGTATGTTCAGCTTTGGGGTGAAAGTTTGGGTAAAAAACAAAAGCAGAGTAGTTTTAACGTCGGACTTACACCTATTGGACTCATTGGACCAAAGGACCAACATTCATTTTTACAATTAATTGTTGAGGGACTTCGAGATAAAAGTGTTACTGTTTTAAAAGTGGAAAATTTTGATGACAAAATCAAGATACCAGACATCACACTTCCCGAACTAGAATCGTTAGACCTTATGAATAACATCGCTTTTTGTGACCTTATCAACATGCAAGCAGACTCGACGATGGAAGCACTCTTAGATAAAAAAGATATTCCTGTGGATACCATTACCATTAAGCACATTGATGAAGAAAATATTGGTAAGCTTATCTTTTATTATGAATTACTCACATCGCTCTTAGGCCAAATGATGAATGTTAATGCCTACGACCAACCAGGTGTTGAAGATGGTAAAAAGATATTAGAGAAAAAACTCATTGAAGAAAAAAAGAAAAGAAAATATAGTTAATAAGGCGAGGGCATTTTAAATGAATAGAAAAATGCCCTCATATCTTAGTCTTGCGTTAATAACAAAGCTTGTTCATAAAGGGCAGCGCCTATTTTTCCCCACATTGAAAAATGGTGAATTTCTTTTTCTGTAAAATCAAATTTTAGTGCTATTTTAGCGATTGTTTTATGCTCGTAAATACCAAATTTATCATCAATATGGATAAGAACCATCAGTGACAACATAGCTATCTTTTGGCTCTCTTTAGTCATAAATATTTGTAGATTATCTTCTAATATAAATTGGTCTTTGTCTATTTCAACATTTTCTATTCCCATCTCTGTACAATACTCATTGACGATTTCACGCTCTTTTGGCCCATATTCACCATCAATTTTTGCTATGTATTGTGCAAGTTGGATAAAAGCAAATTTTTCTTCAGTTTCAAGTTTCATAAGTAACAATTTGTATTCCTTCTATTTTTTATTTTTTAAATTATAGTCAAAAATTTTAAATAAAGATTAATAAAATGGTAGAATTATCGTCAAAGATTTCTCAAAGGATAGACGAAATGGATAAGAAATCAAAAAAAAGTGAAAAAATCTTAGATACAGCGCTTTTACTTTTCTCAAAAAATGGCTTTTATGCTACTACTATTCCCGATATTGCTAAGGCTATGGAGATGAGTGTCGGTAATATTTATAATTATTTTTCATCTAAAGAAAAACTGGCTAAAGAGATTATCAAGTATTCATCTGACATCTTAGGCGAAGAAATTAAAAAAGTTAATGAGCAAGAATGTTCATCTAAAGAAAAAATAAGAGAAATTGTCGCACTCTATTTTGATATGGCATCTTCAAAACCACAGCATATTAACTATTTTTTACGTGTTTATCTTGCGAATAAAGAGGTTTTTAAAGAAGGATGTGAGGGGATGCTATGTGTTTCTGCTTTTGTAACCGAACTCATGATATTTTTTGAAGAGGGTGTTGCGAAAGGAGAGTTAAGAAATCAAGATTTCTTTTCGGCATTTGGACTTTTTATGGGCTATTTGGGTGGATTTGTCTTTTTAAACGGGGAGGGTGTTTTAACCAAAAATCTTAACGATTATGTCGATGAAATTGCATTGAATATTTATAATGCATTAAAACAGTCATGACGCATAAAGAAAAATCATCTATTATTTGGCTACAAGGTCTTACATGTAATGGTAATAGTCACTCTTTTTTAAATTACCCTTCTATGGAAAGTTTTTCCTCCTCCTTTACTATTTTGTTTCATCCTTTGTTATTAGGCGATGTGAGTTTTGACGAGATATTGGAAAGTAATGAAACCTTTGATTTTCTCATCTTAGAAGGAGCTTTAACAAGAGATAGTACGTTACTTCAAAGATTTAATTATCCTTTTAGTGAGATATTGGACAGACTAGCTAGTAGAGCAAAATATATTATTTGTGCAGGAAGTTGTGCTAGCTTTGGTGGTATCTTTAGGCTAAGAGATGAAACTAAAATAAGTGGTGCTTTGTTTAATGGAAAACGCAAAGGAGGGTATTGGAGTGAGAAAAAAAATGTTGTTAATATTCCAGGGTGTCCGCTCCATCCTCAATGGCTTGTAGAAACACTTTTACTGTTAAAAAAAGATGAGAAGATTTTATTGGATGAATTTTTAAGACCAAAAGAGATTTTTTCTTATCTTGTCCATCATGGCTGTTTACGTAATGAATACTTTGAATGGAAAGTAGATAGTAAGCAATTAGGTGAAAAAGAAGGGTGTCTTTTTTATGAGCATGGTTGTCAAGGCCCCATGACACATTCTAATTGTAATAAAATTTTATGGAATTCTGTGAGTTCTAAGACTAGAGCTGGATCACCTTGTTTAGGTTGTACGGAGTTTGATTTTCCTAAAAAAGCACTGTTTGAAACACATACGAATATGTCCTTGCCTCAAACGCCTTTTGGGATTAGTAAGAGAGCGTATTATTCACTTGCTGGTATTGCTAAAAGTTTTAAGATAGAGAGATTGGAGCGAAAATTAATAGATGAAGATAACTAAAGAAATCATTCAAAGAATAGAAGGTGAAGCAACTTTAGAGCTTGAGTGGGAAGCAGAAAAAATACGTTTTGCACGCATCAAGTTTTTTAATTTTAGAGGTATTGAAGATATTTTAAAAAATAGATCACTCCATGATGCGATAGCCATCACACCACGCGTATGCGGTATTTGCTCTACTTCTCATGCATTAGCAGCTACGTTGGCTATTGAAAATTGTTATGCTTCTTTAGGTGAACCGCTTTTTATTACACCCAAAGCACGCCATATTAGAGAAATTGCATTGAATGCTGAAAAAATTCAAAATCATATTAAATGGTTCTATTTTTCTATTATTCCAGAATTGAAAAAATTAGAAAATGCACCATTCTCCCAAAATGCGTTCAAAGACAAAGAATGGTTTGAAGCCCAAAAAGCGATCATCGAGAGTCTTAAATTAGGAGCTATTTTTTCTGGTCAATGGCCCCATGGCTCTTTTTTGATGAGCGGAGGAGTGACGTGTGATCCCCTTAATAGCGATATTATTCAAGCTCAAAATGCCCTTGAATCTGTCATCTCATTTTGTCAAACATATCTTTATGGTATGCCATTAGAAGAGTTTTTAGAGATAGAGTCTGCTTTGCAATTAATGGCAACTCATTCTGCTTTAAACTTAGGAATAGAATCCATGATGCAAAAAGGGTTCGATAGTTGTGGGAGAAGCTACGATAGATTTTTAGCATTGGGAGAGTCATTTTTATATGAAGGTAGCTTGAAGTCTCTTAAAACAACGGTCGTAAGTGCAGATGTCAAATATGTGCATGAAAGCTTAGAAAATAGTTTTTTTGAAAAAAATGGCAAAGGATATACCTATTCTAAAAGTGCAATGTATAAAAAAAGCTATTTTGAAGTTGGTCCCCTCGCACGATTAATGCTCTCAAAAGACTCTTTGACAAGAGATTTGCATAGAAGATTTAAGGATTCTACGCTTACAAGAGTTGTTGCTAGAATGGTAGAGTGTGCACATCTTATGCGCAGGACATCTCAGTTATTATGTAATTTGGATATTCATGAACCCTCTTATCATAAACCAAAAATAAATATCAACCATTTTACATGTGAAGGAATAGGCATTGTCGAAGCATCTCGTGGAACTTTGATTCATAAAGTTGATGTTAAAAATGGTTTTATTCAATCATATGACATTATTACACCTACGGTCTGGAATTTAGGTAATGGCAATATAGAAAATCCCTCTATCGCACAAAAGGCTATTATGGGTTTAAACAGTATAGAAAAAGCTGATTTTGTTTTCAAAAGTTTTGATGTATGTTCAGTTTGCACAACACAGTAACATTCATTCAGAGTAGTTTAATACTATACATTTTTTGTCCTATTACTATGTTACATTTATTCCCAATCAGCTTAATAATAGCTAAATATACGTTATTTATATGATGATATAAAAGGAAATTTGATTTAATACTAAATGAACAATCATTCAGTAAATGGCTAAAACATAAATTGAGTGAAAATTCTAATTTTAATCTTGGAAAATTTACACAGGAGAAACTGATGGAACACGCGAAACTGTACCAAAGGCTTGCTGAACGACTTAGCAAACTTGAGAAGTTCCCTCGCATGAAGGATGACAAATCTATTGCGTTGCTGATGGAAGAAAATGGCATCAGCCGTAGAGATTTTATGAAGTGGGCAGCAGGTGTTACTGCTATGCTATCATTGCCTTCGTCTTTTACACCACTAATGGCGCAAGCTGCTGAATTGACGGATCGTCTACCAGTTGTTTGGTTGCATATGGCTGAGTGTACTGGTTGTAGCGAGAGCTTACTAAGAAGTGATGCACCAACAATTGATAGTCTTATTTTTGACTATATTTCTTTGGAATATCATGAAACACTTATGGCAGCTGCTGGATGGCAAGCTGAGCATAACTTAGAAAGTGCACTAGAAAAGTATAAAGGTAAATTTATTTTAATGGTTGAGGGTGGAATTCCAGCAGGTGCTAGTGAATTTTATCTCACAGTTGGACCACATGGTCAAACAGGACAAGCTAGTGCTAAAAAAGCTGCGGCTGCTGCGGCTGCTATTTTTGCAATTGGCTCATGTTCAAGCTTTGGTGGAATTCAAGCGGCTCATCCGAACCCAACGAATGCACAACCACTTAGTAAAATAACTAATAAACCAGTTATTAATGTTCCAGGATGTCCTCCTAGTGAGAAAAATATTGTTGGAAATGTCCTTCATTACATCTTATTTGGAACGCTTCCTGCACTTGATGCATACAATCGTCCAAAATGGGCTTATGGTATGAGAATTCACGATTTATGCGAAAGACGTGGACACTTTGATGCGGGCGAATTTGTACAAGAGTTTGGTGATGCAGGTGCTAAAAAAGGATTTTGTCTTTACAAAGTTGGTTGTAAAGGACCTTATACCTTCAATAACTGTTCACGTGAACGATTTAACCAACATACTTCTTGGCCAGTTCAAGCGGGTCATGGTTGTATTGGCTGCTCTGAACCAGATTTTTGGGACAACATGGGACCATTTGAACAACCTCTTGGCGATAGATTGTATCAGACAGTATATGGCGATGGTGCTGATAAAACTGCCGATAAAGTTGGTGTTGCATTGTTAACTGCTACCGCCGTAGGTATTGCTGCTCATGCTGCATTGGCTGCAGTTAAGGGTAGTGGCAAAACTGAAGAATAATTGTTAAGGATGATTAAATGAGTAAAAGAATCGTAGTTGACCCAATTACAAGAATTGAAGGGCACTTAAGAGTTGAAGTTATCGTAGATGATAATAACGTTGTAACTGAAGCATACTCTTCTGCTACACTTTGGAGGGGAATTGAAACAATCCTTAAAGGTAGAGATCCAAGAGATGCAGGTTTTATGACACAAAGAATTTGTGGTGTTTGTACCTACTCACATTATAAAGCAGGTATCGTAGCCGTTGAAGACGCACTTGGTATTGAGCCTCCACTTAATGCTAAGTTAGTAAGAACATTAATGAATTGTGCATTGTTTTTGCATGATCATCCTGTTCATTTTTACCATCTACATGGACTTGACTGGGTAGATGTAGTTTCTGCGCTTAAAGCAGATCCGCATAAAGCCGCAGCTGAAGCATTTAAATATACAGATGCTCCTATGGCGTGTGGTGCTGATGATTTGGTTTTTGCTCAAAAGAGAGTGGCGGAATTTGTTAAAAAAGGTCACCTTGGACCGTTTGCTAACGCATACTGGGGACACCCAACGTATAAATTAACACCTGAGCAAAATCTTATTGCGCTTTCACATTATCTTAAAGGTCTTGAGTTGCAAAGAGTTGCTGCTCAAATGATGGCTATTTTTGGTGCTAAGCAACCACATCCACAAAGTTTAAGTGTTGGTGGTGTTACGTGTATTATGGATTTACAAAATCCTGCTCGTTTAGGTGAATTTTTAACAAAATTTAAAGAGATTGCTGAATTTGTTAATCGTGCTTACTATCCTGATGTTGTTATGGCAGGAAAAGCATATGCGGGTGAGCCTAGTGTTAATGCGGGACTTGGTGTTCCAAATCTTTTCACCTACAAAGAGTTCCAATTGAATAGTAAAGAGTTTTTATTTGATAGTGGAATTATGTTTGGTGAAGATGTTATCAATCTTGTCACAGGTAAACCATTTAAAGTACATCCTCTTGATGAGAGTAAAATTACTGAAGAAGCAACACGCGCTTGGTATAAAGATGATGCTGCGCTTCATCCATATGATGGAAAGCAAGATCCAAACTATACAGGCTTTAAAGATGCTCAAACTAT
>JAFLKZ010000185.1:13712-15555 GCA_019162915.1 Campylobacteraceae bacterium
TTTGGATACTGATATTAGATAATGTACCGGCAAGTGTAATAATATTTGCATTAGAAGCATTTAATGCTTTAGTTGCTAATCTTAAAGTAGATGACTCTACCTATACAAGTTATAAAATTGATAAAAACAAAGAGTACAAAGGTCGATATATTGGCAATGTTCCAAGAGGCGTTTTGAGTCACTGGGTTAAAATTAAAAATGGTGTGATTGAAAATTATCAAGCCGTTGTTCCATCAACTTGGAATGCAAGTCCAAAAGATGCAAAAGGTGCTAGAGGACCTTATGAAGAGTCTTTAATTGGCCTAAAGATTACTGATCTTTCTCAACCATTAGAAATTGTGAGAATTATTCACTCTTTTGATCCATGTATTGCTTGTGCTGTACATGTAATGGATACTAAAGGCAATGAGATGAGTAGTTATAAGGTAGATGTTAACGGTGCAAGTTGCTAAAAAGCGAAAAGGGAGTCTACAATGAAAAGAACAACAGAATTTGAATTCTCTGCAGGCTTGCGTTGGACGCACTGGCTGAGAGCAATTGCTATTGTTGTATTAACAGTGACAGGTTTTTATCTAGCTTACGTATTTATCGTACCACAAGCATCAGATGAACCAGTATTGTTTTTAAATGCAAAATTTAGAATGTGGCACGAAATAGCTGGATTTTTATTGATTGCCGTTACTATCTTTAAAATATATTTGTTTTTCGCAGATAGAACAAGTTTAAAAGAGAGAGTAGCGTTTTTAGATATATTAAGTCCTAAAATTTGGTTTCAACAAATCAAATATTACTTGTTTATTGGTGAACACCCAAAACTGAGAGGTGCCTATAATCCAATCCAATTTATAGCTTATATTGGTTTGTATATGATGCTTATATTAGTAAGCATTACAGGTATGATACTTTATGTTCATTCATATCAAGCAGGAGGTATTGGTGGAGCGTTATATGATTATATGCGCCCTATCGAGGCTATGATGGGAGGACTTTCCATGGTAAGAGGGATTCATCATATTACTATGTGGGGAATCTTGATTTTCATACCAGTACATATCTACATGGCTATCTTTAACTCAATTATGGGTAGAGAAGGATCAATCGATGCTATTATTAGTGGTTATAGATTTAATAAATCCCATAAACGCTAGGAATTTGCACTTTTGAAAGTATTAATTTTAGGCATTGGCAATGTTATGTTCTCCGACGAAGGCGTCGGAGTTCATCTTTGCCGCCTTGTTGAACAAAAATATGCGTTTTCTTCACAAGAGCATACCCTCCATTTTGTTGATGGTGGAACGCTTGCGGAGCGATTAATCCCTATTATCGTTGAATATGATTACTTAATTGTCCTTGATTGCGTTGATGCAAATGATGGCAAGATAGGTGATGTTTATTTTTTCGATTTTGAAAATGTACCTAGTTCTATTTCTTGGCAGGGTAGTGCGCATGAGATAGAAATGCTTCAAACACTCAAAATGATGGATATGGTAGGAGATCGTCCTCCCACTAAAATCGTTGGTATCATCCCTGAAGTAGTCAGCGATACAACACTCAAAATGACAGCTTCCGTTTTAAAAGGCAGTGTTGTTATGGAACAAACTTTATTAAAACATTTAGGAGAACTCGGCTTTTCTTATGAACAAATCGCTGATTTGGATATTCAAGAATTAGCTGATTTATCATGCAAAGAGGAAAGATGGTACTAGCATTTGAGTTTCAATATATTTCACAAAATGGTGTTTTAGAAAACTTACTTAAAAATATTGCAGTTGATTTTGATATTACACATACAATAATCAAAGATGGTGCAATCGTTACGCTTTATGTTGAAGATACGAGTGAT
>JAFLKZ010000185.1:15589-16084 GCA_019162915.1 Campylobacteraceae bacterium
GTTCAAGTTGTCTCGAAAATGCTATCCATGCAAGAAACTATACCTTCTCTTTGTCATTTTGCCATTGAGTTTACGCCACGTATTTTATCAGAGATAAAAGATGTAAATTCTTCTTTATATTTCAATCCATTTGCAACCACGACACAAGATAATCAACTTATTTTTTCACATAATGGAGTTGAGTCATTTCGTGCTAAAGATGCGAGTGGTTTTAATAAACTCTATGAAGAGATGGCAACACTCATTGAACAAGGTGAAAACATACAGATAAAGACAAAGAGTGGAAATTTTTGCTTTGGTAAAGTTGAAAATATCAACACAGCAAAGATAGGTGATGATTTTGAAATTATTGCTACGGATATGTCCATTCTGGAAAAAATGGTTGTCATTAGAGAAAATGAAATGAAAGTTTTAGCTTCCCTAGAGCGACCATCCCTAAGACTTAAAGTAAATTCTTTGTATGCGGCTAAAGGTATTTTACCAACTCAAAGAGTA
>JAFLKZ010000168.1:0-12141 GCA_019162915.1 Campylobacteraceae bacterium
ACAACTGCCTTGTAAATACTCAGAATCAACTCCAAATAAACTATCTACACCATTATCTGAAAATACCTTACAAAAATCTCTAAATACTTCATAAATCATAACCCCTTTCCAAATTCTACATAAAATTCAATTTTCGTTACATAAATAAATTAATATAAATTGTACAAATACCGCTATGAGCTCTCATACTATAGGCTTTAATGGCACTCAGCTAACAGCTTAAAAATGACTCATATTTAAGCTGTGACATAGTTGTTTCACCTTAATTATTAAGGTTAGATAAATTTTAAATCTATATAATCAACACTAATTTTTTATCTAGGATTACCATGCTTACTAAAGTACTCAAACGCGACGGAGTCACCGAAGAATTTATACCTTACAAAATTGAAGATGCCATCAAGAAGGCATTTAAGAGTGAGGGCGTCAACTATGATGAAAACATCTTCAAAGAGATTATTAAACGCATCGAAAAAAAGCGTGTAGCAGCCGTTGAAGATTTTCAAGATATGATTGAACAAGAGCTTTTTAAGGCACGCTATTTTGATGTTATGCGCTCTTTCATCCTCTACCGACATACGCATAAAATGCAGCGTGAACATATCGCGGGACTAAATGATGATACAACGTATATCAACTCCACACAAACCGTTGAAGAGTACATCGGTAAAAGTGACTGGAGAATCAAAGCAAACTCAAATACTGGCTACTCAAATGCAGGACTTGTCAACAACACTGCTGGTAAAGTTATTGCTAACTATTGGTTAGATAAAATCTATTCCAAAGAAGAGGGCTTAGCACACCGTAATGGCGATTACCATATCCATGATCTTGATTGTTTAACTGCTTATTGTGCTGGCTGGAGCCTAAGAGTCCTTCTTGATGAAGGATTTAATGGTGTTCGAGGTCGAGTAGAGAGTCGTCCCCCTATGCACTTTAGAGAAGCACTTGGACAGATGGCAAACTTTTTAGGCATTTTGCAAAGTGAGTGGGCAGGTGCGCAAGCATTTAGTTCATTTGACACCTATTTAGCGCCATATGTTTTTAAAGATAAACTCTCCTTTAAAGAGATTAAAAAAGGCATTAGAAGCTTTATTTATAATCTTAACGTACCAGCACGCTGGGGTCAAAGTCCATTTACGAATATCACCATCGACTGGACAGTTCCTAATGATCTTGCCACACAAATACCAACGTCAAATCAAATTCATCTCTTCAAAGAAATAATGGACGAAGAACTTTTGGATGAAGCGCAAAAAAGAGGTGTTACCTCTTTAGAAGCTATGACATATAAACACTTTCAACCAGAGATGAATCTTATCAATAAAGCTTATTATGAAGTGATGACGGAGGGTGATAAGACAGGACAACCTTTCACATTCCCAATTCCAACAGTTAATATCACTGAAGATTTTGATTGGGATGGCGAAAATACTGATTTACTTTTTGAGAATACAGCCAAGATCGGTTCTTCATATTTTCAAAACTTTATCGGGAGTCAATATATCAGAAACGAAGAGGGCAAACTGGTTGAAAATCCTAAAGCCTATAAACCAGGACATGTACGCAGTATGTGTTGTAGACTTCAGCTTGATTTGAGAGAGCTTTTAAAGCGAGGTGGTGGACTTTTTGGTAGTGCTGAGATGACAGGAAGTATCGGTGTTGTGACTATCAACATGGCACGTCTTGGCTATCTTTATAAAGGTGACAAGCAAAAGCTCATGGCTGAATTTGAAAACTTAATGGAACTTGCCAAAGCCACTTTAGAGAAAAAAAGAGTTTTTGTTCAAGACATGTACAATCGTGGACTTTATCCCTATACCGCTAGATATTTACCAGGATTTAACAGCCACTTTTCTACCATCGGCGTCAATGGCATCAATGAAATGATACGAAACTTTACGGAAGACAAACATACGATTGCGGACGAATATGGAATGGAATTTGCTCACGAAATATTAGAATTTGTACGACAAAAAATGGTAGCTTACCAAGAAGCTACGGGCAACTTATATAACCTTGAAGCCACGCCTGCAGAGGGAACAACATACCGATTTGCGAAAGAAGATAAAAAGAGATACCCAGAAATCATCCAAGCTGGAACGGGTAAAAACATCTATTATACAAACTCTTCACAACTTCCGGCAAACTATACAGATGACCCTTTTGAAGCGTTAGATCTTCAAGATGATTTACAGTGTTCTTATACTGGAGGAACTGTTTTGCACCTTTACATGCAAGAGCGTATTAGCTCCTCAGAAGCGTGTAAAAAACTGGTTAAAAATGTCATCACCAACTATCGCATGCCGTATCTCACGATTACACCTGTTTTTTCAGTCTGTGAAAAACATGGATACATCAGTGGCGAGCATGAGTTTTGTCCTAAATGTGATGAAGCATTAATTGAAAATTATAACAAAGGAGAATCGCATGAGTAAAGAAGCACTTTTAGAGAAACTAAGAGATGAGCGAACTAAATGTATCGTTTATACACGTGTTATGGGTTACCACAGACCTGTAGAGAGCTTTAACGTAGGCAAAACAGGTGAGCACAAAGAGAGAGTTCAATTTGTCGAGAATTGCACCCATAAATAAGCCAATCCACAGTATCACCAAATTTACCACGCTAGATTATCCTCATCATCTAGCGTGTATCTTCTGGTTTGCCAAATGTAATATGGCATGCCCTTACTGCTACAATCCCCATATCGTTAAAGGTCATGGAACACAAAGCACTGACGAAGCCTTAAAATTTTTACAAAGTAGAGTAGATCGGCTTGATAGTGTCGTTTTAAGTGGTGGAGAATGTACCCTTTTCCCATCTATTGAAGCATTTTGCCAATCCATTAAAATGATGGGTTTTAAGATAAAACTAGATACCAATGGTTCAAATCCAAATGTACTCAAAACACTTATAGACAAAAAGCTGATTGATTACGTTGCTCTTGACTATAAAGCACCTTCATATAAATTTGAAACCCTAACGAAAAATAAAGACTTTGAAAAATTCACACAGTCTTTAGATTATCTCATCAAAGAAAATTTCCCTTTTGAAGCACGAACAACGCTCCATAGTGATTTGCTAAGTACTGAAGATATTAATACTATTATGTTAGATTTGTATCAAAGAGGTTATAAAAATACCTATTACCTCCAAAATTATTTACATGTAGACGAAACTTTAGGAAATACAAAAAAGCAACAAAATAAGTTTGATTTGAGGTTACTACCCTCCATCATGCCCATAGAATTAAGAAATTTTGGATAAAATAAAACCCTTTAGAGATAATTTACAGGAATAACAAATGGAAAGAAAAAAAATATACAATCCAAGCTCGGATGAGAGTTTAAATGATCGTAGAGTTTTCGGTGGTAATCCTCATGGCATTTTAAATTTCACCAAAGCAAAATACACTTGGGCTCTTAAATTGTGGGATATGATGGAAGCAAATACGTGGTTTCCCAAAGAAGTCGATACCACTAAAGACATCATCGACTACAATAAAAACCTTACCGATGCTGAAAAAAGAATGTATGACCTTGTATGGTCTCAACTTATCAGTATGGACAGTTTTCAAACCAACAATCTTGCAGATAACATCAACCCTTATATCACGGCTCCAGAAATAAATGCATGTCTTTCACGTCAAGCGTATGAAGAAGCAAACCATTCTAAGTCTTATGCCGTCATGGTAGAAGCTATTTGTGATAATACGGACTTAATTTACGAAATGGAAAAGCATGATGAGGTTTTAAGACGTAAGAACGATTATATTTCAAGTGTGTATGAAGAATTAGCAGGCGATGTGACCGATGAAAAACTCGTTCTAGCTATGTTTGCCAACCAAATTTTAGAGGGTATTTACTTCTATTCTGGATTTACTGCTATCTACGCTCTTGCTCGCGCTGGACGAATGCTGGGTAGTGCACAAATGATACGCTTTATCCAAAGAGATGAAATCACCCATCTTCTTATCTTTCAAAATATGATAAATTCTGTTAGAAAAGAACGTCCTGATATCTTTACTGATGCGTTTAAAGAAAAAGTATATGAAATGTTCAAAAGAGCAGGTGCCCTTGAAATTGAGTGGGGAATCTATATCACGCAGAATAAAATTATGGGATTTACCGATGATATTATTGAAGAATATATTCATTATCTCATCGATGATCGTCTCGTTGCTGTTGGATTTGAAAAACTCTACAATGCAAAACATCCTATCAAATGGGTAGATGATTTTTCAAAATTTAACGAACAAAAAACAAACTTCTTTGAAGGCAACGTTTCTAACTACAGCAAAGGAAGTCTCACTTTTGATGATTTCTAGTAAAAATCTCTGCGCAATTCAATTTGCTTATGCGTTTCACTCTTTTGAAGAAAACTTTGAAACGCTTCAGCAGTTAATTTTACAAACGCCCAAAGATGCCATTGTTCTAGCACCAGAACTCTGCATTAGTGGATATAGCTATCAGAATATGGACCAAGCAGCACTTTTTTCGCAAATCATTATTCCTAAACTAAAAGCTTTATCTATGGATAAAACCATTGGCTTAACACTCATTGAAAAAAATGGTGAGAACTTTGTTAATAATTTTAAGCTTTTTCATAGAGGTGAAAATATCCAAACCCGTACAAAAAGCAAACTTTTTACAATGGGTGATGAGAATATTTACTTTAAAGAAGGCAATCTAGAAGAGATAAATATTCTCGAAATAGATGGTATAAAAATTGCTACACTTATTTGTTTTGAACTTCGTTTTACCAAGCTTTGGGAACAGATTAAAGGTGCTGATGTTATCTTGATTCCCTCTTTTTGGGGGAAGCTTCGTAAAGAACATTTTGAAACACTCACAAAAGCGTTGGCAATCATGAACCAATCTTACGTCATCTGTGCCAATAGTGTTGATGATACTATGGCTGGTGGAAGTGGTATCATAACCCCTTTTGGTGAAGCATATAGAGATGATTCACGCTCACTGATAAGTGCTAAATTAGAAATGAGTGAAATTAAAAAAATGAGAAAATACCTCGATATAGGATTACATTAAAATGCTAGAAACTGCTAATTTTAATACCAAAATACTTTTGCAAAAAAATAAAAAAATGGCAGACGAGATAGTAAAAATTTGTACTATAAACGATGATATTTATAAAGCTTTTTGCCACAGTGAGAGAGAACTCTTTGTACCGCAAGGTTTCAGTGCCCACGCTTACAAACTTGACGCGCTACCACTTGCAGGCAATCAATGGATAAGCTCGCCTTTGACCGTTGCTAAAATGACGCAAGCGCTTACATGTAAAGGTGCTGATAGCGTTTTAGAAATTGGGTGTGGAAGTGGTTATCAAGCTTTAATTTTAAGTAAACTGATTCGTCGTGTTTTTACGATAGAAAGAATTGAACGGCTTTTAAAAGAAGCTAAAGAGCGTTTTAAGACCTTAAAAATTAGCAGTATTCATACGAGATTTGACGATGGACAAAATGGATGGCGAGAATTTGCACCTTATGACCGTATTTTATTTTCAGCTTCTATTCCAGAAGTTCCACAAAAAATCTTTGACCAACTTAAAATAGGTGGTATTTTGGTCGCACCCATCGAGAAAATAGATAAACAAATTATTACGAGATTTACCAAAACTGAAGTGGGCATGATCAAAGAGGAATTGGATGATTGCCTCTTTGTACCCGTAAAAGATGGACGAGAATACTAAGCTTTTTTAACAATTTGCCGAATAAGTAGTTGTGGGGTAACAAGTCCACGATAGTCGTTACGTGAAACCGTAAACAAGATATCTATTCGCTCGCCTTGTTTTGCCTTAATGTCGTAATTAAAAAATAGTGCTTCAAGCGAGTTGCTACCCTCTTGTAAAATAAGTTTTAAGTGTTGTCCTTCTTTACCGATAAGTCTATCCACTTTGATTAGAATATTTTTAAGTAAGAAGCTTGGTTTTGGATTTTTTTGTCCATAAGGTTCTTGATTTTCAAGTATTTCGAGTAATTCAAAATCAATCTGATCGGCTGATATCTCGCCTAAAACATCACCATCTGCTTCAAGTTCTGCTATGGTAATTCTGCTCGATGCTTGAATAATTTTTTCTTTAAATTCTAAGAGATTTTTAACATCGATAGAAACACCCGCCGCACCTTTGTGTCCACCAAATCCTAAAAGAATTTCTTCTTGCTCACGAATTAGCGACAAAATATCGACTGTACCAATGCCTCTTGCACTGCCTTTGGCTTTATCATCTTTAATCGAAAAAACAATGGCAGGTTTTTTAAAACGTTTTGAAAGTCTAGAAGCAACAATGCCCACAATTCCCTCATGCCAATCTTCGCCCCAAGCAACGATAATATTTTCATTTTCTTTCACATAAGGAAGTGTGGATTCAAATAAAATTCTCTCTTCATCTTTACGTGCTTCATTAAGTGATGCAATATAATCTAGTTTTTTAAGCGCATCACCCACGTCTTTTGATTTTAAAAATTCATACGAAAAATTAGCATCTTCCATTCTTCCCGAACTATTGATAAGTGGGGCTATCAAGAAAGAGATATCATCACCTTCCAAAGTTGCTTTTCCAAAATATTGTTTTATCGCTTCAAAAGCAGCGCGTTTAGAGCGGTTCAGCTCAACAATACCTTTTTTAACCATCACTCGATTCATTCCTACAAGTTCCATCATATCTGCCATAATAGCAATAGACAAAAGGTCTAAAAATTGCGATAAATCATACTCGATTCCTAACTCTTCTTTCAAAGAGGCGACTAAATACCAAGCGACTTGAGCACCACAAATCTCACAATTAGGAAAATCACAATCTTCTTGTTTAGGATTAACAATAGCATATGCATCAGGGATAATAGAGGGAACAGTATGATGATCAGTAATGATAAGGTCAATACCTAACTCTTTACAAATCTTAGCTGCCTCAACAGCAGAAATGCCATTATCAACTGTGATGATGACATGAACATCTAACTTTTGCACAATTTTTGGGTTAAGTCCATATCCATCTGTAAAACGGTTAGGTATGATGAGCGAATAATCAACCCCTAAATCATCAAAAAACTGGCTCAAAATCACCGAAGAGATAACACCATCAACATCATAATCACCAACAATAGCAATGCGCTCTTTAAGGCGTATGGCATCGGCAATTCTTTTAGAGGCGCGACCTATATCTTTAAGGGAGGAAGGGTTTGGGATTTCTCCCAAACGCGTACAGCAGTCGTTTTCAAATCTGCTTAAAAGTATCTTTTTTATATCCTCTTTGGTTAATAGTTTAACCATCTTGACGTTTTGCAAAAGCTGCTTTTGCGAAAGAGAGAACAACTTTATTTGGATTGGTTAAACGAGAAGTGAACTCTGGGTGAAACTGAACGCCTAAAAACCACGGGTGGTCTTTCAGTTCTACTGCTTCAATCAGTCCATCACTCTCTCCACTCACGATTAATCCAGCTTTTTCAAATTCTGCACGATACGCAGGGTTTGCTTCGTATCGATGACGATGACGTTCACGCACAACTTTAGCCCCATCATACACTTCTCTTAAAAGTGAATGCGGTTTTGTTTCACACTCATATCCACCCAAACGCATCGTTCCACCCAGTGGACTTTGGAAAGTACGAAGTTGTTTCTTGCCACTCGCATCAATGAAAGAGTCGATAAGATAGATAATTGGTGCTTTACATGTAGGATTAAATTCAACAGAATTAGCATCCTCAATATGAAGAACGTTTCTTGCAAACTCTATCATCGCAAGTTGCATACCAAGACAAATGCCAAGGTAAGGAATTTTGTTTTCACGCGCATAACGAATAGCTTCCATTTTACCAACGACACCTCGTTCGCCAAAACCACCAGCAACCAAGATACCATCGACATCAGAAAGGATATTAATACCTTTTTCTTCTATCATCTCAGAATCAACCCATTTGATGTTTACTTTGGCATTAAGGTGCGCACCTGCATGAATAAGAGATTCGGTTAGTGACTTATAAGACTCTTTCAAATCTAGATATTTACCCACAAAAGCGATAAGTAGTTCATCACGTGGTGCAATAACGCGTTTAACCAATGTATCCCAATCATCCATATGTGGTGTTAGCTCACCTAAGTTAAGCGCCTCAGAAATGGGAACAAGAATATTTTCTTTTAAGAAGTTTAGTGGCACTTGATAGATGGTAGTAGCATCTAAACATTCTATGACAGAATTGCGCTCTACGCCACATGAAAAGGCAAGTTTGTTTCTAAGTTCTTTTGGTAAAGGTAGCTCAGATCTACAAACCAAGATATCAGGAGTGATACCAATTCGTCTAAGCTCTTGCACCGAATGTTGCGTCGGCTTCGTTTTAAGCTCGCCTGCTGCTTTGATGTAAGGGACCAAGGTCAAGTGAATGTTCATCGCACGTCTTTTACCTAACTCACTTTTCAATGAACGTATCGCCTCTAAGAATGGCAACCCTTCTATATCTCCGACCGTTCCACCGATTTCTACAATTAAAATGTCTTTTCCACGACCTGCTTCTTTGATACGATTAGCAATTTCATCGACGATATGAGGAATAACTTGAATTGTTTTACCCAGATAATCCCCCCGTCTTTCACGCTCAATAACAGAAGAGTAAACTTTTCCTGTCGTAAAGTTATTTGCTTGGGTAAGATTTTCATCTAAAAATCGCTCATAATGTCCCAAGTCGAGATCTGTCTCTGCACCATCATCGGTTACAAAAACCTCACCATGCTCGAGTGGACTCATCGTTCCAGGATCGACATTGATGTACGGATCGGCTTTTAAAATGCTTACTTTAAAGCCAACATTTTTTAAAAGTGTTGAGATACTAGCCGCTGCAATGCCTTTTCCAAGTGAACTTAAAACGCCACCTGTGACAAAAATATATTTTGTTTCTTGATTAGACATGAAAATATTCCGCCTTATTTTTTTGAAAAATTATACTTTAATTGACCTAATAAAGTGATTATACTTTTCTATTTACTCTTGTCATGAAAATAATTTGTAGCATCAACAAAGCCCTCTATGGAGCCACAATCAAAGCGTTTTCCTCTAAATTTATAGGCAATAACTTTACCTTGTTTAGCAAGTTCTAAAAGTGCATCAGTGATTTGAATTTCTCCACCTTTTCCAGGTTTAGTATTTTCAATAACATCAAAAATATCTGGTGTTAAAATGTATCTTCCAATAATGGCAAGGTTCGTTGGAGCATCTTTTGGATCTGGTTTTTCAACCATGTTAGAGACACGTAAAACTGACTCATTGCCATCAACAATTTTGCCATCAATAACACCATACTTGTTCGTCTCTTCTCTTGGTACTTCTTCTATGGCTACCACACAACAACGATACTTTTCATAGACTTCTACCATTTGTTTCAGTACAGGGTCATCCCCATTATTGTCACATAGATCATCCGCCAAAATGACAGCAAAAGGCTCATCACCAATCAATGTTTTACCCGTTAAAATAGCATGACCCAAACCTTTCATTTCTACTTGTCGGGTGTAACTAAAAGTACAATTGTCAATTAAATCACGGATTTCGTTCAAATAACTCTCTTTTGATGTTCCCTTGATTTGGTGTTCAAGCTCGTAACTAACATCAAAATGGTCTTCAATAGCACGCTTTCCACGACCCGTAACAATCGCCATTGTATCAATTCCAGCACTCACCGCTTCTTCAACACCATATTGAATCAAGGGCTTTGTAAGAACCGGTAACATCTCTTTAGGCATGGCTTTTGTAGCGGGTAAAAATCGTGTTCCATAACCTGCTGCTGGGAATAAACATTTTTTAATTGATTTTAAAGTGTTAATTTTATATTTTGATATAGTTGACAACTTTTGCTCCTCAAATTTTTATCAAATTTTATCTTAAGTGACCTTACGCTTTGCGTAAGTTTCTCTCTTTTTATATTAGTGTAAAATCTAATCATATCTCTATTTTTTTCTTCCCATTTTAAACGTTCTCATGCTGATGTCATACAACATTTGATAATATAATAGAAAATACTTACATGTAAAGGTTACAAATTATGCTCAAAAATTATTTCTTAAAAATCGGAGCTATTTTTACTGTTCTTTTTATAGTCTTAATCATTGTTTCTATATTTTTTCCACAACCCATAGTGATATCTATTACTGCTTTGATAGTTTTTGTGATAGCACTTACTAGTATTTATAAACTTTTGCTTTCACCAATAAATGAGGCTTTTGAGTCCATCTCAAAACTGGATGCAAGGGTTAAAAATGAGAGAGAAGCTTACAAACAAAACTTTTTACATGTAAGCCAAAACAACTCTTTTATTAAAGTACTTTTTGCAAAAGTTTATGGACTTATTGGTATTTTGACAAACTTGAGTGAAGACTACTCTCAAAGTGCAGGGAAAAATTCTATTGCCACTGCGCAACTGATGTTTTCAATCGACAATATGTCTAAAAAACTTGATGAAAAAGCACAATCTATCTCAGAGATTTCCGCTTCAGCTCAAAATATCTTTGAACACGTCAATATCGTCAGTGCTAATTCACAAGAAGCTTCCTCATTTGCAAAAATTTCAATGAGTGAGAGTCGTAAAACTATTCAGGAGCTTAATGAAATCATCCAAAAAATGAACAATATTAATGTTCAAACTACGGATGCCTCAACAAAAGTGAATGAACTTAAAGCTAAATCTATCACCATTCAAAATGTTACTACGGTTATCGATGACATAGCAGATCAAACCAATCTTTTAGCCCTTAATGCTGCCATAGAAGCGGCGCGTGCGGGAGAACACGGACGTGGATTTGCTGTCGTTGCCGATGAAGTACGCAACTTAGCGGAGCGAACTTCAAAATCGACCAGTGAAGTTAGCATTATCGTTAAACAAATTCAACAAGATACCAATGATGCTTTTGGCACCATCGAAGAACTTCGCAAAGAAGTAGACCATGCGACCGAAAAAGTACAATTTGTAGGTAATGAAATCAAAATTTTTATCAGCAATGCTGAGAAGATAGAACAACAAATCGCTAATATTGCCCAAAGTTCCGACCATAATAGTGACCAACTCCTTAACATAAAAGAAGCAATTGCTAAAATCAGTGATCAATTAAAAGCTGGCACAGAAGAGATGAAAAGAATTTCTGGACAAACAGAGAGTATTATCAATGGTGCTGAATCTGCCCATGAAAATTTGAGTGAATTTGCTATGGATGAGTACCATGAGAAGATGTATGGCTTGTGCAAAGATGCCAAAGAGCAAGTAGAAAAAGCACTCAACGATGCAATAGAAAGTGGAAAATTCTCCGTTGAAGATGCTTTTACTACGAACTTTAAACCTATTCCTAACACCAATCCTCAAAAGTTTTCTACAAATTATGACACCTATACAGACACAGCATTTGGCCCCATAATAGACAAAATTATGAGAGAAAACTCTAATGCTTTATACTCTGTTGCCATGCATAAATCAGGATATATTCCAACACACAATGCAAGAGCGCCACTAACGGGTAATTATGAAAAAGACCTCTTTGGCAATCGAACAAAACGAATCTTTACCGATAGAGGTCGAAGAGGTGCCAACCATGAAAAACGAGTCTTGCTTCAAACCTACCGAAGAGAAGATGGCGTAGTTATGCACGATATCTCTATGCCAATCTATATAAAAGGAAAGCATTGGGGCGGATACAGAATAGGCTATAAACCTAAAGATTAAATCATCATTACTTCCATTCTTTGAGTATCAATAATAAAAAGAAGATTTCCAAATCTTCTTTTTACCTTAAACATCTCCAAAAACTTCACAAATTCAATCAAATATTACTTTATAAATTTAAATAAATCTTAATACTTAAAAAATTTCTTAATATTTTAAAATAAATTAAAGTGTAAATAAGTTACCTTAATTGTGTATTCTGAATAAATTATTATATATTAATTGATTTTTAAGTTTTATTCTATTATAATTCCAAAAATTTAAAAGGAGCTAAAATGTTCAGAAAAATAAATACTATAAAAGCTGGAATAGCAATTACACTTGCAAATGCTGTTTTGTTCGCTTTAGGCTTTATATACTTGGTACAAAGCCAATCGATTTAATACATTTCGATTGATTTAGTTTGAATCTTATTTTCTCGAAG
>JAFLKZ010000168.1:12151-16052 GCA_019162915.1 Campylobacteraceae bacterium
ATCAATTCAGCCTTTACTAAAACTTCTAGCGCTATCATTATACTAACTGATTTGATAACATTGAAGGCTTTTCTTATGCAAAAAAAACTCAAAAATTCATCTTCTGTTCTTTGGAATAAAAAAGCCAAACAATATGCCCGTTTTTCCCAGAACAAAAATACTTTTCAACACAATATTTTAGAAAAGATAGCCCAACGTGGTATTCACTTTGAGGGAAAAACTGTTTTAGATATAGGCTGCGGAACAGGTATTTATACACTGCTCATCGCCAATCTTGCACACAAAGTAATGGCCCTTGACTTTTCACAAGAGATGCTCACTATCTTAGAAATAGATGCCAGAAATGAAAATCTACTTTCTAAAATATCTTTTACATGTAAAGCATGGGATGCATATGAAGAAGAGGAACGATTTGATATTTCTTTTTCATCCATGTCTCCTGCTTTTAAAAGTGATGAAGATTTTGAGAAGATGCACGATAGTGCAAAAGAGTATTGTGTCTATCTTGGCTGGGGTGGAAAAAGAGAATCTGAGGTTTTAAACGAAGTATTTCAAGCGCATGGATTAAAACTAAAATCGCCTCTTGGCTCCCAAAATCTCAAAGAGTGGTTAGAAAGAAAAAAAATAACCTACCTATGTGAATATATAGAAGATGAATGGAACACTCTAAAAAGTGAAGAAGAGGCGATAGAATCTGTACTTTGGCATTTGGAAATCAATGAAGCAAAAGCAGATGTGAGCCTTGTGAAAAAAATTATTCACCAAAGAGTCGATGCTTTGGGGTTTGTTAATTTTAAAGTTAAAGTAGGACTCGAGCTTATCTCGTGGGAAAAGTAATCTTACGACTCTTTTCCTTCTTCAAGCATTTGCTTCATTTTTCGCTCCATTCGTTTTTCAAAAGCCTCATTAGAAGGTGTTTCCTCACATGAAAACTTTGCCTTACCATAAAGAACGCACCCTTTATCTCCAGGGTCGCACTCTTTTTTGATAATATCACACACCCCTGCTACCTCATGAGGGCAAGACCAACCACCTTTATTCATTCAAAATCCTTACATGTAATGACTAACTAACGTCGTGATGCCACCTACTACAAACTGTACTGCTATCGCACCAACGATAAGCCCCATCAAACGACTAACAATTTTTTGCCCCGTGATGCCTAAATATTTGCGTAAATAAATGCTATATTTAAACGCCAAGTAAACACTCAAAGCAACGATAAGATACCCAATAATCAACGCACTAATCGAAGTCAAACTCTGTGCATGACCTCTTAAAATAATAATAGTCGCAAAAATTCCTGGTCCAAAAGTAATAGGAATAGCCAATGGAATCACTGAAAACTCTTCATGCTTAGTAGCTTCCATGCGCTCTTCATCTGTCTGATTTTTAGCCTCCATGGAGCCTTGAACCATTTTGATGGCAGTAAGCAGAAGCACGATACCACCCATTACTTTAAGGGAATCAATCTCTATGCCAAAAAGATTGAGAAGAAAATTACCCGTTGCTAATACTACAAAAAAAGCAATAACAATAGTCATCGTCGCCTTAAAAGCTATCTTATTAATAGCTTCTTTAGTCGTATTTTGAGGTAGGAGTGAGAGCATGATGGCACTCACTCCTAAAGGGTCAACAATTGCCATCATGGTGATGGTGTGTTGAAGTAAAAGGTTAAAAAACTCACTCATTCAAAATCAGTCTTCAAAACCGCACCATTACTCGCATTAGTCACAAGCAATCTATATTGCTTCAACCAACTCCCTTTAACTTCTTTCATTTTGGGTTTAAATGCTACTTTTCTTTTAGCAATTTCCACTTCGCTAAGTTCAACATCTATGGTATAAGCATCTACATCAATATTGATGATATCACCATCTTGAAGAAGCCCTATCATACCACCCTCAGCAGCTTCTGGGCTGACATGACCGATACTTAAACCTCTGGTTGCACCACTAAATCTTCCATCAGTCAACAACGCCACATCAGCGCCCAAACCCATCCCCATAATCAAACTCGTAGGAGCCAACATCTCTTGCATACCAGGCCCTCCACGAGGTCCTTCATAACGGATAACAACGACATCACCTTTTTTGACTTTTCCACCCATGATGCCTGCTAAAGATTCTTGTTGAGAATCAAAACAAATCGCACGTCCGCTAAACTTTCGCGCCCCAGTGATACCAGCCGTTTTAATAACACAACCCTCTAACGCTAAATTACCAAATAATATCGCCAAACCGCCCACTTTAGAGTAAGGATTTTCAAGCGTATGGATAATAGTTTCGTCTTTAATGTATGCATCCGCGATACGCTCTCCAACAGTTTCGCCCGTTACTGTCAAATTGTCAAGGAAAAGTGCACCATTCTCACGTCTGCTCATCTCTTTCATAACCGCACTCACACCACCAGCACGATTGATATCTTCCATGTGAACCGTTGAAAGGGAAGGGGAGATTTTAGCGATATGAGAAACTTTTTTACTAATTTCATTGATATCTTTGATATCAAAATCAACACCTGCTTCTTTACCAATTGCTAACATATGAAGCACCGTATTAGAACTTCCACCCATTGCCATATCTACGGCAAATGCATTGCGCACTGCTTTTTCATTCAAAATATTTCTAAAGTTATACTTGCTGTCCAAAGCGATTTCACACACTCTTTTAGCAGCAGCGCGGATAAGTACTTCACGCTCAGGCGTCAACGCAGGGATAGTACCATTGCCACTGAGTGCTATTCCCATCGCTTCCATGAGCGTATTCATACTATTGGCTGTAAACATGCCTGAACATGAGCCACCACTTGGACAAGCATTGCACTCTATATCAGTCAGTTCAGCTTCCGTAATGTCACCTTTTTCAAACTTACCAACTGCCTCAAAAGCCGTTGCCAAATCAATAGGCGTTCCCTCTTTAGTATAACCTTTCTTCATCGGTCCACCACTCACAAAAACTGTTGGAACATTGACACGAAGTGCACCCATAATCATACCAGGGACGATTTTGTCGCAATTAGGCATACAAATCATCGCATCTAGTTTGTGTGCATTCATCACCGTTTCAATAGAACTTGCGATAATTTCACGACTCGGCAAAGAGTAAAGCATACCATCATGACCCATCGCAATGCCATCATCCACACCAATGGTATTGAACTCAAAAGGGATACATCCGTTTTTACGAATCTCGTCCTTCATGATTTTGCCATACTCTGCTAGGAAAAAATGTCCTGGAATAATATCGATGTAAGAGTTAGCAACGCCAATAAATGGCTTGTCAAAATCTTCTGTTTTAACACCTGTCGCTCTAAATAAACTTCGGTGAGGCGCTCTATCAAACCCTTTTTTAACCTGATCACTACGCATAAAAGATTCCTTAAATTTTTTCGTAATTATAGCAAAACTCATCGTCAAATACCTTTACATGTAAAGGTATTTCAAAAAAAACTTTACATTCATGAAAAAACCTGATATACTTTCAACTCTTTTTTAGATGCGGGAATAGCTCAGTGGTAGAGCACGACCTTGCCAAGGTCGGGGTCGCGAGTTCGAACCTCGTTTCCCGCTCCACGATATTTTTAAAAGATGAAATTGCGTTGCCCGGATGGCGAAATTGGTAGACGCAAGGGACTTAAAATCCCTCGCCCGTTTTGGGCGTGCCGGTTCAAATCCGGCTCCGGGCACCACCAAACTTAGAAAGTAAAATTAGCGGTTTTACACGGAACGGCGATATGGCCAAGCGGTAAGGCACGAGCCTGCAAAGCTCCGATCCCCGGTTCAAATCCGGGTGTCGCCTCCAATTTTATTATTACACTGTCGGGAGATGGCAGAGCGGTTGAATGCACCGGTCTTGAAAACCGGCGAGGGTCATACCTCCGGGGGTTCGAATCCCCCTCT
>JAFLKZ010000030.1 GCA_019162915.1 Campylobacteraceae bacterium
AAAACTCCCAATTCTTCTAATTTTCTCAAAGATTTATTGAAAATTACAAAAATTTGTGATAGACTTATCTCGCCTTTCAAAAAAATTCAAGGAGACAATATGAAATTAGCTAAACTTAGCTTGGCGGCTATCGTAGTTGCAGGACTTGCATCTAGTTCATTCGCAGCAGACACACTTGCTGACGCATTCAAAAACGGAAAAGTAAACGGCGAATTAAGAGCATGGTATTGGGATAGAAATACAAATGATACTACTAGTCAAACAACTGTTGCAAAAGGTGACGCAGCTATATTTAATACAGGTTTAATACTTGGTTATGTAACTGATAAGTTATATGGCTTTAGCATGGGTGCGACATTCCAATCAAACTATGCTCCTGCTGCAAGTTCAGAGGCTAAATATCTTTATGCTAAAGATGAATTTGGTTCAGGAGCAGTTCTTTCTGAAGCATACTTGGCATATACTATGAAAAATACAATTGTTAAAGTAGGTCGTCAATTTATCGCTACACCACTTGTAAGTGGTAGTGGTTCAAGAATGATAAAAGAAGCATTTGAAGGTGCTACTATTGTTAATACTGACGTTCCTGCAACAACATTGGTTGCTGGTTATGTTACTAAGTTTCAAGCTAGAACAACAGGTGCTATTAGTGGTTTAGTTTCTAGCGACATTCCAGAATTCACAAAAACAGCAATAGTTACAGCAGGTACTGGTGATGCAGTTTGGAATGGTACAAAATTTGTTAAAGCAGGTACAGTATTTGCATTTGATGGTGCTTATACAGCAGCAGCAATTAACAAATCTATTACAAATCTAACATTGACAGCTCAGTATGCACAGGTTAATGATGTAGCTAATGTAGCTGATGTAGACATGTATTATGCAGAAGCAAATTATGTACTTCCTATGAGTGGATTTAAGTTAGGTTTTGATGGAGTATATCGTGGTTCTAAAACAGGTTCTGCTTTAGATGATTATAATCTTGAAGGTGCTTATGCTGCAGCTCGTATTGGAGTAAGTGAACTTGCTGGTTTCGGCGCTTCTTTTGCTTATGGTTCAACATCTAAATCAGATGCAGTTATCGCAGGTGTTGGTAATGGTCCAACTACTTATACAGCAATGTTAATTCGTGGACCAGGTCAAACATTAGATAAAGATACTGATTCTTACCTTTTTCAAGCAACTTATGATTTTGCTGGTGTAGGTGCTACTGGCTTAAAAGCACTTGCTCAATATGGCGTAAGTAAACAAAATGATGCTGATGTTATTTCTGGTGCTACTTCTCTTGTTCTAACTCCAAGAGATATAAAATTTACAAACCTTGCATTTGGACTATCTTATGATGTGGCAGCGGTTAAAGGTCTTAATTTAGCAGCTCAATATGAGACACAAGAAAAAGATACTTCAGGTGTTTCAAAAGTTGATACAAATGAATACAGATTTATGGCTAACTACAAATTTTAATTTGTACTCGCTTTAATCTTCTCCAAAAACAGTGGCAAAATGCCACTGTTTCTTCTTCTTTTTTAATTAATGGGGACAGGCTACTTTAATTAAGTCTTCTGCTATACTTTCATCAAGTTTAATGGGGACAGGCTACTTTATTTCACTCATTTATTGAAAACTTCACTCTTCATTCTACTTTTTATTTCATCTTGTTAAATTCCTTTACTTTCGATATAATTTAGCACAAAAGGATTGTAATTGAGTGATATAGATAGAGCAAAAGATTCCATCAATAATACAAGAATGTATATTGGTATCTGCATTACATTTATTTTAACAATTGGTGCAGGAGTTACTAGTTTGTATAGCAACAATAATATCAATGTATTGTTTTGGATAGGGCTTCTTTTTATCGTTGGTTTCAGTATCCTTTTTGCACTTTTAGCTAAAGTATTACATAATAAAACAGATAAATTAAAGGATTTATAATGCTTGCTACTATCGCCATAATTATCGTTTCCATAGTTTTTTTTGCTTCTGTACTTTATAGTGTAAAAGAAGTTGCACTATAATCATTAATTGGAGCTGCTTTTGGGTTTGCTATACTATATGGAACTTACGAATTAATGGGTTAATGGTGGGTTAATGGGGACAGGCTACTTTAATTACCCATTTGTTGAAAACTTCACCTTTCATTTCCCTATCAGCTTCTTCTTGTTTTCATTGATTCCTTTTGATATAATTCAAGCATGAGTAAAGTTGATGAAGCGAAAGAGCATATTGGTGCTTTGAAAACATATCTTTCTATTATTGTTGCCGTATTATTAGCCATTGGAGCAGGTGTTTCAAAACTATATCTTGACAACAACATTAATCCAATTTTTTGGGTTGGAATTGTGGTTCTTTTTGTGTTAATACTTTCTTTCATGCTTGTAGCTCGTTCGATGCACAATAATATAAAAAAATTAAGGAATTTAAAATGACCTTGCCAACACTCGCAATTATAATTATTGGAGTTACTTTTGGGTTTGCCATACTATATGGAACTTATGAGTTAACAAGAGAATGATATATAGAATTTGATTTAATGGGGACAGGCTACTTTAATTAATTCTTCTGCTATACTTTCATCATAAAATCTTTACATGTAAGAGGAAAACCCATGCCACGCATTGCACGCGGAGAGACTATTGGTGGAATTTATCATGTTATTAACCGTGGCAATATGCGAATGCAAGTTTTTGATGATGCTGAGGATTATAATTATTTTTTAAAACTACTTTATGATGGCTTGAAAAGAGAGGCTGTTGAACTTCATGCGTATTGCCTTATGCCAAATCATTTTCATCTACTACTTGTGCCTCAAAAAGAAGAAAGCCTAAGTCATTTGATGCAGTGGGTTATGACTTCTCATGTGCGCTATTACCACAAAAAGAACAAAACTTCAGGACATATTTGGCAAGGAAGATATAAGAGTTTTATCGTCCAAAAAGAGAATTATTATCTGTCATTATTGCGATATATAGAAGCTAATGCACTTCGTGCTAAACTTGTAAAAGATGCACAAGAGTGGCTTTATGGATCGCTTCGAGAGCGGACGATGCACGAAAGACGCTTACTTAATAAGCCTTTGGTGGAATTGCCGTTAGAGTGGGATTTACATGTAAACACACCTTTAGGAGATATGGAATTAGAAATTGTACGCAACAGCGTCAATCGTCAAAGCCCACTAGGTGAAGCAATCTGGCAAGAAAAAACCGCCATAGAACATGGACTAAGCTCGACATTAAATCCACGAGGAAGACCAAAAAAAGAACTAGAATAAAGTAGCCTGTCCCCTTTATCCTCCTTCAAAAGATTTACCATGTCAAATATTAAATGAAATTGGATAAAGTAGCCTGTCCCCTTTATCTTTATTAACTTTATTTTTATCATATTTAATTTTGTTAATTTGGTTGTTATACCAAAATATAAACATTAAGGGAGTTGAAAGGTGGAAACTGTAACTTCTAAATTTACTCAATTTCTGAAAAGCTTACTTTTTAATCACACGTTACTTTGTTTTTTTTGATTTTTTTTTGTATACTTCAAATTGTTTATATAAAAATTCAAGGAGACAATATGAAATTAGCTAAACTTAGCTTGGCGGCTATAGTAGTTGCAGGACTTGCATCTAGTTCATTCGCAGCAGACACACTTGCTGACGCATTCAAAAACGGAAAAGTAAACGGCGAATTAAGAGCATGGTATTGGGATAGAAATACAAATGATACTACTAGTCAAACAACTGTTGCAAAAGGTGACGCAGCTATATTTAATACAGGTTTAATACTTGGTTATGTAACTGATAAGTTATATGGCTTTAGCATGGGTGCGACATTCCAATCAAACTATGCTCCTGCTGCAAGTTCAGAGGCTAAATATCTTTATGCTAAAGATGAATTTGGTTCAGGAGCAGTTCTTTCTGAAGCATACTTGGCATATACTATGAAAAATACAATTGTTAAAGTAGGTCGTCAATTTATCGCTACACCACTTGTAAGTGGTAGTGGTTCAAGAATGATAAAAGAAGCATTTGAAGGTGCTACTATTGTTAATACTGACGTTCCTGCAACAACATTGGTTGCTGGTTATGTTACTAAGTTTCAAGCTAGAACAACAGGTGCTATTAGTGGTTTAGTTTCTAGCGACATTCCAGAATTCACAAAAACAGCAATAGTTACAGCAGGTACTGGTGATGCAGTTTGGAATGGTACAAAATTTGTTAAAGCAGGTACAGTATTTGCATTTGATGGTGCTTATACAGCAGCAGCAATTAACAAATCTATTACAAATCTAACATTGACAGCTCAGTATGCACAGGTTAATGATGTAGCTAATGTAGCTGATGTAGACATGTATTATGCAGAAGCAAATTATGTACTTCCTATGAGTGGATTTAAGTTAGGTTTTGATGGAGTATATCGTGGTTCTAAAACAGGTTCTGCTTTAGATGATTATAATCTTGAAGGTGCTTATGCTGCAGCTCGTATTGGAGTAAGTGAACTTGCTGGTTTCGGCGCTTCTTTTGCTTATGGTTCAACATCTAAATCAGATGCAGTTATCGCAGGTGTTGGTAATGGTCCAACTACTTATACAGCAATGTTAATTCGTGGACCAGGTCAAACATTAGATAAAGATACTGATTCTTACCTTTTTCAAGCAACTTATGATTTTGCTGGTGTAGGTGCTACTGGCTTAAAAGCACTTGCTCAATATGGCGTAAGTAAACAAAATGATGCTGATGTTATTTCTGGTGCTACTTCTCTTGTTCTAACTCCAAGAGATATAAAATTTACAAACCTTGCATTTGGACTATCTTATGATGTGGCAGCGGTTAAAGGTCTTAATTTAGCAGCTCAATATGAGACACAAGAAAAAGATACTTCAGGTGTTTCAAAAGTTGATACAAATGAATACAGATTTATGGCTAACTACAAATTTTAATTTGTACTCGCTTTAATCTTCTCCAAAAACAGTGGCAAAATGCCACTGTTTCTTCTTCTTTTTTAATTAATGGGGACAGGCTACTTTAATTAAGTCTTCTGCTATACTTTCATCAAGTTTAATGGGGACAGGCTACTTTATTTCACTCATTTATTGAAAACTTCACTCTTCATTCTACTTTTTATTTCATCTTGTTAAATTCCTTTACTTTCGATATAATTTAGCACAAAAGGATTGTAATTGAGTGATATAGATAGAGCAAAAGATTCCATCAATAATACAAGAATGTATATTGGTATCTGCATTACATTTATTTTAACAATTGGTGCAGGAGTTACTAGTTTGTATAGCAACAATAATATCAATGTATTGTTTTGGATAGGGCTTCTTTTTATCGTTGGTTTCAGTATCCTTTTTGCACTTTTAGCTAAAGTATTACATAATAAAACAGATAAATTAAAGGATTTATAATGCTTGCTACTATCGCCATAATTATCGTTTCCATAGTTTTTTTTGCTTCTGTACTTTATAGTGTAAAAGAAGTTGCACTATAATCATTAATTGGAGCTGCTTTTGGGTTTGCTATACTATATGGAACTTACGAATTAATGGGTTAATGGTGGGTTAATGGGGACAGGCTACTTTAATTACCCATTTGTTGAAAACTTCACCTTTCATTTCCCTATCAGCTTCTTCTTGTTTTCATTGATTCCTTTTGATATAATTCAAGCATGAGTAAAGTTGATGAAGCGAAAGAGCATATTGGTGCTTTGAAAACATATCTTTCTATTATTGTTGCCGTATTATTAGCCATTGGAGCAGGTGTTTCAAAACTATATCTTGACAACAACATTAATCCAATTTTTTGGGTTGGAATTGTGGTTCTTTTTGTGTTAATACTTTCTTTCATGCTTGTAGCTCGTTCGATGCACAATAATATAAAAAAATTAAGGAATTTAAAATGACCTTGCCAACACTCGCAATTATAATTATTGGAGTTACTTTTGGGTTTGCCATACTATATGGAACTTATGAGTTAACAAGAGAATGATATATAGAATTTGATTTAATGGGGACAGGCTACTTTAATTAATTCTTCTGCTATACTTTCATCATAAAATCTTTACATGTAAGAGGAAAACCCATGCCACGCATTGCACGCGGAGAGACTATTGGTGGAATTTATCATGTTATTAACCGTGGCAATATGCGAATGCAAGTTTTTGATGATGCTGAGGATTATAATTATTTTTTAAAACTACTTTATGATGGCTTGAAAAGAGAGGCTGTTGAACTTCATGCGTATTGCCTTATGCCAAATCATTTTCATCTACTACTTGTGCCTCAAAAAGAAGAAAGCCTAAGTCATTTGATGCAGTGGGTTATGACTTCTCATGTGCGCTATTACCACAAAAAGAACAAAACTTCAGGACATATTTGGCAAGGAAGATATAAGAGTTTTATCGTCCAAAAAGAGAATTATTATCTGTCATTATTGCGATATATAGAAGCTAATGCACTTCGTGCTAAACTTGTAAAAGATGCACAAGAGTGGCTTTATGGATCGCTTCGAGAGCGGACGATGCACGAAAGACGCTTACTTAATAAGCCTTTGGTGGAATTGCCGTTAGAGTGGGATTTACATGTAAACACACCTTTAGGAGATATGGAATTAGAAATTGTACGCAACAGCGTCAATCGTCAAAGCCCACTAGGTGAAGCAATCTGGCAAGAAAAAACCGCCATAGAACATGGACTAAGCTCGACATTAAATCCACGAGGAAGACCAAAAAAAGAACTAGAATAAAGTAGCCTGTCCCCTTTATCCTCCTTCAAAAGATTTACCATGTCAAATATTAAATGAAATTGGATAAAGTAGCCTGTCCCCTTTATCTTTATTAACTTTATTTTTATCATATTTAATTTTGTTAATTTGGTTGTTATACCAAAATATAAACATTAAGGGAGTTGAAAGGTGGAAACTGTAACTTCTAAATTTACTCAATTTCTGAAAAGCTTACTTTTTAATCACACGTTACTTTGTTTTTTTTGATTTTTTTTTGTATACTTCAAATTGTTTATATAAAAATTCAAGGAGACAATATGAAATTAGCTAAACTTAGCTTGGCGGCTATAGTAGTTGCAGGACTTGCATCTAGTTCTTTTGCGGCAGATACACTTGCTGACGCGTTTAAAAATGGTAAAGTAAATGGTGAGCTTAAAGCTTATTATGTCACACATGATGCTGATAATACAGATAGAACTGACATTTTAACAACTGGTATTATGTTAAACTATAAAACAGCACCACTTTATGGTTTTATCTTCAACGCAACTTTCCAAGGTAGTGCTTCACCATTTTTAAGTAATGATGACAAAGCATACTATACAACAAATGATGGAATCTATAGTTCAGGTGCTGTTCTTTCAGAAGCATATATAGCTTATAATGCTGGTAAAACAACTGCTATGGTTGGTCGTATGTTCTTAGATACTCCACTTGTAAGTGGTTCTGGTTCAAGAGTTATTAAAGAGGCCTTTGAAGGTGCCGCAGTTATAAATACTGACCTTCCAAATACAACTTTAATTGCTGGGTATGTTCAAAAATTTCAATCTAGAACAGATGGTGCAGGTAATGTTGGCGAATTTACTAAAAATTTCTCAACAAACTCTTCAGTAAATGTAGACCTCGATAATGGTGGATATACTTTTGCCGCTATTAATAAATCAATTACTGGTTTAACATTAACAGCAGCATATGCTTATGCAGATGCATTCTACAATGACATTGTTGGTACTGCAGCGGAAGTAAATGGTGTAGTTCATATTGGATATGTTGAAGCATTGTATGAAGGTAAAGTTGGAGAAGTTGGCTTTATTCTTGGTGCTCAAGACTATTACAATAAATTTAATGACTCAACAACCGCTGATGATACTATGAACGTATATGCATTTAAAGCGGGTGTAAGCTTTAAAGGTATCAATGGTACGGTTGCTTATTCACAAACAAGTGATGATGTAACAGCAAGTGGTGCTGTTATTTCTGGTTTAGGTAATGGAGCAGATTTACTCTATACTGACCCAGTTATCGGAATGCCTGGATACAACAGAGATACAACTTCATACCTTATTGACTTAAACTATGATGTAACTGCAGCCGCAAATGTTGGTGCAAGATATGTTTTAGCAGAGTTAGCTACACGTGATGAAGATTACACAGCTATTTATGGTTCATATAAATTTGATGCTGCTCTAAAAGGTTTTAGCCTTGGCGCACAATATGAAACAAAAGGTAAAGACGCAGATGGCAATGACCTTTGGGTAAAAGCTAACTACAAATTCTAATTTCTACTTTTCCATTCCGCCTCTTTATGAGGCGGAACTTTCCTCTCCATACTTCCCCATTCTTTACATGTAAACTATCTTATAACTCCTTTTCATAACATCAAAACCAAGTAATTGGGGACAGGCTACTTTATTACTCCTTTTACGAATTAGATTGACAAACAAAGAAACTTGTATTAGAATGTCAATATATTGTCAAAACTAAAAAGGGATTTGTGATGCAAGCAGTTTTTTACTCACAGGCTAGAAATAATTTAAGAAGTATCATCAACAAAGCGTGTACTGATTTTGAACAGTTTATCGTTACGACAAAAGATAACCAATCCGTTGTTATCATGTCAAGCGATGAATACAGCGCTATTAAAGAAACGATGTATCTACTCTCATCAAAAAATAATCGAGAAAGATTGCTAGATGCTGTTGATGAAATCGAGCAGATGAAGTTTACCAAAAAAGATATAGCATGATTGTAGGATTTGCGGATAAGGGGTGGGAAGACTATCTTTATTGGCAAGAAAATGATAAAAAAATCTTAAAACGCATCAATACACTTTTAGAAGATATTAAAAGAAATCCGTCAGATAGCAATGGCATTGGGAAACCAGAGAGACTCAAAGGTGATCTTGAAAAATATTTTTCACGCAGAATTACTGCTGAACATCGATTGATATATAAAATTATGGATGGATTAGTTATTGTTGCTCAGTGCAGATTTCATTATTAAAATTAGCCTTATTCCTTTGTCATTTCTTTACATGTAAACTATCTTATAACTCCTTTTCATAACATCAAAACCAATCTTAAGTAACTTTTTTGTAATATTAAGACATTACTAAAACAAGGAGTAAACATGAGAAAATTAGTTGTTCTTGCCTCTTCTGTTGCCATTTTGGCATCTGTATCTTTTGCCAAAGAGGTTAAAGTTGGTGTTGTTATGCCTATGAGTGGACCTTTGGCTGCTTATGGTCAAACATGTAATGAAGGTGTTGAATTTGCAAATTCACTTACGCCTACATTAAAAAATGGTGACACTATCAAGCTAGTACTTGTTGACAATAAGGGTGATAAAGTTGAAACTGCTACGGCAACGACTAGACTTATCAGTTCTGATAAAGTTGTAGGTATCATCGGAGCACTTACAAGTACCAATACTGCGCAAGTTATGGCTATTACTGACAAAAAACAAATTCCTGTGATTTCTCCTGTTGCTACTAATGACAAGCTAACTGAGCAAAAAGAGTTTGCAAATCGTGTTTGTTTTACGGATTCTTTTCAAGGTGCAGTTGTTGCTAACTATGCAACCAAGGATTTAAAACTTAAAACAGCGGTTGTGGTAATTGACCAAGCTCAAGTTTATTCATTAGGTCTCTCTAAAGCGTTTACTGAGGCGTTTAAAAAAGCGGGTGGAACTATCATTAAAGAGATCAAAGTAAGTTCAGGTGATAAAGACTTTAAAGCGGTTGTTTCTCAAATCAAAGCAGCAAATCCTGATATGATTTTCTTACCAATGTATCACCCTGAAGTTTCTATGATTGCACGTCAAGCTAAGCAAATCGGTTTAATTAAGCCTATGTTCTCAGGTGATGGCGTTGCAAATCAGACATTTATTGACTTAGGTGGAGACGCTGTTGAGGGTTATATGTTTACAGATTTCTTCGATTATAGTGCGCCTCCAACACAAAAATCAAAAGATTTTATTGCTGCGTATGAGAAAAAGACTGGTAAAAAAGAAGTTAACTCATTTACCGCTCTAGGAGCTGATAGCTACAATGTGATGATTGATGCGATGAATCGTTGTGCAAACCCAGAAGATAGCGTTTGTATCAACAGTGAAATTAAAAAAACTACAGCATTTGAAGGTGTTTCTGGTGTTATCAATATTGATAAAAACGGAAATGCTACACGTTCAGCAGTTATCAAAGTTGTTAATGGCGGAAAAGCTGTTTACAAATCTACTGTAAATCCATAATCTCAATTTTCAACTCTTCCTTCTTTACATGTAAAGAGGGAAGAGATTTTATAACAGTGGTAATTTTTAAATTATTAGTTTTATAAAATGTTTTAGGAGCGCTATTTGGATGTGACAATTTTTATGCAACAGATGATCAATGGCTTTAGCCTTGGTAGTATGTATGCGCTTATTGCCATCGGTTACACGATGGTTTATGGAGTTTTACGACTGATTAATTTTGCCCATGGCGACATTATGATGGTGGGCGGTTTTTTGGGTTATTTTGGTATCGCTGTATTGGGTCTTCCTTTTGCAGCAGCTGTTCTACTCGCAGTAGTAGGCTCAGCACTTTTAGGAATGGCAAGTGATAGGATAGCCTATCGACCTCTTCGCAGTGCACCTAAAATCTCTCTTTTAATTACAGCGATTGGTATTAGTTTCTTTTTAGAAAATTCTTTCAATGTTTTTTTTGGAGGCGTTCCTCGAGCTTTCCCTGTCCCTCCTTATATGGAAAAAATGGTTGAAGTTTCGGGGTTAATGATGCCTGTATCTGCTATTTTGGTTCCCGTCGTGACGGTTATTTTATTAGTAATAATTTTGTGGGTATTGTTTAAAACGAAGTATGGCATGGCGATTCGAGCCCTCGCATTTGATGTAGATACGGTTAATCTTATGGGTATTGATGCTAACCGTATCATCACGCTTGTCTTTGGTATGGGCTCGGCACTTGCCGCTGTTGGTGGTATATTTTGGGCAGTGAATTATCCTTCCGTTGAACCTATGATGGGAGTTTTAGTCGGACTAAAAGCATTTGCAGCAGCTGTTGTTGGTGGCATCGGAAGTGTTGGCGGTGCTGTTATTGGTGGTCTAATTATAGGATTTACAGAAGTCGTTGTCGTTGCTTTTTTCCCTGAACTTGGTGGATATAAAGATGCCTTCGCTTTTGTATTTTTGATTTTAATACTTCTCTTTAAGCCTACGGGTATTTTAGGACTTGATTTTGAGAAGAGTAGGTTTTAGCATGAATATAGCAATAAAAAAAGACCAATGGATTAATTTGGCAATCATCGCAGTAGTGCTTTGGTTTATATGGTTTGCAAGTAGCCATTTTGATGAATATACAATTCGTATTTTAAATAATATCGCTATTTTTATTATCTTAGCCGCAAGTTACAATCTTATCAATGGCGTCACTGGGCAGTTTTCACTAGAGCCCAATGGCTTTGTAGCGATTGGAGCCTACGTGACTGCATTGTTGCTAGTAACGCCTGAAGCTAAACTTTATCAGTACGCGATAGTCGATCCTTATCCTTTTGTGATGACGTTGCATGCTAATTTTGTAACGGCTCTTTTACTAGCGGGAACTTTCTCAGCACTCTTGGCCCTTTGTCTTTCTTTCCCTGTTTTTAGAGTAAGAGGTGATTACCTTGCTATCGTTACTTTGGGATTTGGTTTTATCATCAAGATATTGGCTATCAATAATCCAGAAGTAACCAATGGCTCTTTAGGGCTCAATGACATACCAGAATTTTCAAATCTTTACTGGACAGGCGGTATCGCTATCATCGCCGTTATTGTTGTTTTAAACATTGTGAATTCTAAGTTTGGTCGTGCGATGAAGGCTGTGCGTGATGATGAAGATGCTGCTACTGCAATGGGGGTTAATACCTTTAAAGCCAAAACACTCGCTTTTTGTACCAGTGCTTTTTTTGAAGGTGTTGGTGGTGGTTTGTTGGCAGCACTTTTGACCAGTATCTCTCCAGATTTATTTGACTTTTTCTTCACATTCCAGCTTCTTATCATCATTGTTTTGGGTGGACTTGGCAGTACAACAGGTGCTATTATCGGTACAGTTCTTGTTATTGGTGGTAGTGAGTGGATGCGATTTTTAGATGAACCGATGAAGTTTTTGAGTTATGAAACAACTGCAATGCCTGGAATGAGAATGGTGGTTTTCTCACTAATCCTTATTTTTATTATGCTCTTTGCACGTGAGGGAATTATGGGAAAAAGGGAATTAAAAGACCTTTTTAAATCAAAGAAAAAGGGTGACAAATGATACTTAAAGTTGATAATGTCACTAAAAATTTTGGTGGCGTAACGGCTATCAAAGAGACAGGTTTTACGGTAAATCCTAAAGAGATTTATGGACTTATCGGTCCTAATGGTGCTGGAAAGACCACGATGTTTAACATCATTACGGGTAATTATGCTCCAACATCAGGTCAAGTTATCTTTAGAAATGAAAGTTTAAGTGGACTAAAACCACATCAAATAGTGCGAAAAGGCATTGCACGAACATTTCAAAACATTAGACTTTTTTCAAGTATGAGCGTTTTGGACAATGTTTTAATTGGTTTTGATTTTCAAGCGAGATATAGTTTTTTAGAGTCAATTGTGCGTTTTCCACGATTTATTAGTGAAGAAAAACGTATCAAAAATCGTTCAATGGAAATATTAGACTATTTTGGAATGAGTAGTTTTGCACATGATAAAGCAACGGATTTGAGTTATGGGCAACAAAGAAAAGTAGAAATAGCAAGAGCACTTGCCACCAACCCAGAGTTGCTACTTTTAGATGAGCCAGCAGCAGGAATGAATCCTTCTGAAACAGAAGAGTTAGGTGAAATCATCAAAAAAGCACGTAATGATTTTGATTTGACAGTATTGCTCATCGAACATGATATGAAATTTGTCAATCAAATGTGCGATAAAGTTTTAGTTTTGGATTATGGTAAGACTATATTTGAAGGTCGCCCATGCGATGCGATTCAAGATAAAGAAGTAATATCGGCTTATTTGGGAGATTTTCACAATGATTAGTATCAAGAATTTACATGTTTATTATGGACTCATAGAAGCTGTTAAGGGAATTGATTTTGAAGTTAAAGAGGGCGAAATTGTCTCTTTGATAGGTTCCAATGGAGCAGGTAAAAGCTCAACCCTTAAAGCGTTACTCAATAGTGTCAAAAAGAGCGGTGAGATAAATTTTTTAGGTTATGACACACGCAATCACAAAACACATACACTGGTTCAGCATGGTCTTTCTTTAGTTCCAGAGGGGCGAAAAATCTTTATTAACCTTACGATAGAAGAAAATCTACGCATGGGTGCTTTTAACAATGATGAGAATTATGAACATCTTAAAGAAGTAATGTATGGACTTTTCCCTCGCATTAAAGATAAGCGTCATCAGATGGCAGGGACGCTTAGCGGTGGAGAGCAACAAATGCTTGCTATTTCTAGGGCATTGATGGGTGAGCCAAAACTTTTAATGCTTGATGAACCGAGCCTTGGACTTGCGCCAAAGATAGTCGGTGAAGTTTTTGAAACCATTATGCGTCTTCGAGAAGAGGGCATTACGATACTTTTAGTAGAACAAAATGCCTTTGCAGCCCTTAAGATTTCTGATAAAGCTTATGTTTTAGAAAATGGAAAAATCGTCATGAGTGGCATAGCTTCAGATATGATAGGTGACGATACCATCCGAAAAAAGTACCTAGGCGGATAAGAAAAACTGCTTTACATGTAGGCTTTGAGAAAAAAAGCCTACGCTTCTTTAATGATTTATAAATTATTTACTTTAAAAAGATACCATAATCTAAAGTTTGTATAAAGGGAGTTTTATGGGTGCGCTTGTGAAGCAGATTTTATCGATTAAATCTGCAATTGTATTGTTAGTCATGTTTGGAATATTTAGCGGGGTAGCAACTTTTGTTGAAAACGATTTTGGGGCAGAGACAAGTTGGGCTGCCATTTATACTTCGTGGTGGTTTGAGTTAATCCAGATTTTACTGGGGATTGTTTTGCTCAATAATATTATTAAATATAAGATGTATAAACTTGAAAAACTTCCCTCTTTTTTGTTTCATGTAGGTTTTATTTTTATCCTTATAGGCTCTGGTGTGACACGTTACATCGGTTTTGAGGGAAGTTTACATGTAAGAGATGGACAAAAAGAGAATCGTGTTATGTCAAGTGACCCTTTTATACAAGTGAGTGCATTAAAAGACGATAAGCGTTATGCGTATGACTATAAAAAATTTATATCAAATCTCGGTGGCAATGCTTTTAACTTTTCAATGGACGTAGCGGGAGAAAAAGCAACGATTACTTTTAAAGAGTTTATCCCTAGTGCTACTAAAAAAGTGATGGATGATGTGGATGGAAAACCTCTCATCTCAATGATGGTCAGCGGATATGGTGAGACTGAAAATATCACTTTGCGTGAGGGTGAAATTTATGAAACAAGTGAGTACAGCTTCACATTTAATGCTAAACCAAAAAGTACGGATAAAATAGAAGTAGCGTTTACTTTGGAAAATGGAAAATTCTTTATTTATTCGGCTGAAAAACTCAGTTGGTTTAAAATGGTAGAAAACAAAAAAGGTGAGTATGAGCCAAAGCTCAAGCAAGATTTTGTTTCTGGTCAACTTTATACCATCGGTAGTGTTAATTTTGCGCCAAAATATATTGGGCTTAAGGGTAAAGAAAAAGTTATTCAAGATAAAAATCCAATGAATAAAGCGCAAAGCAATAAAGCAGTAGTTGTCAATGTCGCTTTTAAAGGCGAGCAAAAAGAAGTTGTCATGTTCGGTCAAGGCAAAGGAAATAAAGGGCTTGTAACCCAAGAAGTCATAGCAGGCGTTCCCTTTAAATTTGAGTGGGGTTCTAAGGTATTTGTCATTCCTTTTTTCATCAAACTGCATGAGTTTCAACTTGACCGTTATGCGGGTTCAATGTCCCCTATGTCGTATGCTAGTGAGGTAGAAGTTGTGGATGAAGAAAAAAGTTTCACGATGCCATTTCGTATTTATATGAATCATGTGTTAGATTATAGAGGGTTTAGATTTTTTCAAACATCTTACGATATGGACGAAAAGGGTACTATTCTTTCAGTCAATAATGATCCTGGTAAGTGGCCTACATATTTTGGTTATCTTTTGCTAGGAATTGGTCTATTTTTCAATCTTATTAATCCAAAAAGTAGATTTAGAAAACTTGCACATATGGTTCAAAATGATGCAAGTAAGATAAAATCAGCGCTCATCGCAGGGTTACTTATCTTTGGTATGAGTCAAGCAAGTCCTCTTCATGCCTACACTACGGAAGATTTTCTTAATTTTCTAAAACAATATGACAAAAAACACGCCGATAAGTTTGGAGAAATTTTGGTACAAAGTGTTGATGGTCGCATAAAACCTATCGATACTATTTCTGCTGAGTTACTTAATAAGGTATATGGTAGCGCTAGCTATAAAGATTTGACTGCTAATCAAGTAGCACTTGGTATGATGAGTTCACCTATCGAATGGCAAACGCAACCTATTATCAAAGTATTTCATCCTGAACTTAAAAAAATTATAGGACTAAATGAAGATCAAAAGTATGCTTCTTTTAATGATTTCTTTGAAAAAGAGGGCAGCCATGATTTTAAATTAACTAAATATTCAGAAGAAGCCAATAGAAAGAAGCCAGCACTTAGAAATCAATTTGATAAAGATGTTTTAAAAGTAGATGAGCGGGTCAATATCTGTTATATGGTTTATATGGGCGAAGTGTTCAAAATGATACCAAAACAGAACGATGTTGCCAAAAAATGGTATGC
>JAFLKZ010000061.1:0-7603 GCA_019162915.1 Campylobacteraceae bacterium
TAATAGAAATCGGTCCGATGCCGACTCCGGCAATTGCATTTTTGACGTTGAATATGCGATGTGATGCTGGGATTATGATTTCGGCAAGTCACAATCCGTTTGAAGATAATGGGATTAAGTTTTTCGATGCTCAAGGTAATAAACTCTCCGAAGAAATTGAAGCCCAAATTGAAGCGATCGCTCAGGACACAGCACGTCTGGAAGAGGGCCAGGTCACAGGTAAACAAATCGGTGCAGCAAAGCGGATTGATGACGTTATCGGTCGCTACATTGTACAGCTCAAAAACTCATTCAGTCGTGAATTGACACTGCAAGGGTTACGTATCGTATTAGATACGGCCAATGGAGCCGGGTATAAAGTGGGACCAACGGTGCTTGAAGAGTTGGGTGCTGAAGTGATCGTCTTGCATGATAAGCCTAATGGATTTAACATTAATGAGGGATACGGAGCACTGCATACCAAAGATCTGCGCGAAGCAGTGAAAAAATATCGTGCTGATATTGGTTTGGCTCTCGATGGAGATGCGGATCGTCTTATTGTTGTCGATGAAAAGGGAGATGAGGTCGATGGGGATCAGATTCTTGGGGCATTGGCTCTCTTTTTAAATAAAAATGGTCAGCTCAAAGGAGGCGGGATTGTTGCCACTGTTATGAGTAACCAAGCCCTCGAAGACAGCATGAAAGAGAATGGGCTGAAACTTTTCCGATCTAACGTCGGGGATAAATATGTATTGGAAGTGATGCGAGAGAACGGTATTAACTTCGGAGGAGAACAAAGCGGTCATATTATCTTGCATGATTACGCTAAAACCGGTGACGGATTGATGAGTGCGCTTCAAATCTTGTCATTACTTCTCACGACAGGGCAAAAGGCGAGTAAAGTTCTTCGTCCATTTAAGCTTTATCCTCAAAAGCTGGTAAATATCAAAGTTAAAAATAAAAAGCCATTAGCTGAAATCGAAGGGCTTGAAGAGGAACTCAAAAAGACTGAAGCTCTGCATGTTCGGCATCTTATACGTTACTCAGGAACTGAAAATAAGCTCCGGATTCTGATGGAAGGCAAAGACTCAAAAGTAATGGAAAAAGAGATGGCGAGATTGGTGGAATTTTTTGAAAAGGCATTAAATGGCTAAGTCTTTTGTCCTTTTTATATTAGTAGTTATCGGAGTTTTTGTTGCCGACCAATTGCTTAAAACTCTGTTTGTTGAGGGTTTTCGCGCTTATACTCAGTGTATCGATTTGATTTTAGTCTACAATAAAGGGGTGGCATTTTCAATGTTTGCATTTTTGGCAGAATCGTTGAAATGGATACAGCTTGCTCTTTTAGCCGGCGTTGTGGGCTATACACTTTGGCTAAAACAAAAATGTTACCTCATTCCGGTTGGAATAATGGTGGGAGCCGGACTTTCAAATGTGATTGATCGTTTTATTTATGGTGGAGTGGTTGATTACGTGTATTGGCATTGCGGTTTCAATTTTGCGGTGTTTAATGCAGCGGACGTGATGATTGATATTGCCGTTGTCTGGTTGTTGATTTTAAATTATAAACCGAAGATATGTAAGAGTTAAGTCATATTTAACCTCTTACTCATTATAATTCTGCCCCAATGGTCGCATAGCTCAGTTGGTAGAGCACTACCTCGACAAGGTAGTGGTCACAGGTTCGAATCCTGTTGCGACCACCATTAAAAACTTCGTAAAATAGGGCTTTAAAGAGCTTTTAATCACTTTCAAAATAAACTCTTTTCTTTTAAAAAGTTGTCAAAAATAGCTATAAATTGACAAGATAATTACACAATAACTACACAACTTTTAAAGCGTGTAAATTCATAATTAAATATTTTTTACATTTTTATTCAAAACGCACTGGATTATTTTTATAATGTTCTCATAAAGCTTTTTTTGAGATTTTTTAAAAGAGCCGTAAAGTGGATTTTCTACTGATTCTCTCTATCGTTAAAAAAAGAGTCGGTATCCTTCATCATTGTCACACCTCCCACTTTGCACAAGGCATAAAAAATCTCCGTTGGTTAATTCCAGCGTGTCGAGCTCATCCTAAGTCCTTTAGGTGAATGTGTTAAACCTTCTTAAGTCAAGGTTTTATATATCCACCACTAAACGGAGGATATGGATGCAAAGAAATTACTCATTGAGTATATAGTTAGGAAAACGGATTGTATAATAGTTTGTGTCAGGTGGTAAAAGGTTTGATTCACAAAAAGATGCCCGTAACAGTGTTGATAGAGGACACTAACTTGATAGTCGATAGGAGAAATCCTAGCATGAGTGAAAGGTTACCCACTTATAATGCAACCAGTATGGTTTAAAGATTTCAAATCACTGTTCGCTATTATCTAGTGATTTGCCAATATTTTTGTCTTTTTTCCTTTTAATAAGGAAAAAAATAATTACATTTATCTTTTTGCCTTTTAAAAGGGCAAAAACCAATTGCAAATGATAAGAAAAATAAGAAAAAATTGTTCAATTGGTTTTTTGATACTATGAAAGAAGTGGCTTTAGATAATAAGTTTATATACTAATACTACAGAGATAGAGTTAAATAGTAAGATTATTTACCCTTATACATATAAAGTGTCCGATTACTCAAATACTTTATAGAGCTTTCTCCTCTTTAACAATCGAAACTCGTTTTTGTTAGCTAAAGTCCCATGAAAAGTTAATTGCTTGATGGCATATTCAAGCAATAACTCTTTTTGCTCAACAACCCCACGATATGAAGGGATACCATTGAGCTTTTGAATCGTTTCGATGATTTTCCTCTTAAGTTGCTGTTTGGCATACCCCTCAATCACCATTTTAAAAGTTCTGAAGCTCTCTTTGTGAAGTCTTACGGTGGTTTTTCCATTATCCAATACAATGGCAAGGGAAAGATATTTTGATAGCTGTATAGCCATAGATTGATCTCTTAGACTCTTAAATGAATCCATAGACTCAATTTCCCCCATATCGCCACTGGTATGTAAAATAACTGCTATATGTTCCCATCTTAAATACATAAAATTAGCTCTGTTTTTTTGTTTGAGCCTATATCTTTGATATTTCGAAACATTGGTTTGATACTTTGCTATCAGTTTAGTATCGATAGCTGGAAATTTATGTACTTTTTCTTTTGGCAAATAAATTACATGATAAAAAGTGTATCCTTGACCAGCTAAAAATACAAGTTGTTGCATTAATCCTTGCCAGCTTGTAACTATATATTGTTGTTTTGTTATTGTTGTGTCCATTACAGACCTCCTTTTTTGGTTAAGAAGAAGCCCAAAATGGAGACAAACATAATTTTCCGAAGTGTGTCAGATTAAACTCAACCAAGAGTTCTGACACGGTTTTTCAACAATCGATTTTCCGCATGTAGGGATGCCAATCCCAAATTCAAATTCTTGCCTTCCAGTACCTTTTAAGTGTGTATATCGAGAGTTGCCACACCCTCACACGTCGAAACAACACAGCACCCTTGCATCATTTCTCCAACTCTGATCAGTACACCTCTCAGACGGCGATTTTACTCGCTACGCCCTTGCCCATTTAGTATATATCGTCTCATCTCTCACTTAGGTCTCGTATATCCTCGTACACCCTTCAAATCCAATGGATCGGAATAGAATATAGAAGCTTCCCCTTACTCTCTTAACAATGTTAAGCTTTCGGTTGGTATGTACGATTCGTAACAGTTAGGTATTTTAACCATATGAGAGCATAACAGAGTTGCCGAATTCACAATCTTCAGCTTTAACTACGACACCTTTATAGTCGTAGCCCTTTAACGGTTGAGCTATTTAGTTTCATTGTTTCCAACTACACCTCCCCGCCTCTGTACGAGTAATGCCCTTTCGGAACATCTCCTCGTAGTGGATTTCCACCACTTCAATATATACGAGCATTAGAAATTTTTAGGTTTTCTAACACTATTTCATGGTCGCCCATATTCATCACACTTTTATAGTAAAAGTTTTTTTATAAAAAACAGTCCTCTTTTTGAACCCTGTTTATTCATAGTGATTTATATTGAGTAGAAGCCTCGTATTTCAACGAGACAGCCCTCTATTCAGCTACACAAGTACCTTTCAATACATGTAGCCGCAAATATTAAGTCTGCTTAACTAATTGGCAGTCAGTCATTGGCGACTCAATAGGGGAGCTCTATTTGGCAATATGTTCCCCCTGCAAGTTTTTGAATTTGGCTAATCGGTTTAATTATTTATCTAATGGAGTATAGAAAAATCAAGTAGTTTTTTCTATATTCCATTAATACGGTGGCGTACTTTCTAAAAAGTACGAACTATTCGAGAAATCCGAGCGGATTTCTTATTGATGCACTGTTGTGCTAAAAATCATAAATCTCCTTATAAAAATTTGCCCTTCGTAAAGGGATATAAGGTTATAGATGGATTTTCAGAAAACAATGCGTTGAAAGTCAAATGCGATGAAATTTATGAAAAATTTGTATGAAATCAAAAGATTATTAGATTCATTCGAAGCGTGAATCTTTTACACGGTTCTAAAAATCACATCATTTTAGAGGCTCTTTTTTCTTAGCAGTCAATCACACAAATCAAATCCACTGTTCTTCCTTGTCCCGTCCATGTATCACTTCTCTGCCATTTATTTTATTCTCAAAGAATGATGACGAATCGGTTAGTAACCTAATCTTTTCCCCAACATTTTTGAAAAATCATCTGTCAGATAAGCGAGACAGGAACGGGGAAAAACTCTTTGTGGGAGTCAATTTTGTTCTTCCTTGAAAAAAGAGGAAGAGCAAAAGATAAAGCTCAACAATCACAAAGAAAAACTCTTCAAAAAAAGGAAACCAAATGACACCTCAAGACAAACTCAACCAAGTCGTTGAAAACATTATCAACAAGATCGAAGCAGGAGAACTGCAAAGCTGGTTCAAAAGTTGGAGTGTTGGACTTCCTAAAAATTTTGCCTCACAAACTTTTTATAGTGGGTTTAATATTTTTTCCCTCATGTGTGAAATGGAAGAGAAGGGATACAAATCGAACCAGTGGCTCACATTCAACCAAATTCAAAAGTTAGGGGCAAAACTCAAACAAGGAAGCAAAGGGGCATCCGTCTTTTTCTTCAAACCTTTAGAGATCGAGGAACAAAACGAAACGACAGGGGAACTTGTTAAAAAAACTATTCATATGCTCAAAACTTTCACCGTGTTTAACGTCGATACAACAGATATTCAAATAGGTAACGATAATGCGGAAATTCCCGACCTAAACGATTTTATTGCTCAAAGTGGTGCAATCATTAAAACACGTACCGAAGCTTTCTACAATCCAAAAGAGGACTATATCGGAATGCCTGATATTTCAACCTTTATAGATTCAGTGAACTATGGAGCAACAATTTTGCATGAACTAAGCCATTGGACAGGAGCGGAACACCGACTTAATCGCAACCTAATGGGAAAATTTGGAAGTGAAGACTATGCGAAGGAAGAATTACGCTGTGAACTCTCGGCAGCTCTGCTTTGTTCACATTTTCGAATCGTGGGAGATTTACGACATGCTGAATATCTCCAATCGTGGCTAAAAGCTCTTAAAACAGAACCAAAACTTCTTTGGAAATCAGCGAGTGAGGCTCAAAAAATCTTTGATTACCTCATGGAGATCACACAAATCCAAGCAAAAGTCGCATAAGGAGAAAAAATGATATTCAAAATGAAACGCCCCGATGAGGGCTTTAACCCGATTATTATGATTGTTGCCACAGTGAGTACAGTTGTCTTTTATCTCATAAAAGACAGTCTCAATATTCCCTTGACGGGAAATTTAATCCTTGCTATCTTGATATGGTTATCAAGCTATCAACTGCTCTATTTTTTCTTTGGAGAAGATGCAGATTTATTTTTAATTGAGGGGCTATTTTACACCTTCATTTTTTCAGTGTGGGATTTTTGGCATCCGTTAAGCGAACAGCTTCAAGCTGTTGGATTCAGTAAAGTGGCTATTGAAATGACAGTTGTTATTGCTTTGGTTAAATTGATACAAATTTATTTTGAGGAACTTCTAGGGACGGTGATTCTGATAGCATTTGTCACGTTTGAGCTTATCATGATAAAAATATTTGGACGTACTTTAACCAATGCGTACCAATCAATCAACTACATCGACATGATCATAATCGGTTTGGTGGCTTCTATGAATTACCAAGTTTATTTTTGGAGATTGGGGAGGAATTTTATTGATGAGTGAGTATAAGCCTGCATTAGGGCTTATACTAAAAGTTGTGCTAAAATCATAAATCTCTTCATGTGAAGATTTTTATTCTAAAATAGACACAAGGCTATAAGGCTGAATTATGAGTTATGCAAAATTGACAAATAAATAAGATTTAAATATAATATATCAAAACATTAAAGGTTGGGCTAATGAATCGATTTTTACTAATTGGAGGACTTATTGCAATCCCTCTTTGCTTATTCGCTGGCAGTGACGAGGCAAGTTACTTTGGGAAAATAGAAGGTCATAGAAATGCAACTTCATATACAGTTAATAATACTCCAGAACAAGTTACTGAAGACTGCAAGAGAACATTGTATAAAAGTGGTCGACTCGATCAGTTCATACCCTATAGTAATGATTTTATACAAGGCTGTACTCAAGGTTTTTATGAAGAAATTCACACTTGGAAACGCAACTAAATTTTTCGATAATCACGATATCCACCTCCAAAAAGAACTTTATGTTCTTTAATTTGGTTGATATCAATGTTACGAGTTTGAAAAGTGACATACTTATTTTACAATCGTGTTCATCTTATGTCTTTTCTATGTACTATACTAAAACAATAGTTACTTCGTCATCCTAAATAAATAAGAGGCTCATACATCTTTTGGTTTGATTTTCTCAGGTGTAACGACTTCGAGCTTCTTCTTCTCTATCTGCTTTTGTTTAGCAATAAAAGCTTTTCTTTCTGAATCAAAATAAGAACCTTTTTTCTTGTTCCGATTAACAAAGCGATTTCCATTTTTGAAAATATCTGCTAAAAATGAAGCAGTTCCTAAATCTTTTTTATTTCCATTCCGATACTGTTCTTCAAGTCCATTAATCAACTTAACATAATCCCCTTGATGACTTTCGCCGATATAATGATGCTTAACAGGCTTATCATTCAAAAGAGCGTCACATTTCTTGTTTGCATCAAGCTCATAAACAAGATAATATACCTTTCCACTACTATCAGTAAAATCATCAATCTCTTTGAGTTTTATTTTTGGATCAGTTTGCGATTTTAATTCATCTATCATCGCATTAGCAGCTTTATAGCTCATCTCATTAGTTAGTTTTACAGGAGCTTCACTTGTGGGGGTAGGAAAAAGATACAAAAATCCAAAGTAAGTAATAACTATAGAGAGGATAATATTTGTCTCTTGTCTGACATAATACCCATAAGAGTAGTCATTTCTACGATTCAGTAGCAAAAAAACTAAAAGCCATACCAAGAAATACATTAGCCCAACAGATAGCCCAGTAACGCCAACGGTTTTGCCATCTTCTAAAATACTATAGTGTGTTCCATTCCAGAAACCAGTATCCATATCGCTGTATACTTGTGATGCAATGTCATA
>JAFLKZ010000061.1:7658-12613 GCA_019162915.1 Campylobacteraceae bacterium
GCTTATCTACTTAATGTTATTAAACATAATCATAAAATATATTTAGTTTTAGTACTGCTTTTTCGCTATTAATTGATGGATCGTATACGAGTATTACTTTACCTCTTCAGGCTGTAGAACCGATTTTGCAAAAAATAAGTAAATATACACCAGTGGAGTTAAAAATATTAAATAAATAACACCTCTAGTAACACTCATTTTTGTATCACGTATACGATTAACCGTTACAGACAATAAAGACCAAATGAGTGTCAGCAATGACACAACAATAATAGCACTTCCAATTTCACCATCAATTACTGTACCGATTGCAATAGCAGCAATGAATGCTATCAACAAACCTAAAAAGGAAATATTCCTTTATTACATCCATCATTTTCATACGTTACCCTTTGTTTTAATGTAAAGCATACTCTTTAAAAAAATATATTTAAATTTATAATAATATTTTAGAAGATACTTCCTAGTAACTTTTTATTTACTCTTCAGTTTCTGTAGTATTATCAGAGCTATCTTTTGAATTATCTGAATTGAACGAAGCTTTTACAATGAGCTCTTTCCCATCATCTGTTCTCTGTGCTGAATAAGTAATTGGAAGGCTTAAAGGATCCAAATCTTTTTTTCCCGACATATAAACTGTCAAATTTGCAGTGCACTCACTTCGTTTAATCTTTTCATCTATTTTGGTGCTCTGGATTGTTGTCAAATCTACTTTCATAGCTGGAAACATCTTGTCTTCCATATTTTTTTTCAGCTCCAAGAAGCTTTTTGGATATTTAACACCTTTTGTTGCATCAAGTCCTGGCATCATTGATTGAACCATAGATGCTGTATTTAACTTCATATTTAATTCCATTGCTTCCACTGGATATTTTGTTTGAAATACGCCCATAATAAGGCTTTCCTTGAGTTCTTTGTCAAGGTTTTTAAATACCATTTGTTTGACATCATCATTCCCACATTCTGGTGCAGATGAATCAGAACAACCCGTTAAAAGCACAAAAGCAGTTGCGATGGATGCCGATAGAATAATTTTCTTCATATTTATCCTTGTTATTTTTTAAACCCTAACTTTTGCATACAAACTGAAGTTGCAAGAGGAATATATTCTTCTTCCAACTCAAGATTACTACTGCACCATTTTTTAGCTTCTTTAGCTGATTTAAAATGTTTTCCCATAACAACCGCTGCTTCCGCAGAACCTTGACCTTTAGCATAAGCTGCCATACGCATATGCTCATCATGTGAGTAATCCATTGTTCCATCTAAATTCATTTCAGCTGCACTCATGTTTATACACAATATCGCTAGAACTATCCCTACGAATATTTTTTTCATAACACTCCATTATGAATTCTTGTGAAAAATTTAAAAAAGATATTATCTTCATTAAAATTAATATATGATAAAATTTGTTTATTTTTAAGGAGTTATATGCACAAAAATGTTATATGTGCAGTTTTACTGTTACTTTCTAGCCATTTATATGCTGGTGGATCACATATGAATTTTGCAGTCACTGAAAACAAAATCGAAAATCCTGATTATCATTTGGGTGGTGAAATCGGAATTGATATGATGAAAACTTTCAATAATGGGTTTGAAGTTGGGGGAGCTATAGACGCAGGTGTGTTTATGGTGAAAAACTATCAATCTCTCAATGATGATGCAGGGGAATTGGTCGATTTCCTTTTCCGTGTTGGATATAACTTTCATAATACTCTCCAAATTCCTTTTGCACTTCATGGTGGCATTGGTTATGGTTTAGGACAAGTTGGAAGTAACACTATGCAAGGTGTTGTTTATGATGTAGCTGGTGAATACGATTTTAGTAATAAATATGGCATTGGTGTTAAGTACAAAACTGCCAATATGACTTTGACATTACCAAATGATCCTAAAATTGATTATTCTCAGATAGGGTGTTATTTGAGCGTTAAATTTTAATTTCTCATAGGAAATGGAAAAACCCTGCAATATCAGCTCCCTTAAAGAGCTTTTAAGTGATTATATGTAATCATTCTCTTGTTGCATTAGTTAGCGACAAAAAAAATCGGAGTCTTTGAATGAAAAAAGATTTCCAAAAGCTCTACACAGAGAGCTATGAGTTCATTGAAAATTTTTTACATGTTTATAGATTGAAGTATTCAGTAGAAGACTTTGTGACTACTTTTGCAGATTTGTATATCAATAACTTGGAGAAAGATAATCTCGAGATATTGGATAAAAAAGGCTCTTTAACCCAATTTCGTCTTATTGGCTCTCAGCCTGATGGTGAGGGAAGAGGGAAAAAGAAAGTTCAACTTTTACGTTTCGGGAAGAAAAATTCGGGAACGTTGGAAACATTCAAGGAATGTAACCTTTTGATTGAAAGATTCAAACAACTTCGAGAGTATCGAAAGATAGAATCTTTCCAAGAAAAAATAGACGAACTTACAGAGACTTTTGCCTCAAAGCAACAATAGATAAACATTAAACCGAGAGTTTGCCTTAGAGCGAACTCTTTTTTTTAAGTCAAATATAGGCTCCTAAAAGGAGCCATAATAATGAGTGGGTGCGATAAAAGCACCTTTTTTTAGAGAACAAAAAAGCTCCCATAAAGAGCCGTATAAAGGATAATAATTATGAGTGCAAATCCAATAGCAAATAGTTTTGAATATTTAGAATTAAAGAATTTGATTTTACAACAACAGACTCTTTTAAAAATGCTTATACCCCTAAAGGCGAGTGTGTCACATTTAGCTAATATGACTGGAAAATCTCGTCAGGCAATCAGACAGTATCTTATAGCTAATTTTGAACCTGAGGTTGATTTTTGGATTGAGAACGGGAAAATATACACCACCAAAGAAACAGCGGCTCAAATCATTAGCAGAGGTGCAAAATGAAGACAAGAGGAGACGGCAGTTTTTTTGTTAGAGGTGAAACATTATGGGTTCAAGGTTCGATTGAGGGTAAGTTTTACAGAAAATCAACAGGGAAAAAAGCCACAAAAATGAATAAGGCATGGTCGGTTAAACAGCGACCACTTGAAGTCCTGAGTAAAATTGTCAATAAAGACGTAAAGCCAAAAAGTGAATATACAATAAAAAATTTAGGCTATCTTGCAATAGAAGAATCAGTTGAAGCACGTGGTCCTGAAGTGCAAGCAGATTATCTATCAATTTTTGAAAGACTTATTGTTCCATTTTTTGAGAAATATGAGCTGGAAGACATAGGCATAAAAGAAATAGAGAGTTGGGAGAAATTACATGCGAAATTGTCAGCAGATAGACGACGACGTATAAGAAGAATACTAAATGGAATTATGAAAAAAGCACTGAAATATAAACTCATAAATGAGAATCCATTTATTCACGCCAACCCGATTAAAGACACTTTTGTCGATGAAAATGAAGTAGACTTAAAAGCTTATACTACAAATGAAATACGTTTAATTTTAGATAATTCTGAGGGTTGGTTGAAAGTATATTTCTCGATTCTTTTTACAACTGGAATGCGTGTTGGAGAGGCTCTTGGGCTTGAATGGAGTCATATAGATTTTGATAAAAAAGTAATTAATCTAAAGCAATCGCTAACTCAAGGTAAGATCAAAATGTCGTCAAAACAAAAGAACCATAGACGAGAAGTGTATCTCATGCCTGAAGCGTTAAATTTGCTTCAAAGTTATGCACAAGAAACGAAAAATGATAAATGGATTTTTGTTTCAGATAAAGATAAACCTCATTATGACAATGCCACTATTGTTAAAAATCATGTGAAACCGCTTTTTAAGGCGATTGGGGTTCAGTATAAAACGGTTAAGGCAACACGAAAAAGTTATGTATCCATTATGTATGATAGTCATATCCCTGAATCATATATTCAAGCCAATATTGGTCATGCCATAGGTTCAGCAGTTACTAAAAAGTTTTATTACAAATCAATTCATAATAATAATGACATAGCCGTTCTTGCAAGTCAAGAACTTGACAAAAAGATCGGAGGGAGTGTATAATTAATTACACAATAGTTACACAAGAGACTAAGAAATAAGCCTCTAAGCCCGTAAAATAGGGCTTAGATCGGGTTTAAAAATTACTTCGACAAGGTAGTGGTCACAGGTTCGAATCCTGTTGCGACCACCATTTCTTCTTAAATTTCTCCCTAAAAACTCTCTTTAAACTCAAACCAATCAACAAAATCGTATAATTCGCCTTATTTTTCTTATGAACTGGAAACTTTTACAATGGATGTTATTGCAATTAAGCATAATGATCAAATAGTTGATTTACAAACAGCACTTTCACGTGGAATTACCGGTACTGAAATAGAACTGGACAATTCTGCAGACGCACTTGAAGTACTTCGTCACTCGTGTGCACACTTGATGGCACAAGCGATTAAAGCACTTTATACCGATGCTAAATTCTTTGTAGGACCTGTGGTCAAAGAAGGTTTTTATTACGATTTTAAAGTTAATGAAACCATTAGCGAAGAAGATTTGAAAACGATCGAGAAAAAAATGCTCGATATTGCAAAATCCAAAGTAGTCATCGAGCGTTACGAGATTACCAAAGATGAAGCACGACTAAAATTTGCAAATGACCATTTGAAGCAAACTGTTATGGATCGTATCCCTGATGATGTGATTTCAATCTATAAGCAAGGTGAATTCGAAGACCTTTGCCGTGGACCTCATTTGCCCAATGTAGGAATGATACGTTATTTCAAACTCACAAAAATTTCTGGTGCGTATCTTGGTGGCGACAGTAAGAATGAGATGTTAACTCGCATTTACGGTATCGCATTTACTGATAAAGAATCGCTAAAAGCATACTTAGAACAAGTAGCAGAAGCCGAAAAGCGTGATCACCGTAAAATCGGTGCTGAGATGAAGCTTTTCACCTTCCGCGAAGAAGTAGGGGCGGGTTTCCCGATCTGGCTTCCGGCAGGTGCTCGTATGCGTTCACGTT
>JAFLKZ010000061.1:12662-14029 GCA_019162915.1 Campylobacteraceae bacterium
GTATGAGCCGGTACGCGGACCTGAAATGCTTCGCTCTGATTTATGGAAAGTGAGTGGTCACTACCAAAATTACGGCGAAAATATGTATTTCACAAACATCGATGAGATTGAGTTTGGGGTAAAACCTATGAACTGCGTCGGGCATATCAAAGTATATGAGCATGATTTACGTTCTTATCGTGATCTCCCTCTCAAATACTTTGAGTATGGAATCGTTCATCGCCATGAGATGACGGGTGCGCTTCACGGTCTTTTCCGTGTTCGCGAATTTACCCAAGATGATGCTCATATTTTTTGTACGCCGGATCAAATCGAAGAACAAATCATCGAAGTTGTCGATTTCGTTGATAAGATCATGAAAACCTTTGATTTTAACTATAAAATGATGATCTCTACAAAACCTGAAAAAGCGGTTGGAGATGATGCAGTATGGGAAATTTCTACCAATGCTCTTAAAAATGCAATGGATAAAAATAAGCTCGCATACGAGATTGATGAGGGCGGTGGAGCGTTTTACGGTCCTAAGATTGATATTAAAATCACTGATGCTATCGGACGTGAATGGCAGTGTGGAACAATCCAACTCGATTTTAACCTTCCAGAGCGTTTTGAGCTGGAATATAATGGCGAAGAGAACGTAAAAATTCAACCTGTAATGATTCACCGTGCCATTTTAGGTTCTTTTGAGCGTTTTATTGGTATATTGACGGAGCATTACGCTGGGGAATTCCCAATGTTTATCGCTCCAACGCAGGTTGCGATCGTTCCGATTGCAGAAACTCACGTTGCGTATGCGCGTGAATTGGGCAATAAGCTGATTGATATGGGTGCGGATTATGAGATTTTCGATAAAAACGACAGTCTCAATAAGCGTATCCGAACGGCGGAAAAAGGACGTGTTCCTATGATTATCGTTTTGGGCGATGAAGAGGTTGGCTCTAAGAGTGTTGCGGTGCGCGATCGTCGCTCGCGAGAACAATACAATTTAAGTGAAGAACAATTCTTGAACTTAATAAAAGAAAAAATTAATGAGGTGCATTTTTGATTAAAAAACAAGACCGAGTCCAAATGAATGAGGAAATCCGAGTTCCTGAGGTACGTTGTGTAGTAGATGGTGGTGAAGCACTGGGAGTTGTAACGATTCAAGAGGCGATGGCTAAAGCTAATGAACTGGGGCTTGACCTAGTATTGATCTCTCCGGATGCAAAACCTCCGGTTGCAAAAATTATGGACTACGGTAAGTTTCATTATCAAGAAGAAAAAAAGAAAAAAGAAGCACGTAAAAAGCAAACTAAAGTGGAAGTTAAAGAGATTAAACTTTCAGTTAAGATTGCTGAAAACGATGTGAGTTACAAAGTGAAACATGC
>JAFLKZ010000016.1 GCA_019162915.1 Campylobacteraceae bacterium
TGTTTACGACGCTTACTATTCCTAGTCTGACTAAGAGTAAGATAAGAATAGGGCACATAGTATTGGATGTGACAGAGCAGTATTATGTCATTTTATCGTGCGGTACAGTATATGATAAGTATACGCCGTATATTAAGACGATGACGGTATGGTTGTTGATAGGTTTGAGTGTTTTACTGGTGGTGATTTTGTTGATGGTTTATTTTATTATCTCTCACTCACTGTTGAATGTGCAGCACGTTATTGATGAGGCACGTTCTATCAAAGTAGAAGACGTTGATAAAAAGATTACTAAAACCCATATTGCCAAAGAGATAGACAATCTTATTGACACGTTTAACACGCTTCTCCATGAACTTCAATATGCTTATTTGCAAGTCAAACAGTTTGGGCAAAATGCCTCACATGAACTTAAAACACCCCTTACTATCATCAGGGGTGAGATAGAAGTGGGACTCAAAAAAGAGCGCACATCAAGCGAGTATCAACATATTTTAGAGACTATTCATCATGAAATTACCTCTTTGCAGGATATTATTGAGAAGATTTTATTTTTATCGAGTACTATGAAAGGGCATGTTGATGCTTCTTTTGAGATGGTTTATATTGATGAGATTGTGCAAGAAGCCATAGAAGAGAAAAAGAGCTTTGCCATGACTAAAGACATAGCTTTACATGTAAACGCCTGTGAGCCTCTTACGACACGTGGAAATGCGGCTTTGCTCAAAATCGCTATTGCCAATATTCTTGATAATGCCATTAAGTATTCCCCCTCACATTCCATGGTAAATATTGCTCTTTTGGATACAACTTTGAGTATTACCAATAGTGGTTTAGGTATCAATGAAGAGGAGTTACCTCACATTTTTGAGCAATTTTATCGGGGAAAAACGGTGAAAAATATAGCGGGTGTTGGGCTAGGACTTGCTATTGTCAAAACGATTCTTGATTTGCATGGTTTTCGCATGGAAGTTAAAAGTGTTAAGGGAAAAGAGACCAAAGTAAGCATTTTTTTCTAAATTCATTTCGTATTCATATTCACTGGGTACAATAATATTTAAATATTATAAAAATGGATAATAAAATGGTTAAAAAGTATATTTTCACACAGAGTCAACAAATAATCTTTGCAGTATCATTTTTTATAGTGTTACTTTTCAATAAGACATTTTTTTTAAAACTTTTTGATTTTGCATTAGCTGATAAAAACTATACAGTACTCTTTGGTAGCCCCTTTATTTTAGCTTTACTGCTTATATTTGTTTTAAATGTCCTTCTTTTGCTAACCCACCGATATAGTTTTCAATGGGTAATCGCAACACTTTTGATAATATCCTCCCTTAGTAGCTACTTTATAGACTCTTTTGGAACCATCATTGATAAAAATATGCTCAATAATATGGCTCAAACCGATGTAGCTGAAGTGTTTGATTTGGTAACCCCCAAACTTCTTATGTATCTTTTGATTGGGGGTGCTATTCCTATTTTTCTATTACAACGTTATCGTATTAACTTTGGAAGCTATAAAGTCGAAGTGGCTCAAAAATTGGTGATGGCTATGGTTTCTTTTATGTTGATTGCGGGAACATACATGGTGATAGGCAAGTCGTATAGTTCTTTTTTTAGAAATCATAGTGAACTTAAAATGTATCTCAACCCTTCCTATCCTATCGCTTCATTTGCTAAATTTGTGGCGATAAAGGTTAAAGGAAAAAGAGTTTTAACGCCTATTGCACTCGATGCCCACAAAAGTGTTAATGATAAAAAGCAACTGGTGATATTGATTGTAGGAGAGACTGCACGGGCGCAAAATTTTTCACTTAATGGCTATGATGTTCCCACCAATCCTTTACTGCAATCACGTCATGACATTGTGAATTTTTCAAATTTTTATTCATGTGGCACGGCAACAGCAGTTTCAGTACCGTGTATGTTCTCAAAATTTTCACGCTCTCAGTTTGATGATGACAAAATTTACTATGAAAACTTAGTTGATGTGCTCCAAAAAGTTAACACACGTGTCATTTGGAGAGATAATAACTCTGGAGGGACAAAGGGCATTGCAGATAGAGTGAAAAATGTTAAAAATCTTGGAGGAAAAACATTTGATGAGGTGATGCTTGAAGGTATGCAAAGTAGCATTGATGAAGAGCATAAAGATACTTTCATCGTTTTGCATCAAGAGGGAAGTCATGGTCCTACCTACTATAAGCGTTATCCTGATGCTTTCAAAAAATTTACGCCAACATGCGATACCCAAGATCTTGAAAAATGCTCACAAGAAGAAATCGTCAATACCTATAATAATACGATTTTATATACTGATTTTGTCATCAATGAAGCCATAAAACTTTTAGAAAAGAATGAAGCACAGTACCAAACCACACTTTTTTATGTTTCAGATCATGGTGAATCACTCGGTGAAAATGGTGTTTACTTGCATGGTTTGCCTTATTTTATAGCACCTGATGCGCAAAAACATGTCCCTGCACTTTTCTATTTTGGAAAAGAAAATCAAGTAAAGATGCACCATCTTGCGGCTAAAAAAGCAGAGCCTTTTTCACACGATAATTTATTTCATACCATGATAGGTATTTTTGGAATTCAAACAAGTGATTATGATGCAAAACTCGATATGTTAAAGCTATAACTTAATTACAAAGTGATTCATGTCGCCTTTTCTTTGGTAGTCTATTTTCATTCCGTGAAGTCTGATAACATGCCATGTGATAAAAAGTCCAAAGCCCAATCCTCTGAAACTTTTTTGTTTTTTACCCTCTAAAAAGTAAGGTTCGCCATAGCGTTCAAGGGGAAATTCTAAAGGGTTTCCTTTGTTGGAAACGGTAATAGTTTTGGTGTCATTCGTAATGCTAACGTGCGCATCACTAGCATAGTTGATGCCATTGTCTAAAAGATTTTTAAGGACTACTCCAAAAAGTTCAAAGTCTACATGTAAACTTATCGGTGTGAGATGAACGGTGATATGTTCTTTTTTATCCTCTAAGATATCGAGTGCAAAATCTACGAGGTCTTCGATATTGTAGTTTTGCATATCTAGTTTTAGTTCATCAGCACTGAGCTTTTCGATACGTGAAAACTCTTCAAGTAGCACTTCTTGGCGTTTAAAAACATTTTGCAGTATCGATGTATAAGTGGCATCTTCAATCATCTCAGAGGCAAGTTTCCCTTTTGTGATAGGAGTTTTAAGTTCGTGCATGATGTTGCGTAAAAAGAGTTGTCGTGAATCTCGAAGTGATTTTATCTTTTTAACAGCACTATCAAATTCATTAGCAAGGGCAGCTATTTCATCTTTTTTGCCACTGGTACATTCTATGTCATAGTTTCCATCTGCAAAAAGCTTTATCTTTTTACGGAGCGTTTTAAGTGGTAATATACTTTTAATGGTACCAATATAGAGAAATATCATAAAAGAAAATGTCAAAATAGGAAAGAGAATTCGTGGAAACAACTCTTTTTTATAAGGTGTCTGAAGTACCAAAGTCTCGCTCTCTCTATTTTGTAGTATGGCATAAATGCTCGCCCCATCATAAACAGTATAAAATCCAAATTTAAATCGCTCTTCCATGTGTCTCATAGGAAATGGTTTAGGTGGTTTTGGGAGTAATAAAATTTTTTCTTTTTGCTCTTTATCTTCGATAAGGTTAAATCCCATCTCTTCAAGTTTCTCAAAATCAAGTTTTTTCTTTCCATTGTCAAATGCGGAACGAATAGCAACATGAGAATAATCTTGCATACTTTTGATGTTGTTTTCTCTCTCGTGGCTTGCAAGTGAAATAAAAACAGCACCAATACCCAAAAGAGCAAGTGCAAAAATAAGTGAAATTTTTGCGATGATAGAGTGGTGCCAACTCATGCTTGTAGCCTATATCCGATGCCTCGCACCGAATGAATAAAATAAGGCTCTTTTGAACTTTCTCCTAGTTTTGTGCGGATTCTGCTGATGAGTACGTCTAAACTTCTACTTTCATTTTCATCATTGAGAGAGAGTGCATTGTTGATAAGTTCGGCTCTTGAAACCACACAATTATTTTTTCGAATCAAATGGGATAACACTTCATACTCTGCAAGCGTGAGGGAGAGCGGTACTTCTTCAAAGAGAATGGTATGGCTCTCTTCTTTAAAGATAAGTTTACATGTAGAGGGCTCTTCATTGATTTGATAGCTTTTTTTGTAGCGTCTAAGAACGCTCATAATTCTCGCATAAAGCTCTTTAGGTTCGTAGGGTTTTGGGAGATAGTCATCAGCTCCTAGTTCTAGTCCGATGATTTTATCTTCCAAATCACTGCGAGCCGAAGAGATGATGATGGGAATATCATTTTTAGCTCTTACTTCTTTACAAATTTCTAGTCCATCCATTCCTGGCAAAGAAAGGTCAAGTATCAATAGGTCATATTTTTTAAGATTTAAAGCACTGAGGCCAAGGTAAGGGTCATCAAAGTTAGTGACGGTAATGTTATAGCGTTTGAGAAAATCGCACAGTATTTGGGCTAATTCTATATCATCTTCTATCATTAAAATGTTTGGTTGCATTGTCTTATCCCTGTGCGTTATATAGCGAAATCATACCGTTACTTTGAGAATGGTTTGTTAATCATCATGCCAAAGCCACAAAGATATTTTTCACCTTCTGCATTTTCAATGGGAAATTTATATACTTTCCAAAGTTTTGTATCTCCTTCTTCAGTGGGAAGCATGATTTCATGTTCTATGACACCTTCATACAAGGCAATGCGGTCAGTTTTTTCAATTTCATCAGCACTCGTGGCATCAAATAATTCATGGGCATTTTTATTTTGCCATGTTTGAAAGCCGATATATTTTTGATAAACATTATTCATATAAAGATATTTTCCTTGTAAATCTTTGATAAAGGCGATAGTAGGAAGATGGGATACAAAAGAGGCAAAAAGGTCTTGATATTGGTGGTGTTCTTCTTCATTTTTCTTTCTCTCACTGATATCTCGAATTGTTCCTACCATTCTTCGTGCTTTATTGTTTTTGCCAATAATAATTTTACCACGTACCGCAATCCATCGCAAAGGTTGTGAATCTCTAATACGATGCTCAGCAAAAAAAAGTTCATTTTTTTCATCAAGATGAATTTTAAGTTTTTCATTGAGTGTTGCCATATCTTTAGGATGTACTAGATTAAGCCAAGATGCCAGACTATTAGGGGATTCTTGCGGCTCATATCCCATGATACTTTTCCATCTTGGAGAGTAAAAAAATGTATCGTTGCTCATATCCCAATCCCACAGTCCATCACCCGAACCCTCAAGCGCTAACTCCAGTCTTTGTTTTTGGGCGAGGAGGAGTTCTTTACTTTTTTGAAGAGAACTGATATCTAAAATAGCACCTGTAAAACCAAATATTTTGTGATGCTTATCAAGCAGTGGTGAGAGGTAAACCGTAGAATTTTTTTTAATTCCATTATCATAAGTGAGTGTAAGGGTATGCTCGCCATTTTTAGCAAGAAGGTCTAGTTCTTCAAATACCTCTTTGTTCATATCCCCAAAAGAATGATGAAACGCTTTGTTTCCACTTTGTCCCGCATTTTTCTTTTTTTTATAAAAAATAGGGAGTGGAAGAGTGTCATAGATATTTTCAAAGAGTGATGAGGTGAGTTGAAGTGTTTTAATTTCTCTTTTTTGTTTATTCCAAAGTATCCATAATAAAAAACTTGTAGAGGCTAAAAAAGTTATGCAAAGAAGTAGTATCATCACCAACATGGAAAACCCTTTGGATGAGATGTCGCCTCATAAATCTTTTATGAGGCGAGGAGAAAGACTATTTTAAAAGCTCTTTTTCGCGAACGACAAAAGGAACACCTTTGATGCCAGTTTCAAAATATTTTAGTTTTAAATCTTCCATTTTTTTAACGTCTTGGTCACTAATTTTTTGTGTTAGCACAACATTTTCATCAAAATATTTTCTCAAAATAACAATTTTTTCAGCATCTGTTTTTACTTTTTCAGTTTCACGGTAAATAATGAAAGCTTTTTCCAAAGAACTTCGCTCATGAACAGGTGCAAAAATAAGTTTGACGTTATTGGTGGTAAGTCTTTGTTCAATTTTTGCTAGTTCTTGTCTACAATAAGGACATTCTGGGTCAGTTAAAACAACGAGCGTTTCTTTTTTCGGATCATTTCCTAAAGAGACAATATTTTTTTTATCCTCTTTTTTATAGACAGCAGACATCTTTTTTTGAAGCTCTACATTTTCCATCATATCTTTGATACTTCCGCCTTGTTTGATGCTAATGACATCAGGGAAGATTAAGTCATCTTTTGTGAAGATGCTCAGTTTTTGAGCTCTTGCACCATCAGTTAAATTTAAGGTTACAAAATCCATACCCGCAATACCCTCAACGCTTTTACGAGAAAGTACTTCAATCGTTATATTTGGGACTTGGATGGTAGATTTGAAGTGTTCAATAATTTGTGCATCAGTTGCTGCAAATACAGAAGTGTACAGCAAAGAAGCAACCCATAAAATATGTTTTTTCATTCGTTTTCCTTGTTATAATATAATGTATTATACAATACCTTTGGTAATAAATTGTAAATAAAAGAGAAAAGTATGGATAACAGCCTTGAAAAACAAGCTTTAATTAAAGAGATAGAAGGACTTATAGAGTCCGACCCAATAGCGGTTGTAGGTACATTTGAGATGATGGAATTTTTAGAAATGGATGATTTGATATCTATTCATAAAGGACTTTTAAAATCGAAAGAAAATCGAAGTAAAGAGAATGATGTTTGGTTTGATGAGTTGTGTAAAAAAGACTAAATCTTCTCTTTAGGCTCACTAAAATAATAGCCTTGAAACTGGTCGATACCTAGTTTATACGCTATCTCAAAAACCTCTTTTGAGTGAACAAATTCAGCAATTGTTTTGATGCCAAGTTCTTGAGAGAAAAAGACGATAGCTTTGACTAATTCATACGATTTTTTATCAACATGAATATTTTTGATAAGACTTCCATCTATCTTGATAAAATCAGGAGAAAGCTCAAAAATGTGAGAAAAGTTTGAAAAACCTGTTCCAAAGTCATCTATCGCAAATCGTACGCCATATTCTCTAAACTGCGCCATAAAGTTTTTGAGCACTTTATAGCTTTGGATATTTTCAGATTCCAAAATTTCAAAGATAAGTTTTTTGCCTATGTCCTCCGCGATAATAGCTTTTTTGAGCATAATATGGAGTGGTTTGTTTAAAATATCATGGTAATTAAGGTTGACAGTTATAGGCATATCTTGCGTGGCACAGATATGAAGACTTTTTAAAAGAGTCATCTGCGAAATTTGGTCATAGTGTCTTGTTTTGGAGGCAATGTCTAAAAATTCAAATGGCAATACATAGGAAATAACACCTTCCTTTTCTTCTTTAAGACGCATTAATGCTTCGTATTTGACTACTTTTTCTTCTCTATCGACGATGGGCTGAAAAAATGGGATGAAAAGATCATCTTCGATACCTTGAATAATACGTTTTTTCCACAATGCTCCTTGTTTAATAGCCTGAATAGAATCTAGTGAACTGTGGTAAAAAACAAATTGTTTGTGTAGTTCTTTGGCTTTATTAAGTGCTATGTCGGCGGTACCTAGTGTATTGTTTTTTTCAAAAGAGATGCCAGCACTTAGGTCTAAGTAGATAGTATCATCGATCTGTGGAACAAATATTTTTTTATCTTCCATCACGGCAAAAAAAGCGTCAAGTAAAGTAATGGTTTTTTCTATATTTACATGTAAAGCATCTTGGAAAAATACAAATTCATCTCCCGAAATGCGATAAACTTTAAAATCTCTATTTTTGGCAAAGTGCTTGAGTATATTGGAAAAAATAATCAATACTTCATTGCCTACATGAACACCATAGAGTTCATTGATTGTTCTAAAAGTGTTGATATCAATGATAATGATAGCGGGATTTTGCACTTCTTTGAGATCTTTAAGCAGGGCAAATCTATTTTTTAGCTTGGTCATGGGATCGATGTAGAGTTGATGTTCAAGCTCTTTATAAAGGTTGGTGATGTGTAAGATGATTTTGTAAAGTAAAAAAAGAACGATGATGATGGTTAAAAAAATTAAGAGAAATTCATAGGTAAGATAGATGTTTTTTTGTCTAATGCTTTCATTTTCAAGATGGTAAAGATTTTGGCTATCTTTGAGAATGAGGTTAGTCATCATCGATTTTAGTTCCTCAAAGGTGCGTGATAGCTCGAGATTGAAAATTTTTATTTCAGCGGCAGCTTCTTGTGGAAAGGCGTGTTCTTCCATCATAGCTTTATCTCTTTGCCTTAGTAAACTTGAGAGTGTTTTGATAAGCGAAGGCAACGCATCAAATTGAGACTCTAAAGCGCTACTTTCTGGCAATATTGTGAGTTTAGAATCTTCTCTCGTGTAAGTCATAATGCTATATGGTTTATTTTCTAGTGAGATAGCTTTTTGAAGTGAGCCACCATAGTGAATGATGTAAAGACGACCTTCTGCTTGTGTCACTTTATTTTCAATCTTCTCAATCATTGCATCTCGTTCTTTGTCATTTTTAGAAATAGCCGTTAGTTCCAAAAGATGAAGATGTATAAAGGTAATATCTTCTAAAAGGTATCGACTGATTTCAATCTTGGCTTTAAGATTCTGGCTTTTTTGTTCAAAATTTTTGCCTAAATTTTCAAAGAAAAGATGGGTTAAAATGACAAGTCCTATGCTTCCTATAAAAACAAGCATTAAGAGCATGATGTACTTGAATAAAACCTTATTAATCAGTTTTGCCATTATTTACCTTAGATAAGAACTCTACGAGTCCCCTCTTTTTTGACATCATCAAATTGGTCAAGATAGTCAAGATAGGCGACTAAATATTTTCGACTAAAATCAAAATGCTCTTTAAAAGACTTAATGTCGATACCATTTTCCGCTTTCATAATTTCTCGCATATTGGCTATCATCGCACTTAATGCCGTGGTAGTTATAAAGATATTGTGTTCTAGTCTGACGACTTTTCTAGCTCTTGTCAGGCTTTTGAGTGCGTCATCGCCCATTTTTCTATCGATATCGAGATCATCGTAGATATTGTAAGGGGCATCGGGTAAAAACTCCGCTTCTTGTAGAATGCTATAAATTCTATTTTCCACCATCGTTTCAATGTTAGAGATGTCAATGTTGGCGTTTTTATAGATACCATTTTCAAAGGACAAAACTTCTTCTTCACACAGTGTTTTGAGTACATTATCGATTAAAGCGGTACTTGCCCATTTGAGTTTTAAAGAGAGTGAATTTGCCGATAATAACGCGTAAGTATTTTTTTTGTAGATGGCTTGAATGATGGAGCGAAGTTCATCTTTGGTGGAGATTGGATATAAAACAAGCGCTTTTTCATCCACAAAAATATCATCCATAGTTTTTGTAATAGCAATTGATTCATCATGGGTCAACCCAAAGCGTTGGTTGGAGGAGATAAGTCCAAATCCTCTTTTGTGCATCTCGACCAAAATCGTAAAAGCAGTTTTAAAATCTTTGACATGTAACGCATGAAGCAACGCTAGTTTGACCTTTTTTTTCATCGGGTCGTTGATAGGGTTAAGTATATATCCACCACCAATAGTGCGACCACTCGCACAGAGAATAAAAGGTTCACCATGCACTAAAAAGAGTTTTTTAGAAAACTGAAGTTTGGCAAAACCACTTTTGAGTTCGCTCTCTCCCTCGTAAAAAAGAATTTTAGCTTCTGTTTGTTTTGTCCCTACGAAAAGGTTGATTTTTGAGTTGTGTTTAAGCGTATGCCCCCCGATACTCTCAATCCAAACATCCGCACAGTCAAATCCTCTAATAAACCCTTTTTTGCAGAGTAATGCCCCTTTTTCAAAAGGTGTTTTGGAGGCACTTTGAAGATTGATAGCGGTTCTTTGCGAACACAATGCTGTTTCAACATCGTGGTCATGAACTTGTAAATTGCGCACCGTAAACTCTTTTTCGCTCTCCGGTGCATAAATTTTCTCTCCCACTTTAAGCGTGCCATCTAGCACGGTTCCTGTGACTACCGTGCCCGCTCCCGCGATAGAAAAAGACCTATCAACGTAATAGCGAAACATTCCATTGCTCTTTTTTTCAACAGAGGGAAGGGCAAAAAGGGTGTTTTTAAGAGTTTCTATAGAGCTTTTATCGTAGATACTCACGGGAATAATACGCTCCAACCGCAGATGACTGAGCGTTTTAAAATGCTCTTCTATCTCGCTTTCTCTTTGTTTGAGCTGCTCATCACTGGCTAAATCTTTTTTGGTCAGCACCACGATAATATGGTTTACATGTAAAAGATTTAAAATCTCTAAATGCTCTTTTGTTTGAGGCATAATGCCCTCATTAGCGTCTACCACAACCATACTAGCATCAAATCCAAAAGCGCCTGAGATCATATTTTTTAGGAGCTTTTCGTGTCCTGGGACATCGATGAACGCCACATTGGTAGCCTCATTTTGCATACTTGAAAAGCTAAGATTTATCGTGATGCCTCTTCTTTTTTCCTCTTCAAGCGTGTCGCCTACAAAGCCAGTTAATGCCTCAATCAGTGCTGTTTTTCCGTGGTCTACGTGTCCGGCTGTTCCGACGATAATATATTTCATTGTTTCTCTTCTATGATTTTTTGGGTGATGGTGATAAGTTTTGCTTCAAGGGCTGGTAAAATACTTCTAAAATCGAGTAAAAATTTGTCGTTTTCAATTCTGCCAATAACAAAATTAGCTCTAAATTTTCGCTCCAAAACGGTGGCTTTTCCCTTTACATGTAAAGCGATAGTGGGGAATTTACGATTAGGCAAGGTTCCTCCTCCCATGTAGGTGTCACTTTGGATAATTTCGCAGTATGACTCACCGATTTGACTCTTTACATGTAAAGCTCTTTTCTCTAACGATTCAACACTTTGCTGCAACATCCATAAGGTAGGAATTTGTTCATATTCTTCTGCCAAATAGGCTTTAATACTCTCTTCTAAAATACTCAGCGTTATTTTGTCAACCCTGAGCATGCGTAAAAGTTGGTTTTTTTTAAGCTTTGCGATGAGCTCTTTTTTCCCAGCGATGATGCCTGCTTGGACACTACCAAAAAGCTTGTCGCCACTAAAGCTGATAAGTGAGGTATGGCATGAGAGTATCTCTTCTAAGGAAGGCTCTTTGGCGCCAAGGTTGTAGGGAAGTTTGCCGAGATAACCGCTTCCGACATCAAAATAGTCTATGAGATTATTTGCTTGCGCTAAAGTTTTGAGGCTTGAAAAGGCAACATCTTCACTAAATCCCTCGATGGAAAAATTTGACTGATGGACTTTCATGAGCATGGCTGTTTTTTCGCCAATAGCGTCTTGGTAATCAGCCAGTTTTGTTTTATTCGTAGCACCAACTTCACATAGCTTTGCACCACTTTGTTTCATCACTTCAGGGATACGAAAACTACCGCCAATTTCGACGAGTTCGCCCCGAGAAACGATGACTTCTTTGTTCTTGGCAAAAGTATTAAGGATAAGAAAAACCGCTGAAGCGTTGTTGTTCACGACCAAAACATCTTCTACATGTAAAAGACTTTTAAGGTGTCCACTGACATGTTCATAGCGTTCCCCTCTTTTTCCTTTTTCAAGGTTATATTCGAGATTTGAATAGTTGCAGATAGCCACACTTGCGCGCTCTAAAAGTGTTTTAGAGATAAGGCTTCGACCCATGTTGGTATGAAGGATAACGCCTGTGGCGTTGATGAGTGGTTTGAGGGAAGGTTGAAAAAGCGCATCGTACGCTTTTTTGACGCCCATGGCAAGGGCATTTTCATCGATATTTTGAACTTTGTTTTCTAAAATATCTTTGCGTAGGCGATCGATATGTTCCCTCGTAATTTTAATGAGAAGGTGCTGGTTGAGCCCTTTAAAAAGGGATGTGGTGACAAACTTGTCAACTTTGGGAAGGTCTCCTAGTTTATTCATGCTTTCTCCGGAATGGGTAGTTTGGTGGCATCAAAAAGATACTTTTTATTTTGGATTTTGGTGAGAATACCTTGGTCACTGAGTTGTTTAAAGAGCTTGATGACAGTAGGTTTACTGACCTCGACTTGCTCCATGATTTCACTATACGAGTAATTAAGCATATGCTCATTGTCGAGATTTTTAATGATAAATCGGATAATTTCAACCTGCTTACTATCCGTCACCGCGGAGATAGTTTTGATGATATTGTAGGAGCGCTCTATCTCTTTGGCTTGGATTTTAGGAAGAAGCACATCGTGGAGATTGTTGAGGAGTTCTTTGATGTTGACAGGTTTGATGATGTAATTATCCACTTTGAGTTTGATAGCATCTAAAAGATAGTCTGTGTCGGTAAAAGCGGTCGTGAGAATGGAGGGGATTTCGAGTTCTAAGTCATTTTTTACTATTCTTAAAAAGTCTAAACCATTGCTAAATTTGAGGTGGATATCGGAAATAATAACATCAATTTTTTGGGTTTTAATAACTTCAAGTGCCTCTTCAATTGTTTGTACAGGATAGATTTTTTTCACAAAGTCTTCAAGTACCGATGTGGTGTGTTTGAGTAGTTCGGCTTCATCTTCGAGATAAAGTATGGAAAATGCACCTAATAATTCAAAATTGCGCTTGTTCATCGTCATCACCTTCGTTTGTATTGATGTAGTTTTTTGGAATTTCTATGGTAAACATCGTACAGGCGTAAAAGTTGGCACCACCTAATTTATGGCGAATATTTTTACATGTAATCTTACCATGCATATGCTTTTCAACCATCTGTTTGGACATATAAAGCCCGATTCCCGTCCCTACACTTTTGTGTTTGGTGGTAAAGTAGGGGTCAAAAACCTTGGGTATTATATCACTTTTTATGCCACCACCATTGTCGATAACATTGATAAAAATCATTTCTGAATCTTGTTTAGCGATGATACGAATCATCTTTTCCACTAGCAGTGTTTTGTTGGAGAGAATATCTTTGGAGTTCCCAAGTAAGTTTAAAAGCACATGAATGAGCTCGTTTTTAAATCCAAACACTTCTAAATCTTCTTTAATAAAAAAGCTTAGTTTGATCTCTTCTTTCTCTAATTGGTACTTGGAGAGGTCGATGGCTTTTTGAATCACCTCTTTGATGCGGAAGGTTTTTTTGCTTTTGTTAGGATTAAAAAAAGTGCGAAAATCTTCGAGTGTATCAGACATGTTTTGAGAGAGTAGTTGCGCATCAGCAACGCGTGAAGTGATGAAAGCGGTGTCTAGTTTTCCTGCCATAAATTTACTCTCAAAACTTTGAATAATCATCATCAATGAGCCAAGTGGTTGACGCCATTGGTGGGCAATGTTTTGAAGCATTTCGCCCAAAGAAGCGAGGCGTGCTTGTTGGAACATGATGTTGTCTTTTTTGCGACTATTTTCAACCTCTTTTTTAATTCTAGATTCAAGTGAGTTATTTAAAAAGCGAAGCTCTTGCGTTTTTGATAGGACATTTTCTTCAAGATAGTTGTGTAGATTTTTAAAGTGGTTGATGATGGTGAAAAGTACCAACGAGATGAAAAAGAAGATAAGACCGATGAGCAAGATGAGCATATACGTACTCGTGCGAAAAAGTCTATCGTTAATGCTTTTTTCGGTGATGGACTGTTTGAGGTGGATAGTGATAAGGCTTGAGAGATAAATGTTCAGTGAGTTTGTCTCTAACATAATGTTATCGATAATAGGAGCCATTTGCTGTTTTTTATTTGTTTTAAGGAGTTCAAGCAAGGCGTTGGTTTGTGCGTCGATACTATGCATTTTGGTATTAATTTTTTCGACGATACCTTGTTGAAAGATATTTTTCTCGGGTAAAGTAGGAGAAACAAGGAATAAGTTAAGCCATTTACTCGCAAAATAGGGCAATCCTCCAATATCAGCATTGATAGATTGCTTATAATTTTCCCATTGCTTAGCCGTGATTTGTTGGGCAAGAAAAATTACTTCTATGGCG
>JAFLKZ010000089.1 GCA_019162915.1 Campylobacteraceae bacterium
TGAAATATAACCCAAACTCAAAGCTTTCTAAAGCACATTTTGCTGAGTACAAACTTGAAGAAACAGCTGGAATGACACTTTTTATCGCACTAACTAAGATTCGTGAGACACTTGATGCTGACCTTTCTTTTGACTTTGTCTGTCGTGCAGGAATTTGTGGAAGTTGTGGAATGATGGTAAATGGAACGCCTAAACTTGCTTGTAGAACGCTCACTAAAGACTATCCTGATGGTGTGTTGCATTTGATGCCTCTTCCTGCATTTAAGCTTTTAAAAGACTTATCTGTTGACACAGGTAACTGGATGAACGAGATGAGTAAGCGTGTGGAGAGCTGGATTCATACTAACCATACTGTTGATATCTCTAAGCTTGAGGCACCAATGGAGCCAAAGCTTGCTGATGAGACATTTGAGCTAGATCGTTGTATAGAGTGTGGTATTTGTGTTGCAGCTTGTGGTACAAAATTGATGCGTCCTAATTTTATCGGCGCAGTTGGTCTTAACCGTGTAGCTAGATTTGCAATGGATCCACATGATAATAGAACAGATGAAGATTTCTATGAATTAGTTGGCGATGATGATGGAATCTTTGGATGTATGAGTCTTCTAGCATGTGAAGATAATTGTCCAAAACATTTACCACTTCAATCAAAAATTGCGTATATGAGAAGAAAACTCGTAGCACTTCGTTAGTCTTACATGTAAGGGCGTTTAACGCCCTTACATAACTTTTATTTTTAATCTCACGTGTTCTAAATATTGCTATAATCAAAGAAAAATTAAAGATATTCAATGCATATAATAAATGACTTTTTTTTACTTGTTTGGAATGAAAAACAAGACCAACAAGCGGTTTTTAATGAAAAACAACCAGTGGAATTTAGCGATGATTTCACACAAAATCTAGAACAGTTTTGTGATAGTGCTACTATCTTATTAATCATCAATCCTCAAAATCTTTCTCAAATTGCAACGCTTGAAGAATCAACTAAGCTATTTGGTGGACTTTTTAAATCCCTTGAAATAGACAAAGTAAATGTTCAAAAAGCACAAAGAACAATTTTGACCTATCTGATTAAAATAGGCAATTTAGATATCAATAGGGCAATTTCAAAAAGATTTGAAACACTGCGTAAAGAAGAAATTATCTCTTATGATATTAGTCGAAGACTCATTAGTCTTATGTCACTCATTGAAGAGAAAAAAAGCAAAACAATTACTTTACATGTAAAGAAAGCTAGAAGAGAAGAAAACTTTTATAAAACAGCTAAAAGTACTCTTTTGACAGCTATTGAAAACCTTAAACAAAGCGTGGAAAGTTCGACTCTTGTAACAAAACTAGAGCAAATTCCCTCAAAGCTTGAAAATCAGAGTTTTTCCATAGGCATTACGGGAGTTATGAACGCTGGAAAATCAACGATGCTAAATGCCCTATTAGGAAATGAAGTGTTAGGAACCTCTGTCATTCCTGAAACCGCCAATCTAACGCTTATTAAGTATGCCAAAGAGCCGTATGCGGTAGTTAATTTTTGGAATGCCAAAGAGTGGAAAAGAATAGAAGAGGGCGCTTCAAGTCTTAAAGGAATGGATGCATTTGTCAAAGAGACCAAAAATCATTTTAGCAAGAATTTTGAAACATTTATTAATGATGATGGGAAAAGCGAGAAGATAAAAGTTGAGGATTTAAGCCTTTATACTTCTGCTAAATATTCAGACAAAAAATGTAATTTGGTCAAAAGTGTGGAACTTTATACTGATTTAAAATTTGTGCAAGAGGGTGTACAAATAGTCGACACACCGGGCCTTGATGACCCTGTTATTCAACGAGAAGAGATAACGCTTGATTATCTTAGTCAGTGCGATTTGCTGATTCATCTGATGAATGCGAGTCAAGCAGCAACGCAAAAAGATGTTGATTTTATCATCGATGCACTTATCTATCGCAATGTTGTTCAATTACTGATTGTCATCACCCGCATTGATATGGTCAAAGAAAAAGAGTTACAAGAAGTTATTGCTTATACCAAAGCGAGTATCGAGGCAAGACTTAAAGCACAAAATAAAGCTTCAAAATTAGATGAAATAATTGCCAAAATAGCTTTTGTCCCTATCGCTGGGAAGTTAGCATTAATGCATAAAATGGGCAAAGCAGCAGAAGCATTAGCCCTTGGTTACGATATGGAACGTACCGGTTTGCCTTTTGTTGAAAATTATCTCAGTGAAGTTTTATTTGGAGAGGATAGTCAAAAAGCCAAACTTATCATCAGTTCTAACCAAAAAGAGATAGAACACATAGCTCTTCAAGCCAAGCAATCTTTTGAAAATGAGCTACGTTTTTTGAGTATTTCAACTGAAGAATTAGCCCAAGAAGTCACCCAGCACGAAGAAGAAAAAAAAGCTTTAAGTGCTTTTTTAATAGTGATAAAAAATGCTCTTTTACAAAGTGAAGAAGACATTCAACACTATTTTAAAACACTTGAAAAGTTTGCAACGCATAAAATGGGTGCTTTACATGTAGAATTAAAACGAAGAGTTTTTGATGATGTGACATATGAAGTTTCTAAAAATAAACAGCTACCTAAAGAAGATCGCATCGGTTATATGCTAGAGATGGGCATTAAAGATGGGCTTGTCGATTTGATGCGGGATTATCGTTATGAGTTTCAAAAAAAGATGCAAAGCGTACTTGTATATATGGAAACAAAGTATGTAGAATTTAAGGTTGAAGGTACTCAAAATAGCTTCGATGTTGCCGAATTTTTTGAAAAGCATTTAAAAGGATTATTGGTCTTTAAAAATAGTTCGATTTTGATACAACAGGTCAATGAAGCAATTCATAAATATGGGAAAAGTAGTCTATCCGAGCTTTCTTTTGCCTTAGACGCTCTTTTAGGAGAAGAGTTTTCGACACTTAAAGAGATGTTACAGCCAAAACTTGAATGTGTTAACCATGAGCTTTTAGACTCTTTCATTCGTCTATCTTCGATGCCAGCAAATGAGATTGAAGAGGCGATGAATGCCAAAGAAGAGATGTTGGAAAAAGCGTTGCAATGCATCAATGACCAAAGTTTGGATAAGCAAAGTCGAATTAATATGATAGGTGAAAAGTTACGTGTGATTGATATTGTTTTAAAAGATTTAAGTGTGAGTGGAGCGTCAAAATGAGTTTACTAGCATCATTTATCACTGCTTATAAAAACAAATTTATCAAAGTCATTCCTACATTTGATGAGAGCCTTATCGGTACTTTAAAAAAGACACAGTATACCTTACTAGATGACTTACTCTCTCCTTCCCCCCAGCTCAAAAATGCACTTGATAAACTTCAAATAAGAGCAGAAGAGCCTATGAAAGTGGCGATTACAGGTCAGTTTTCCAGTGGAAAATCAACTTTCCTCAATGCACTTTTAGCCAAAAATATTCTTCCAACGGGCATTACACCGGTGACTTCTAAGGTGAATTATATTCGCTATGGAGAAGAGTTTAAGATACGTGTACACTATGCAGATGGCAGAGATGAGTATCATGATGTTAGCAATATTGCCCATTTTACAGACCAGCGAGAGTTTGTAGAAGATATCGCTTATTTGACGTTATATGCCCCCTTAAACATTTTAAAAGATGTCGTTTTTGTGGATACCCCAGGATTAAATTCTCAAGCAGCTACCGATACGCAGACAACACAGCGCGTTTTAAAAGAAGTAGATGGTATTATTTGGCTAACCCTTATTGATAATGCAGGAAAGATGAGTGAGCTTAAAGTTTTAGAAGAATATCTCGGTGAATATCAAAATAAATCTTTATGTGTTTTAAATCAAAAAGATAAATTTACACCCTCTCAAGTAGAAGAAACAACGACGTATGTTAAGACTGCTTTTGGAGAATTCTTCAGTGATGTCATTCCTATATCGGCGATGCAAGCGTTGGAATCACGCAGTCACGATAAACAAGTATTGATGCAAGAAAAATTGGAAATGTTTTTAAAAAGCTTACATGTAAAGCTTGAAAATAATGCTGAAAAGATAGAACTTGATGAGATTGAAAGAGATTATACAGCCTATCAACATGAAATAAACAGTGTTTTACAAAGTGATTTAAGTGCAAATATGGAGCTTTTGAGTGCATCAAATATCGATAAAGTACTTGTCTTTATTAAAGAGGAAATTCAACCAAAAGCTTCACAATCAAAAGATTTTGCTATCAAAAAAGAGATAAAAAATATTGCCTCAAAATTAATAGCGCAACATGGACTTTTCCTAGAAATTTATGATGAGCTAAAAGAGCAAATAATCAGTTTTGAAGTAGAAGAGAAGCAGACGTTTACCGCTTTAAAAGGCAAGTTTTTGCTTGATCTTAAAAGTGCTTTTATGCGGATAGAGCAGATTATCGAGACGATTGCAGATGCTACCTACAACCATATGACAACGCAAAAAAGAGTACGCTATGAAGCACAAAAAAGTGGATTTTTTCAAAGTACGCCATGTTATGCACCCTTTGAATATCAAGCGCCCAAAATAAATGCTGACCAGATTTATAAAACACTCTTTTATGAAGAAAATATCATTGGTAAAATGTTTAAGCAGTACGTTAAAAATCTTAGTCTCATTCAAGACGAAGTCAATGAAAACAACAGGATAGTTTACCAAGGGCTTGAAAAAAGAATTTTAAAATGGCAAAGCCCCTATGAAATAATTCGCAAAAATGAAGAAATACACTCTGATATCGAATTTGCTAATATCCGAAAATTTGCTTCTAAAGCATATGAAAATATCCTAAAACCTTTTAGTGATGAGATAGCCGACTCTTATGCCAAAATAAGCTCCGAGTTTAACCATCTCTCAAGTGCGGTGAGTTTTAACTATCAAAATGCGACAGAAGTTTGCGTGGCATTTTTGGAAAACAAGATAGAAAAATCGCTTAAACTTTATGAAGAAAACCCTACTAAATTTTCACTTTACCATCCAAAAATGGATGAAATCAAAGAAAGATTAAGAACCAGTTTTCATCTTTATGAACTTGAAAATATGATGAACACTAACCGCACATTTTTAAGCAAGGACTATGATAGACTCATCGAAAAATTTGCAGTGCTCAAAGAAGAAAAGATAGCTTTCTTAGAGAAGAAAAAAGAGAGACATCTTAAAGTGATTGGAAAAATTGAAGAGCTATTGAAAGAGGTGCTTTAAAACACCTCTGTTTACATGTAACGCTTTTCTTTTAAAATTTTATAGAGTTTGAGTAACGATATAAAGAGTGTCGTAATAGCAGGTCCAAGAATCATTCCCCAAAAACCAAAAGTCGTGAGTCCTGCAAAGATGGCAAAGAAAATGAGTAATTCATTGACATGTGTGGGTGTTTTGACCAGTTTGTCATTGATGTATTTGATGATGAGTGGTTTGACAAAAGTATCTGCAATGATGGAAATAACCACGATAGAATAAACCGCAATAATGATGGCAGATTTTGTGTCTCCATAGGCTATTTCATAAGAACATAACGGTATCCACATTAAGGCTCCTCCCACTACGGGAATGAGTGATGCAAAGCCATAAAAGATACCCAAAAGCAAGCCATCGTATCCAAAGTAGATGCCAAGGAGTGCAAAAAGAGAACCTTGAAATATAGCGCTGATAAGGATGGAGTAAAAAACTACACTCATAACATCGGCTACTTCTGAAAAGACGATGTTGATCTCTTTGTCTTCGATAGGCATAACACTTTTAGTGTAGTCAATAAGGTCTTTACCATTAAGGGAAGCAAAAAAGAAAAAGATGATAATGAGTAGCATATCTTTTAAAAATCCCGCACTATTTTTACCCAAAGAGCCTAAGTAGGTAAGTGCTGAACTTGAGATTTGTGCAATGTTGATATGGTCGATAAAGTCTGTTAAGCTAGGTTGCAAAAAAGCCAGTGAGTTTGGCAAAGTGTAATCAAAACTTTTGAGATAGGTTTGTACCTTTTCGATGATCAAAGGATCAAAATTATTGACAAGTCCTCCAATGGAGGTAATTGTATAAACAATAGGTCCAAAAAAGAGCACAAACATGAGCAGCGTTGAGAAGAGGGCTGCAATATATCTATTTTTGAAAAGTGAGTAAAGCTTGAGATTGATATTGTAAGTTGCAATAGCTAAGAGTGAGGCAATGGTAATAATCATCAAAAATGGTTCATAAAGTTTAATAATAGAAAAAAGTACAGCTAAAAATATAGCAGTTAAAAAAAAGCGATGTTCGTTCATACGGTTTCCTCAAAAAGTCCAATTTGATTGGCAGGTGGGCTTAGTCTAAAAAGTTCATATGTTTTGGGTGTCACAACTCTTCCTCTCGCCGTTCGCTCAATATAGCCATTGGCTAAGAGATACGGTTCTATCACATCCTCGATAGTCCCCTCATCCTCGCTCAGTGCCGCGGCAATCGTACTGAGTCCCAAAGGTCGTCCTCTTGTTTGGATAAGAAGTTCGAGATATTTGAGATCGAGTTCATCAAAGCCTAAGTCATTAACGCCTAGTTCATTGAGTCCATATTGCGCCATTTGTTTACTGATGATATCTTCGTTTCCCACATCGGCATAATCTCTCACACGCTTTAAAAGTCGAAGGGCGATTCTAGGTGTTCCGCGTGATCTTCTTGCCATCTCGAGTGAAGCATCATCAAGACAAGGTTTTTCAAGTTTTTTAGAAGCTCTCACGATGATGTGCGCAAGTTCTTCTTTGGTATAAAATTGAAGTCTAAAATGCATACCAAATCTATCGCGAAGCGGAGAACTTATCATTCCCGCACGTGTTGTTGCGCCGATAAGTGTAAAGTGAGGTAAGTCTATCTTGATAGTCTGTGCAGCAGGGCCAGAACCGATGATGATATCGAGACGAAAATCTTCCATTGCAGGATAGAGTATCTCTTCGATAGCAGGCGAGAGGCGGTGAATTTCATCTATAAAGAGGATGTCGCCTTCTTGAAGATTGGTTAAAATAGCGGCTAAGTCACCACTTTTTTCAATCATGGGAGCCGCGGTTATCTTAATACTGGTGTTCATTTCATTAGAAATGATATACGCTAAGGTAGTTTTACCAAGACCTGGAGGACCAAAAAAGAGGACATGGTCTAAACATTCTCCTCTTTTTTGTGCCGCTTGGATAAAAACTTGCAAGTTACGTTTGATTTTATCTTGCCCGATATAGCCATCCCAATTAGTCGGGCGTAGGCTTTTTTCATATTCACTCTCAAAAGATATTTTTTCTATTTCTACAATTCGCTCCATCAAGTTACTTTGAGTAAGTGTGTTCGAGGCGAGGAAAAGAGCGATTTTGAACCTCTTTGACATAAGTGTCTACGGCATCTTCAACAAGCTTTGCACCTTCTAAATAATGTTGTACAAATTTAGGTTTAAAAGCTTTGAAAAATCCAAGCATATCACTCCAAACCAATACTTGACCATCCGTATCTACACCTGCACCAATGCCAATGGTAGGGATACTGATAGCTGCACTAATGCGCTTGGCAGCGTCAGCCATAACCCCTTCGATAACGATACTAAAAGCACCCGCACGCTCTACTGCTTTAGCATCTTCAATAAGCTCCAAGATATCCTCTTCACTTTTTCCTCGAACCTTGTAGCCTCCTTCACTGCGCACAAACTGAGGCATTAGTCCGATATGTCCCATGACGGCAATAGAGTTTTGCGTTAGCATTTTGATGATAGGCGCTCTTCCCACACCACCTTCAATCTTAACGGCATGCGCATTAGTTTCGCTATAAACACGAGAAGCATTATGTAAAGCCATCGCATCATTTGTGTACGTTCCAAAAGGCATATCACAAACGATAAAGGTATCCTTAGCTCCCGCACATACTGCTTTAGTATGGTAAATCATAATTTCCATGCTTGCTGAAAGTGTGTCTGGTTTAGCGTTAAAACTCATATTGAGGCTATCACCGACTAGAATGATGTCAACTTTCGTATCAAATAATGAAGCAAAAAGTGCATCATAGGCTGTTATGACGGTAAGTGGGATTTTCCCCTTACTATTTTTTATGGCTGTAATTGTTTTCATGGTGGAATTATACCCTCTTTTTTCACATGTAAGACAAGAAGATTTTATCTAAAAAATGGTACAATAAGAGACTTCGGAGGTAAACAATATGGGTATTTTGGCACAACTTGAAGTTGATTTTGATTTAGAAATTGTTGAGGATTTTATTTCTCACTATGCCATTATGTGCGAAAATATGGAACCTCTCATCATCGGACTGAATAAGCCTGAACGATATGAAGATAATATGGGCGAGTTGTTTCGTATATTTCACAATATGAAATCAGCTGCTGGATTTTTAAAATTAGAGCCTATTATAAAATTGGCAGTTCTATGCGAAGATGTTGCTGAGGAAGCAAGAATTTTAAAAGGTCCTGCGAGTGAAGAATTTATAGACTGGCTTTTATTGGTCAGTGATCAGTTTGAAAAATATAGAAAAGATGTAGAAAAGGATGCAGACCATTTTACGGTCTTTAATCCCTTGATTATTAAAGTACCTTTTGTGTTGGAGAAAAATTGAAGCAATTAGTAGCGTATATTACAGCAGGATTTCCTGATAGTAATTTTTCAGTAGATTTAGTACATGCCCTAAGAGAGGCAGGTGTTGATAAGTTAGAATTAGGAATACCATTTTCTGATCCTGTGGCAGATGGTCCCATTATTGAAGTGGCAAATTTAAAAGCTTTACAAAATGGTTTTAAGATGGAGATGCTTTTTGATATTTCCCAAAAAGTAGCCCAAGAGATTGATACGTATTGGATGGGATATTTTAATCCTTTTTACCATAGAGGCATTGAAAATTTTGCTAAAAAAGCCCAAGAATTAGGCGTTAAGGGATTTATTGTTCCTGATCTTCCGCATGAAGAGTCTATGCCTTATCAGTCATTGATGCATCGTTACGATACAACTTTCATCAATTTTGTGGCACCCACAGACTCAAAAGAACGCATTGCCGCGTTAGTTCAAAATTCTAAAGAATTTATCTATTTAGTGGCGTATGCGGGTATTACAGGCTCTGGTGCAAGTGAAGATTTAAGCAAGACAATTGCCCATATCAAAGAGTTTAGTCAAACACCTTTATTTGTAGGTTTTGGGGTGAATGAAAAAACTGCCAAGGAAAAAGCCAAAGGGGTTGATGGTGTCATCGTTGGTAGTCTATTTGTAGAAATCTTGCTCGATGATAGACTCACACCAAGCCAAAAAATAGAAAAAATCTCTCAAAAAGCCAAAATCATTAAAGAAAAAATCAATTCATAAACCATAATTATGTATTTAGTAGAGGATATAAAAAAATGAAGAAAATTGTTATGGCATTAGTGTTGACACTATTGCCACTATTAGGAGATGAACTCCAAAGCCTTAAGTTAGACTTGCAAAATAGAGTTAATGACATTACTGTTAATTTAGCCAATACCACGCTTAGTCAAAAAGATAAAAATGAAAAAATTCTAGCCATAGCCGAACCTATTTTGGATTTTGAGCTCATGTCAAAGCTAAGTTTAGATAAAAATGTAAGACTAAAACTGAGTGAAGCACAGCTAAAAGAGTTTAGTATACTTTTTGAAAAAGAAATCAAAGATTCATTTCTCGATAAACTTAAAAATTATTCAAATGAAAATATAGAGCTTAAAAATAGCACCAAAACACAGCCCAATAGAATTTCGATTTTCTCGGTTATCAAAGGTAAGGGCGATGATATGGAAGTGATATTTAAATATTATCACACGCAAGATAATATTTGGAAGATTTATGATTTAGAAATAGCAGGGGTGAGTCTTATTCAAACCTATCGTACTCAATTTTCAGAAATTATGGCAAATTCTGGAGCTGAGAAGCTTTTAGAAAAATTGCGTACTAAAAAGTAGTCTTAAATGGTTTTAAAACTTTATACCAAAATCGTCACTAAGTACTTCAAAACAGTGGTACTTTTAGTAGTTTTAATCACAGGCGTGATGGGTTATTACACTAAAAATCTAAGTATTGATGCTTCGGCAGAAACACTTTTATTAGAAGATGATAAAGATTTAAAGTTGACTAGAGAGGTACATGGGCGTTATATTAGCCCTGATTATCTTGTCGTTGCGTTTAGCCCTAAAGAGGAAATGCTCTCTGCTAAAACATTAGAAACCATCAAAGAACTTAAAACATCGTTTCTTCAAATTGAAGGTGTGGAGAGTGTTACGACACTACTTGACGTTCCTTTACTTGAGAGTCCGCCAATGCCCATTAAAGAGCTTATGGGGAACATAAAAACACTAGAATCTAAAGATGTCGATAAAGTATTGGTTGCACAAGAGCTTATGACGAGTCCTTTATATGCGCAAAATCTTGTGAGTCGTGATTTTAAAACGACCGCTATTATGATTAATTTAGCGGACGATGCAACATATTCAAAACTTTTAGCAGAGCGCAATATATTTTTAGAAAAACAAAAAGAAAAATCACTCACAGCAGAAGAAAAAAGAGAGTTTGAACGTGTTAAAGAAGAGTTTAAAACCTATCGTGACAGCACACGCGATGCAACCCATCTTTTGATTGAGAAGGTGCGGGTCATCATAAGTTCTCATAAAAGTGAGGGAGAACTTTTTTTAGGTGGCGTTATGATGATCGCTGATGATATGATAGGTTTTGTCAAAAATGATATTGAAATCTATGGTACAGCAGTATTGCTGATTATGATTGTGATATTATGGGTCATATTTAGACAAGTGAGATTTGTAGTTTTGCCTATTCTGATATCTTTTTGTTCAGTGCTTATGACAACAGGTACCAATGCCCTTTTGGGGCTTGAGGTAACTGTTATTTCTTCAAATTATGTTTCGATGCAGCTTATCACAACACTTTCGCTGGTCATTCATCTTATCGTTTGTTATCGCGAACAATATAGCCTTTACCCTGAAGTTTCTCAAAAAGAACTGATTGCTATTACGTTAGAGCGGATGTCTATACCCTCTGTATTTGTCATTTTAACTTCGGTTGCTGGATTTGGCTCTTTGATGACGTGTAATATTGTGCCGATTATCGACTTGGGAAATATGATGAATATAGGTGTTTCAATGTCACTCATTGCAACGTATCTCCTTTTTCCTTCTATTATGATGATGCTAGAGAAAAAAGCGCCTATTCTTACGTTTGATAATTATTTTACACTGAATACACAATTTGCTCATTTCGTAGAACATCATGGAAAAATCATTATCGGTATTGTTGTTTCTTTAGCGATTTTTAGTCTTTATGGTACTTCGCAATTGGTGGTTGAAAATAGTTTTATTAATTATTTTAAAAAAGACACAGAAATTTACCAAGGAATGCAAAAAATTGACAACAATCTTGGGGGTACAACACCCTTTGAAATCGTTGTTAAATTCCCTAAAGTTGTAGAGACAGAAGAAAATCAGCCAAAAAATGTAACGCTTGATAGCTTTGAGGAAGAGTTTGAAGGTTCCAAAGAGGGTGCGCAATACTGGTTTACTGCACAAAAAATGGAAACGATTTTAAAAGTACATAATTATTTAGAATCATTACCTGAAATCGGCAATGTTTCATCACTAGGAACACTGATTCAAGTAGGTAAGATCATCAAAGAAGGTAAAGAACTTGATAATTTTGAATGGGCAGTACTGCATAATGAGTTGCCATTAGAGTATAAAAAAATTATTCTCTCACCTTACGTCAATATAGAGCACGATGAAGCACGTTTTGTAGCAAGAGTGGTAGATTCTAATGATGCCCTAAGAAGAGATGAGTTGTTGCGCAAAATTGATACAGACATGCATGAAAAACTTGGCATCGAGAAAGAAAATTATAAATTAGTTGGCATGATGGTGTTGTATAATAATATGCTTCAATCTCTCTTTAATTCACAAATTTCAACATTAGGATTAGCTGTTTTATCGCTAGGAAGTATGTTCTTGTTTCTCTTTAGATCTCTCAAAATTGCCATACTTGCGATGACGGTCAATATGGTTCCTATTAGTATTATCTTTGGGATTATGGGCGTGGCACATATACCACTTGATATGATGAGTATCACCATCGCTTCCATCGCACTTGGTATAACGGTGGACAATACCATACACTATTATTACCGTTTTCGTGAAGAGATACTTGTTGATGGGGATTATATTGCTGCGATGCACAGATCGCATGGGACGATAGCGTTTGGAATGTTCTACTATTCAATTGCAACGATTATAGGATTTTTGGTGCTACTAACTTCAAACTTTATTCCAACGATTATTTTTGGGTTACTTACAGTAGTCGTATTGGTGGTTGCTATTATGTCCGACCTACTATTTTCGCCCCTTTTAGTGATATTGTTTAAGCCTTTTAAAACTACTCGCTAATCAGTTTATTGCGTCTAGATTCATAGACGCTTCGCATAAGAGGGTAAAGATCAATAGCATCTTTGCGAAGTGTGTCGATATTTTCTATATTGAAAGAAGTTTTATTAATAACATTGAGCACGGATGCATAAAGGGCTTCTTCTTCATTGTCCCATATGTTTAAGTCACGTGACTCGATGTAATTAATGGGATTAGCCCATGAATCAGCATAAAGACCTACCATGTCTCTTACATTTGATGGTCCTAAGAGTGGAAGAACGACGTGAAAACCATTGCCTAATCCATAATGTCCAAGCGTTTGACCAAAATCTTCATCATGGGATTTGATACCAAATTCATCATGAGCAACATCCATAAATCCTAAAATTCCTATGGTTGAATTGAGCACAAAACGCTCTAATTCTTCAACGCTGTTATAAAATTTAAATTGTAAAATGTTGTTGATAAATCGTACAGGAAAAAAGAGATTTTCAAACATATTAGAAATACCTTTGCGTGCTGGAAGAGGAACTACGTAGGCATAACCTTTTGCAGTTGGACGTAAAATATACTCGTATAAGTTATCATTGACATGTGTCATTACTTTATTATAACCGCTTAGTGGATCAAAAAGATCTTCTTCTTTGGTCGTGTCAAACTCTTTTTCGAATTCGTCATTGTTCATAGATGCGGTATTGACGTAAGATGAGGGTGTCATTTGTTCATAACAAAAAAGCGTTGATAACGTTAAGAAGAGAAAAAAAAGAATGCGCATGCAAGAGACCTTAAAATTTTTTGGAATTATAGAATATTTCTCTCATAAAGTAAATGACTAAGCTTATTTTTTGTTTAAAAAAAGCAAATTTTAATATTTTTTTGACTATAATCACCGTCCAAATCTCACACACACCAATCCTTCAAGGTTGCAGTTTTTAAAGCTGTTGATGGGTGTGGAGGCTAAACCAAAAAAAACACAAGGAGAATTCATGGTAACCATGAAAGATTTACTAGAGTGCGGCGTGCACTTTGGACACCAAACTAGAAGATGGAATCCGAAGATGAAGAAATTCATTTTTGGTGAGAGAAAAAACATTTATATCGTAGACTTACAAAAAACTCTACGTTATTTCAGATACACATATAATGTTGTTAAAGATGCTGCAGCTGAAGGCAAAACAATGCTTTTCGTTGGAACAA
>JAFLKZ010000004.1 GCA_019162915.1 Campylobacteraceae bacterium
AAAAATTATTATTTAATACTTCTTTTATATTTATAGGAGTACAATTTTTCTATCAATAAAGGAGTTTATTATGGCAAGAGTAGGAAATTCAATTATCAAAGGGATCGAAATTAGCGAAGTGATTAATATGCTTAATCGTGCGTATGCAGATGAGTGGTTAGCCTATTATCAATATTTTATTGAAGCAAAAGTTATCAAAGGTTTGATGAAAGATGCAGCAATCGTAGAACTTAATCAACACGCTGCTGATGAGCTTAGACATGCTACTATGGTGGCGGATAGAATTTTACAACTAGGGGGAACACCACTTTTACATCCAAGTGATTGGTTGGCGCAAACAAATTGTGGGTATGACGCTCCTCATAATTTTGACGTTGTAGCCATCTTAAAAGATGCTATAAAAGGCGAGCAATGTGCTATTGCTACATATTCGCATATCGTTGATGTTACGCGTAATAAAGATATAGTGACTTATGACATTGTTTCTCAAATCTTAGCTGATGAAGTAGAACATGAAGAAGACTTGCAAACATTGCACGATGATATTACTGAATTTATTAGCGATATCAAAAAAAACTTACACTAAAGCATAAGCGGTCATGATGGATATAACATTACAACAGTTCATGCCCGCTTTTTTACTCACACTTTTAGCAGGGCTTAGTACGGGCATTGGAGCTCTTTTAGCCTTTTTTTCTAAAAGCAAAAGCCATACTTTTTTGTCCATTGGTCTTGGTTTTTCAGCAGGAGTGATGATTTATGTCTCATTTGTAGAAATACTTCCTAAATCTAACAAAGCTTTTACTGCTATTTTTCAAGATGCCATTATTGGTGAATTATTAGGGCTTTTGTGTTTCTTTGGCGGTATCGGATTAAGTGCCTTTATCGATAAACTTATTCCAGAAGACATCAATCCTCATGAGCTTAAAAGCGATAATGCCCTTAGTGTTCTCAAAGACGATAACCATCACACTTTACTTGAAAATTCTGCCTTAAAACGTACTGGTATTTTTACCGCTTTAGCGATTGGCATCCATAACTTTCCTGAGGGATTTGCAACTTTTATCGCAGCAATTGACAATATAAATATCGGCATCACCATTGCCTTAGCGATAGCTATACACAATATACCAGAGGGTATGGCTGTTTCTTTGCCTATTTATCATGCTACGGGAAATCGAAAAACTGCTTTTTGGTATGCTTTTATCTCAGGCTTAGCTGAACCCATAGGTGCTATTATTGGATTTTTTCTTTTACTGCCACTCATGGGAGAATCAACCTTTGGTATTACTTTTGGTTTTGTCGCAGGCATCATGGTCTACATCTCTTTTGATGAGCTTTTGCCCTCCGCAAGATTGTATGGAAATGCACATACGACGATACTAGGTATCGTACTTGGCATGATGGTGATGTCAGTAAGTTTAGTGGCATTTAAGTTGATATAGCTTCTACTCAAAAAACTCTTTCACCTCTACTTGTAAGACTTTGGCTATCTTGTAAAGATGTTCTATCGAAAATTTAACTTTTCCATATCCAGCTTCCGCACCTGAAATCAATGAAGTGGATTTGAAGCCTATGAGGTAAGAGAGTTCAAGTTGTGAAAGTCCTTTTTCTTGGCGCAATTTTTTGGAATTTGTGATCAATTTTTGATAATATGACTTCATCTCTGCATCACTACATTCAATAGAAGAAAAAACAATAGCATCAAAGTTTTTTGTCATATTATTATCACTCTATCCTGGTAGATTATTGTTTTAAGTCTAGTCTGTTATACTTATAATCGCAACCTATTATGATGGTGTGAATATGTCTAATGCTATTTTTATTGATTTTAGTTACACCAAGGTTTTCAATGGTAGAACAAGAGATTTTAGAGATGCTGACCACTATGGTCGAAGAAAAAGATGTCTATACAGCAGGACATTCTAAACGCGTTGCAATGTATAGCGCTAAAATTGCTGAAGCTTTAAGCTTAAGTCAATTAGAACAAAATACACTTTACCAAGCAGGTCTACTACACGATATAGGTAAAATGCTCACGCCTGAATCCATTCTCTTAAAACCTCGAAAATTTAATCGCTCTGAATACATTATCATCAAACGGCACAGTGAAGATGGTGAACGAATGTTGAGTTTTATTTCTGCTTTTAAGAATTATGCACCTATTGTACGGCATCATCATGAGCGCGTTGATGGTGAGGGTTATCCTGATGGGCTCAAAGGCGAAGCTATCCCTTTACTTTCCCGTATTATGAGTGTTGCTGATGCATTTGATGCCATGACTACAAATCGCATTTATAAATCACGAAAGAATATAGAAGATGCTATTATCGAACTTCAAAGATGTAGTGGTATTCAATTTGATAAGACTGTCGTGGAGGCTTCATTAAATGTTTTTAGAGGATTTAAAGAGTTAGTACATGCTTCTCAAGTCCCTATGGATAATATCCATGAAGAACGCTTTGCTTACTTTTTTAAAGATGTGCTCACGGGTGCCTATAGTGGCGATTATCTTAACTATTTTTTGTTACACAATAAAGAAAATCATCGTTTTCAATGTTGCTATTTTATCCAGCTTCATCATATGCAAAATTACAATGAACGCTATGGTTGGAAATGTGGCGATGATACACTTAAAGAAATTTCCCTAAGGATAAAGTCACTTTTTCATTCATCTTTTGTTTTTCGAGTTTTTGGTGATGATTTTGTTGTTTTAAATCCTTTACATGTAGAGATTGATAAAAAAGAGATATTGTATAAATTAGGTGTTGGATTTGATGGACTGGAGATAAGTTTACAACATTTTGATTTTGAAGCTCACATGATAGATAAATGGGAACACTTAGAAAATCATCTCGTTCATTGCGATAATAAAGTATAATTTCGCATCTCATCGAAAGGTTATATGTGAAATTTGAATTTTTAGGAACTTCCGATACAGGAGGTATTCCGCTTCATAATTGTTTGTGTGAGATTTGTGAGGAGGCTCGAAAGAGTGGAGTGAGTAATCGCTCAACGAGTGCTTATATTGAACTTAATGATGGTAGTGTTATCCTTTTTGATGCGGGGTATGACCTCTTGTGTGAGAAGTTTAATACAACTAAAATCAGAGCAGTTTTTTTAACCCATTTTCATGCGGATCATTGTTTAGGACTGATTCGCTTACGCAAATCAGCTGATAAAATTTGCTGTTATATCCCCAATGATACTAATGGTTTTGGTGACCTTTTTACCCATAAAGATTCTATTGAGTATGTTGTGCTTGAGCCGTTTGTTGAAGTGGTGATAGAGAGTGTAAAAATCACTGCTGTACCCTTAATTCATTCAAAACCAACTCATGGTTATGTGTTAAGTACAGATAAAAGTATTGTGGCATATTTGACAGATTGTTCTTCTATTGCTGCGGAATCACTCTTGTTTTTACAGTCTATGCATATTGATCATCTTTTTTTAGATGCGTGTTATGAGCCAAATTATGACTCCAAAAAACATTTAAACTGGGAAAGTGCAACAGAACTTATCGATGTTATTGCCCCTCAAAATGGGTATCTTATCCATGCGAGTTGTAAGACACTTTTACCGCTTAAACAAAGCGGTAAAAGTTTAAAATATAGTTATATAAAGAATGGTTTTAAAGTAGACGTGTAAAAATTACTCTTCCTCTTCATCATCTTCAAATTCTTCAACCTCTTCTTCAAAGTAGACATTAGCATCGTTACCATCGTAGTTATAGTCACTTTGATAGATAGGGTCTACCTCTTCATCATCATCAAAATCGTCATCATCATCATTAGTATTAAACTCATCGCCATAGAGTGCATCATTGAGTAAAATTTCTTCAACTTTATCGATAAATATATCTACATTACCAGTAAAAAGTTTTTCATAACGCATTGCATCTTGTATAAATTCGGGAGAACAACCACTCTCATTGAGAAGTTCTTTTAAGTCACTCATGGAACGCCTTTTTTTATATAATTTTACACTAATTTTAAGAGTTTTTCAATTGCTCTTCATACATTTCTACAATTTCATCATGGTTTACATGTAAAGTTTCAAATGAAAGATAAAGTTTTTGTAGTTCATTTTCATCATGTGATAGTTCTTTAGAAATTCTCTGAAGTTCTCCGATATTGCTATCTTCTGAATGTTTGATAAGTTGTATGTTTTTTTCTTTCATATTCTCTTCAATGTTCATAATCTTTTTTTCACAAAGTTCTATCTCTTTTTTAAGAGGATTGAGCTTGGCACTTCTTTCTTGTACTAATCCAGCTCTTAATTTTTTTGATTCTTTTCTGTTAGATTCACTTTGTTTTTTATTATTATTTGGAGTTTCCTCTTCTTCCCAACCGATTTTTTCTAAAAATTCATCATAGTTTCCATCAAAAAATTCAGCCCCATTATGATGAAAAATGACAAGCGTATCGGCAAGACGGCGCAAAAGCATTTCAGAGTGGGTCACGATAATCACGGAGCCTTCAAAATTTTTGATAGCAACGCATAGAGATTCTATGGATTGCATATCAAGGTGATTGGTCGGTTCATCAAGTAAGAGTAGATTCGCAGGTGTTGCAATGATTTTACCGAGCATTACACGACTTCGCTCCCCTCCTGAGAGGATACGTATCTCTTTTTCTGCTAGTTCGCCACTAAACATCATCGTGCCACAAATAGCGCGTACTTTTGAGATGCCAAGCAGTGGGTCAACACCATAAATCTCATCGATGATATTGTTTTTATCTTCTAATCTTTGGATATTGGTTTGTCCAAAGTGCGCAAAATTGGTTTCAGGATGAAAATAAATACTTCCTTGTTGAAGCGGAAGTTCTCCTCCTAGATAATTGAGAAGTGTTGATTTTCCTTTTCCATTTTTACCGATAATAGCAAGACATTTTCCTTTTTCCAAGGCAAAGGAGAGATTGGTGAAAAGAGGCTTAGCAATGTCATACCCAAAAGTCAGATTTTTTGCTTCAAATATAGTTTTAGCGGGTGTTCTTTTATAGTTAAAAACAAAAGAGAGGTCAGCATCATTTTCAAGCTCATCCATTTCACCCATTTTTTCAAGTTGTTTGGCTTTGGATTGTGCCATGACCGCTTTTGAGGCTCTTGCTTTTTGACGAACGATAAAATCTTCCATTACCGCTCTTTTTTTATCTAAATTCATTTTTGTTTTAATGTATTTTTCATCATCTTCTTCTAGCTTGGCATAGTACTTGATACTATTACCTTGGATGATTTTGAGGCCTTTACGCTTAATTCCCATAGTATGTGTCGATACATCATCCATAAAATCTCTATCATGCGTGACCAAAATGACTTCACCTTGAAATTCTCTTAGAAAAGTTTTTAACCATCGCAAGGAGACGATATCTAGATAGTTGGTAGGTTCATCAAGTAGAAGCATATTGGGACTTGTTGCTAAAACTTTGACAAGATTGATACGAATTTGGTAGCCACCTGAAAAACTTAACGGGTCTTTTTCTAAATCATCAGCACTAAAACCCAGTCCAAAAAGCATTTTTTCAATTTTATAAATGTCAAATTGTTCATGCCCACTTAAAACACTAGCACATTCTTCTCTCACAGTCTGTTTAGAAAAGCTAATGTGTTGTTTGAGTGCCCCAATAGTATAATTTTTAGGGATTAAGATTTCTCCCTCATCGTGCTCTTCTTCCCCTAATAAGATTTTAAAAAGAGTAGATTTTCCAGAGCCGTTTCTTCCTACTAAACCGATTTTATTATTAGCAGAGAGGGTGAAATTGATATTTTCAAAAAGTGTTTGTCCACCAAATCGTTTAGAAAGATTGGTTACTTGAATCATACGAAGTCCTTAGTTATTGCATACGTGTTAGTGTGTAAAATTTTTACCAAAGAATAGTTTCTAAGCTTATTCAGGTTTTTTAAGTGTGTTGAGAGTATCTAAGATAGATTCTTTTTTAGCATTATCCGCAGCAATAATACGCATCATAAATTCAACTCTTCTATTTTTTTCTCGACCTTCTTCGGTATCATTAGAGGCGATAGTTCTTGTATCACCATATCCAGCAGAACTTAATCTTTCTTTTGAAATACCATTTTTAATCAGTACTCTAATAACAGCATTGGCTCTCGCACTCGATAGTTCAAGGTTATCTTGAAATTTTGAATTTTTAGCCAGTGGGGTATCGTCCGTAAAACCCTTGATAGATAACTCAACATTTTTAGGAAGTTTAGCAATAATATCTGAAATTCTTTTTAAAAAAAGTAAAGAGTCATCATTGTTTATTTCTGCTGAACCTGGTCCAAAAAGAAGTTTGGCTGGGAATTTAAGCGTTGTGCCATCTATTTTTTGCTCTAATGAACCCTCGCCGATATTCATTTTTTCTACCATCTGTGCAAGTTTGGCTATCTCTTCTAGTTGCGCTGTAACACCTCCAGCATTGCCTTTTTCTTTATCTTTTGATGCCTCGCCTGATTTGGTATTCATTCTGACAACAGGATTTGATTCTTCAGGTTTTGCACTATAATCATAAATTTTGACAAATTCTTCTTTGAGTGCTTTCATTTTTTCAGTATTGACAGAAGCAATGGCAAAAAGAGCAATAAAAAGAGCAAGGAGTAGGCTAAAAAAGTCGGCAAATGGTACAGCCCATTTTTCTCCCGCTTCGCATACAACCTTTTTACACTTTTTTTTACTCACCTAACTTTCCTTATTTAAACTGACTGATTTTTGGTTCAAGAGGAGAAAGATAATTGAGGAGTTTCATTTCAAGATTTCTAGGGTTATCGCCATGTGAAATACCAAGAATACCTGCTAGAATAATATGTTTTTCTTTGACAATATCTCTTGATTTTGCTTTAAGTTTATGTCCCCAAGGACCAAGAAAGATATAAGAACCCGCAATACCAAAAACGGTAGCTGTAAATGCACCACCAATACCCATTGCCATTTCGGCAGGATTATCAAGTTTTTGAAGCGCAAGGATAAGTCCCAAAACCGCACCAATAAGTCCCATAACGGGGCATGTTTCTCCGGCATGTATCCAGTAGTGTGCTGAACCGTGATAATACTCTTCTGTTTCTTCTATTAAAATTTCTAATGTTTCTTCTATCTCATGGCTTTCCACACCATCGACTGCCATGCTAAGACCTTTTTTGAAAAATTCATCAGTCATTGAGTTAGCATGAGATTCAAGGGCTAAGATGCCATCTTTTCTTGCGATAATAGCAAAATCAATAATTTGTTTAATACGAACAGGAAGATCAACAGAGGATTTTTTAAAAATAACTTTAAACTCTTTAAAAGCGCCTTTGACATATTCTTGCGAAGTTGCAGTCATCGCAGCAGCCATTGCCGTTGGGATAACGATAATAAACGAAGTGATATGAAGAATATGAAGAGGATTTCCGCCTTCCATTATATCGCCGACTGAAATAGTTGTAATGGCGAGTATCATGCCTAAAATTACGGTTAAATCCATACGTTTTTCTCCAAAAAATATTTTCATAAAGTAGTTAGGCTAACACTCTTGCATGAGTATTAAGAAACACAATCGGTTAAAATGCAAAAAACTTTATGTTTATTCGTATGCAATCTTAGTATAAATGAGGTTTACATCCGTTTAATCATGAAATTCACTCATATAAGTTCTATATACTAAGGGAACAAGATTTTTTTGAAGTTTTATATTGGTGCGATTTGTAATAGCAACTGAGTGAAAAAAGTTTTTCCAAAGGCTTTTAAATTTTGCTTCGTCTTGTGAATAGAGTGGTTCATCAAAAGAAGCGACATCTCTTATCTCTTTCATATCTTCATGTTTGACATACGCTAAATGACGCTTGATATCGTGAATAATAAAAGGATTATTGCCAAGACGTTTTGAAAAATGTTCACCCAAAAACATTAAGACATTAAATTTTGTTTCTATTTTGGCGTAAAATGTTTTGTCTTCTAGCTCTTCAAATCGTACAAAACCTAGCATTTTATGGGTCAGTCTCATGTGTTCTTTTTCTAATCCTTTGATGTAAAAAACACTAGGATAATTAATATTTTGTAAGTTTTCATTTTTTTTAAATCCTAAAATTATAAATTCCAAAAGACACATTTCAAATGTGATGGAGTCGCATAAAAAAACACGCACAATGGTATTGATGTCGTTTTTTGAAAATCTTTTTTTTAAAGAACTAAATACTTTATGTGCTTTGGATAAATCCGTTTCTACATGTAAAACTTCATCAAATATAAATTTATGAGGATTTTTTTTAAGAATGGTGGTGACATTCATCTTTTGATGATAAACCTCGTAAATAAGACTTAAAAAACCTTCGAAAGAACCATCATAAAAAAGATTCATTATAATTCACCTGTATAAATAGAAAAATCAAAAAGATTTGGCTGGATGATACTTTTATCGTTATGCATCAGTGCGATTTTAAGTCTATCTTCATACAATGGAATTTGTTTTTGATAGTTTTTATCTGCAATAATAAAATATTTAGCTTTTTTGATGGAGATTTTTAGCTTGACTAAATCTTCAAAGTTAAGTGTTTTAAATTTTCGCGCTTGAAGAATTTTCATCGCACCTCTCATGCCGATACCTGGGATGCGCATTAGAATTTCTTGTGAAACTTTGTTGATATCAACAGGAAAAAGATGAAGATTACTCAGTGCCCAAAATGTTTTTGGGTCAAATTGAATGTCTAAATTTTGATTTTGCGGTGTTACTATTTCGTCATATTTAAAACCATAAAATCGTAGTAACCAATCTGCTTGATATAGTCTGTGCTCTCGTTTTAAAGGTGGCGTTGAGAGTTCTCGAACGGGTAAATTTTTGTGATTATTAACCGCAATATAGGCAGAGTAGTAGACTCTTTTTAAAAGGGCTTTATCATATAAAGCGGAAGAGAGTTTCAAGATATCAAAATCGCTCTCACCCGTGGCTCCTATGATCATTTGCGTGCTCATGGAGATAGGTTTTGCATTTCGCTCCATAGTGATTTCTCTTGCATGTTTAAGGGGCTCTAAAAGCTTTGCTTTAGTTTTATCAGGAGCGAGTAAAGCTAGGCTTTTAGAGCTTGGTAATTCTATGTTAGAGCTGACACGGTTAGCGAGTAAACATGCCTCAGCAATGAGTTCTTTAGCAGATCCAGGGATGAGTTTGACATGGATATAGCCATTAAATTTATGTTCGTGTCTTAAAATGCGCAGTGTCTGCAAAAGTAAAAGCATCGTGTGGTCTTCATTTTTGATGATACCAGAACTTAAAAAAAGTCCTTCGATGTAGTTTCTTTTATAAAAATTGAGAGTAATGTCGGCGAGTTCACGAGGGGTAAAAGCGGTTCGTCTGATGTCGTTACTGACACGATTGATGCAATACGCACAATCATAAATACAAACATTTGAGAGTAAGACTTTGAGGAGTGAAACACATCTTCCATCACTCGTAAAAGTATGACAGATACCGCTATTATGTGTATTTCCAAGCTCACCTGTTTTATAGTTAGACTCGCTTCCACTTGAGGAGCAGGAGACATCATATTTGGCGCCATCGGCTAGAATGGAGATTTTATCATCAATGGTTAGTTTCATGTTGCAATCGTACAAAATCTTTACATGTAAAGGTTAAAATATTTCAAAGTGAAATATTACGGTGCAATCCTTGCTATTTTCCATTGATTATCAGCGTCTATTTCATAAATAAATCGATCATGAAGTCTATCTTTTCCCCCTTGCCAAAATTCAAATCGTGTGGGAATAACGCGATAACCGCCCCAAAAGTCTGGTAACGGTACTTGTCCGTTTAAAAATTTGCTTTTTATCTCGTGAAATTTAGATTCTAAAATGCTACGCGAACTGACAACTTCGCTTTGATTAGAAGCCCAAGCGCCTAGTTGACTTCCCCTTGGTCTGCTTAAAAAGTATTTGAGTGATTCTGCGGTGCTAATCTTTTCAACTTTTCCTTCAATTCTTAACTGTCTTTGAAGTGGGAGCCACGCAAAATGGAGTGCTACAAAAGGATTTTGTGCGATATCTTTAGCTTTTTGACTCTCATAATTTGAGAAAAAAACAAAGCCTTTTTCATCGTAAAGTTTCAGTAGCACTGTTCTAATGGAAGGTTTAAGCTCTCTACTCACCGTTGCTAAACTCATCGCATTGGGCTCGATAAGTTCTGCTTGAATCGCGTCATTAAACCAGAGTTCAAACTGCTTAAAGGGGTTTACATGTAAATCTTTTTCAAACAAAGGAAATTCAGAATACTCTTTGCGCATGGTTTCTAAGTTCATGGGAGCAACTTTACGATATCAGCTTCGATGTCTTGCGGGTTGGTTGAAGGTGCGTATCTATCGACTACTTGACCATTTTTATCAACTAGAAACTTGGTGAAATTCCATTTAATGGCCTCACTTCCTAAAAGTCCTGATTTCTCTTTTTTGAGATAAGTGTAAAGAGGATGCGCTTTTTCACCATTGACATCAATTTTAGAAAACATGGGAAATTCAACGCCGTAAGTTAAGCTACAAAAACTTTTAATTTCTTCTTCGTTTCCCGGTTCTTGTTGCGAAAATTGATTGCACGGGAATCCTAGTACAACGAGCCCAGAATCTTTATACTTTTTATATAAGGTTTCTAACCCTTCATATTGGTAGGTAAATCCACATTTGCTAGCGACATTGACGATGAGTAAAACTTTACCTTTATACGCTTCAAGGGTTGTTTTCTTACCATCAATAGTGGTTACTTCAAAATCATAAATAGACATACTTTCTCCTCCAAATAGAGTTATAATGAAAATAAATAGGATAAATATCTTTCGCATCTTGAATCCTTTTATAAAATTGTAGCACGATTAAGATTGGTTCGTAGTGCTAATAAGTCACTTAAAAATATTGTTACATGTAAAGATTAAAATAAAAAGGATAATTTTTGTCCTATAATGTACGAAAGAAAATAAAAGGATAAAAAATGAATACCAAACAAGCTTTTTTAGAGGCTATGAACTATCGCCATGCGTGCAAACTTTTTAATGATAAAAAAATTCCAACTGAAGATTTAAACTATATTTTAGAAGCAGGGCGTTTAAGTCCGAGTTCATTTGGCATCGAGCAGTGGAAATTTGTGGTAGTTCAAAATCAAGCCATGAAAGAGGAGATAGAAAAAGTTGCATGGAATCAAAAACAGATCTCTACATGTAGTGATTTAGTCATTATCTTAGCGCGCAAAGATGTACGAAGTAGTGACGCTTATACCCAAAGTCAATTGCAACGATGGGGACTTCCACAAGAGGGATTAAATGGGTTATTAGGCGTGTACAAAGGTTGGGTTGATGGAAGAGATGACCATACTATCGAGTTGTGGAGTGAAAAACAGTGCTATATTGCCGCTGGAAATATGATGAGTGCTGCTGCTTTTATCGGCATCGATTCTTGTCCGATTGAAGGATTTTTATCTGATAAAGTAGATGCAATATTGGGTATTGATACGGCTATTTTTCATAGTGCACTGGTGTTACCGTTTGGATATAGAGTCAATGAAGCAAAAAGCAAACATAGACTCTCTTTTGATACCGTCGTTGAGTTTAAAAAATAAGTTTAGCAACGCCTAAGGTAAATAATACAAGCGCAAAGTCTTTGAGATTGGGGTCATACAGTAGTACAAAAACACCCCCAATCATCAAGGCAAAAGAGAAAAGCAAGGGCTTAACATAGCCTTTGAGCTCTTTGGTAATCCACTCTAATTGATTTAAAGAGAGTTCGACTTTGAGCTCTCCCTCACTAATTTGTTTAATGGATGATTTTAAATCTCGAATGGTTAAGGGAATACTTTTAAACTCCTTGATAATCATCTCTAAGATATCTTCTTTAGCACCCAAAGCTTTAGGAATATTTTCCTGCAAAATAGGCAAAATATCTTTAATGCCATTAAAATTTTCGATATAAGTCGTTCCTAAACCCTCGATGATAGCACTTACTCTTAAGATATAGATAGCTTCTTGTGGCAGTTTGAACGGTAAATCTTTGGTGGAATTGAGCACATTGAAGGCGAGTTTTTGCATATTTTCACTACTTAACTGCTCATTGCCAAAGATATCAAACATCCGCTCACATAAAAGTGCAAGTTCCGCTTTAGGCGCTTCATACGCAATCGTTCCAAGGCGTTTATTGGCACTGATATAGAGTTCATAGTCTTTTTCATTGGCAGCTTTTATAAGTTCTATAATGGCAATTCTTGTATCGTTAGGTATCGTTTTAACCATACCAAAATCGAGTAAGATAAGTTCACCTTGTGTGTTGATTAGCAAATTTCCAGGATGTGGGTCAGCGTGAAAATAGCCTTTTATCAACATTTGTTCTGTGTAAAAAAGGATAAGTTTTCCAATCACTTCTTTAAAATCAATATTTTCTTTGAGTAGTCTCTCTTTGTCATCAAACCTAAATCCCTCTTCATAGCTCATCACTATCGCATCATCACTGCAAAATTCAACGTAAGGGATAGGAAATCTGATACCACTGTTGTGATAAATATGGGAAAATTTTTGAAGATTTTCTAGCTCTTGCGTCATGCTGACTTCTTGTAAAATCATACGAGAAAACTCGATAATGACTGCTTCAATGGAGTTTTTAGTATAGTGAGAAAAAAGCGGACGGAAGAGAGAGTTAAATAAAGAGATAATCGCAATATCCGCTTTGACCTGTTTTTCAATGCCTAAACGTCTAAGCTTGACCGCCACTTTGACATGGTTTGGCAGATACGCAATATGTACTTGACCGATGGATGCAGACGCTATGGGTTCAGGCTCAAAGTTTTCAAAGGGTATGACTTGAAAAGCGTTGGCAAAGACGATGTCTAATTCATTTTGTGCCATGGGTGGAAGTTGGTCATGTAGTGATTTGAGTTTATCTAAATACTCTGGCGTAAAAAAATCAGCCCTTGTGGCTAAGACTTGAGCTAGCTTGATAAAACTAGCCCCAAGTTTGATAATGGCATCATTGAGGGCTTGAGGCTTTAGTGGTTTTAAAAATAGAATACGTTCTTTCTTTTTCAAAATCAAATAAAGTGAAAGTAAAAAATAAAAAACAAGATAAACTCTCGAGGGTGTAAAATACCTAAGAGATGTTAGGAAAGTTTTGATCTTAAATCCTCTAAATCTTTCTTCGTCGCAACACCTAACTCTTCGATAACTTCTTTAAGTGCATCTTTGATTTTTTGTTTGATTTTTTCATCTTCTTCTTCACCTTTTTTAGTGATAGACTCGACAAAACTTTTAGCATCAGCACTGTTGATTTTACCTTTTTCTTGAAGTACTTTTAACTCTTCTTCAATTTTTTCTTTGATTAAAACAACACTTCCCATTCCTGCATGTAAAATATCTTTTAACATGATGTACTCCTTGATTTTATTAGACTTCTTGCAAAACTATTTCTTAGAGGACAAATCCTCCCGTTGGTCTGA
>JAFLKZ010000133.1:0-12015 GCA_019162915.1 Campylobacteraceae bacterium
CGAGGACGAAATTATATACAGACACACCTTAAAAAGAGGTTAAACGGTTTTGGGGTGTTTACATATAGAAAATCTTCTACATGTAAACACAAAAACCTATTCTTCTGCTTTATAGTTTTTGAAATATTCATCTTCTTTATTAGGATCTAAAAAAAAGAAGTTTTCACCAATATAATACATAGCTAAGCAAATACCTATACCGCCCAATGCTATTGCCCACTCTGTTATGGTTGGAGTGTACCCAATAAAAGTCGGTACAAGTTGATATTCTTTTGTCTTCATCGTTTGCATAGGATAAATCAAAGTATCATGTACAAGGTTATAGCGCATAAAGAAAATACCTACCATTCCAGCAGCAGATGCATAAATGATAGCTTTAATAGCTTTTGCTTTACTATATAGTATAACCACAAAAGGTATCATCATTCCTAATAAGACTTCTCCTAGCCAAAAACTTTTACTCCTTAAAACATATAAAGCCGTATCTGCACGTTCAGGAAGATTGCCGTAAATTGCAGTTAAAAACCTCCAAAATTCAAAAAATACTAAGATAGCAATTAATAAACCCAAAAGTCTTCCTAAATGCATCAGAAATTTTTCCATCTCAATAGTAAATTCCATCTTGTATCTATATCCATACATAAGAAATAAAAGGTAACATCCTGTAATCATTGCCGATAAGATAAAATAAACGGGATAAAAAACGCCATTAGCCATTGGTCGTCCTACTAAAAATCCAAAAACGGCGCCAAGATTTGAGTGAGCGGCAATACCCACCAAGAGTCCACCCATACCAAATAATCTTGACCACTTATGCTCATCTCTTGATAAAAAAATAAATTCAACTACTATAAGTAAGAGGTAGACTGAATATAAAGCACCCATTCCCCAAATAGCAGAAGTAAAACCTGGAGAGATTGTGTTGTAGATTGCCATGCGAATAGGATGACCTATCTCTAGCCCAATAACAGCAAATCCAGATACAATGGTAATAATAGCTCCAAAAATAGCCCTCTTACCGATAAATTCAAAACTTTTTATGTGAAAAACATGCCCAAGTGAGGAGATAATACATAAGCCTGTTGACGAAACAACAAAAAATATATACATTGCAATTAAAAGACCCCATGGATGTTCTCGTGTCACGCCATACGCATGATGTCCGTGCATAAGATAATTGATAAATCCTGCCCCAAATCCTGCTAACAAAATCATCGTCACAATCATCATCACAATATTAAAAGGTGTTTTTTCAAAACTAAAAATTTTTTTTAGTGTGATTTCTTTGTGTGGTAAAATGTTATTTATCATTTTCAATCCTTATTTTAGGTAAAAGAGCTTAGGCTCAGTGCCAAGGCTCGTTTTAAGTGTAAAATATTCTTTCGTTCTTAAAATTTCAGATATTTCACTGGTGGGATCATCCATATCTCCAAAAGTTCTGACTTTTGTTGGACAAGTGGCTTGACATGCTGTTGTTTTAAGACCTCTTAGTAGTCTTGTATCACCACAAAAGTTACACTTATCCACTGTCATCGTTCGATCATCCACATATCTCGCATCATAAGGACAAGCGATCATACAATAACTACATAAGATACATTTACTCTCATCAACCTGTACGATTCCATTTTTATCGTAGTAGGTTGCTTTCGTGGGACAAACTTGTTGACAAGGTGCATTACCGCATTGTTGACATTGACTAGGATAAAATGCACTTGAAGCAATACTCAAAAGAGGGAATTCTCCTGCAACCTCATTGACACCGACCCATATTCTGTGAGAACTTGCACCAAGTAAAATGCCATTTTCTTCCTTGCATGCGACTTCACATGCCTTACAGTTAATACAGTTTTTATAGTTTAATACCATTGCATATTTAGCCATGACTACACCTTCTTTATTTCAACATTGGTTTCATGCATAACAGAAGCCCCATAAATTGGTTCTATGATATCTTCTATGACAGCATTATCATTTCCACCACTTTGGTACGCAAGTGTTAATCCTTGACTTTGGCTACCAAACCCATGCACGAAAAAGAGTACATTGTGCCCAATTTTTTCAGTAGGATATGCTCGCAGAACAGTCTTTCCAACCTTGCTACTAACCTCTATCTTGTCTCCAAACTTAATGCCTTTCTGCTTTGCAATGCGAGTGTTAATCCAAAGATAATTTTCATCCATCAAATCTCTCAACATCGCATTATTAGCAGTTCCACTTTGCGTAAATTGCGCATGACGCCCTGTTAATAATCGAAATTTTCCCTCTGGAACAACAAATAAAAATTCATTTTTCCACGTAGGCATAGAATCCACACCCAAATCTGCCATTTTTTCTAATTTACATTCCACTTTCCCCGAAGCAGTTTTTGGCTTGCCTCCATTGACACTGTAAAACTTATTATTTTCGGGGTAATACTGGTATTCATTAGCATTAATTTGTCTATACATTTTTTCCATATCAGGATAAAAGACACCTTTTTCTTTCAGTATCTTATCGGCTCCTGGATAATGGGCAACTGCATGCGTGTTGAGTTCTTCTTGAGAGACCATAAAAGGTTTGGTTAAATCAAATTCCGCATAAATCTCTTCTACGCTCGAGTCCTCAATAGCACCACGAACCTCATCATCATATTTTTGGGTAATTTCAAACAGTGGTTTTGAAATTTTTTGTGTTAAACCCCTTAAAATTTCCATGATAGGCTTAGTGTCATAAAGAGGTTCTATAACTTTATTGCGTTGTGCAAGTGATGGTTCTATTCCTCCAAAAGTATTGACAGGATCTGTTCGCTCAAGATAAGTGCATTCTGGAAGTACTACATCCGCATACATTACTGTGTCACTTGGCATAGTGTCTATTGCGACTACTAATTCCATTTTTTTAAGCATCTCTATCGTTTTTGCAGAATTGGGCATATTGAGAACTGGATTGTGTTTGTAGATAAAAGCTCCCCTCACATTGTAAGGCATTTTGCCCTCTAAAAATCTATTTCTCCACCCTATCCAAGATCCACCACCAGATACTATAGCGCAGTCTTCATATCCTCTTTCGCCTTTTTTAGCATCATCTCTTTTACGAATAGCACGTGCTTGTGCTTGAGAGTATATAGGTGATGAGGCTTCGTGTTCTGTTAATTTAAGTGTTTTACCAAAGACAAGCCCTCCTTTGGTATCTATACCGCCGCCTAAAGCCTGAAAAATAGCCATTGCACGTCTTAATTGGAAATCACTTTTTGAAAAAGTGCTTCTTCTCCCAGGGTAATAGATGGCTTTAGGCGCATAGAGCATAAATTCTCTTGCAATTTCTCGTATTTGTTTGGCACTAATACCTGTGATTACTTCTGCCCATTCAGGAGTGTATTGATTCTTTAAAATATGCTCATTATAGGCATTAAAATCATTAAAATGCTCTTCAACATACTTGTGGTTATACATTTTTTCATCCAAAACAACATAAGTCAAAGCTAAAACAAATGCCAAATCTGTTCCCGGATTGATTGGCAACCATACATCGGCTTTGGCTGCCGTATGAGAAAATCTTGGATCAACACAAATAAGTTTAGCACCTCTACCTTGTGTCTTTTTAAATAAATTCATTGTATCAGGTGTAACAATGGCCTCTGCCCTATTGGCACCTGACATGATGACGTATTGAGCATTTTGAAGATCTGCTGATGGATAGCCACCTAGCGTCACACCGTATCCAGACACAACCGTTTGGAGACAAAGTGATGCATGATTGAGCCAGTTAGATGATCCAAACTCTTGAAAAAAAGTTTTAAAAGTGTGTTCAGCCATACCCTCACCTGCACAAAACAAGAATGCAGAACGATTGTCCTTTTCCTCATCAAGAATTTTGACCATTTTTTCTTTAATATACTCATTTGCTTCATTCCAACTGGCTCTTCTAAATTTACCAGATCCTTTTTCACCATTCCGAATAAGGGGATATTTAAGACGATCTGGGTCATACAGTGCTTGAATCCCTGCACATCCTCTAGGGCAAAGCATATTTTTAGATTTTGGAAATAATGGATTGGGATCAAGTTTTGTTACCACGCCATTTTCAACTCTTGCCATTAAAGCACATTTATTGACACAAATTTCACACAATGTGGGGATTTCAATACCCTCTTGGGATGTTTTCGTGATACCATAAGCACCCACAATAGGACTTTTTTCTTCGTTTTTAGCTACAAGACTCACTCCCGCACCACCTAAGACAACGCTCAAGGCTACACTCCCTTTTAAAAATCTCCGACGAGAAATTTCTACTTCCATACTGGCTCCTTTTGCTACAATAAACTGATATTTGTGAATTATCGTAGCAAACAATTTTTTTTTATGCTGTGACTTGCATCAATTTATCAAAATATAAAAATATAAAAAAGTAATTGATACTTTTAGTAACAAGTAAAATTGCTTATCTCGATTTGTTGCGATTTATCTTTTGTTTACTCTCATACCATATAATAGTAATTCTAATAATTGTATTCTTTCCCTAAAATTTGATAGAATACTTTTTTACATATACTTGATTAAAAAATAAAGGAGAATAAAATGGGTTTGTATGACAGAAATTATATACAACAAAATACGCATGAAGAAGTTCGAGAACATACTGGTATGGATCAAAGTACTTTAGGCTTATTCATAAAACAAACGTATCAACTTTTTGCAGCTTCGTTACTTGCTGCAAGTGCAGGTGCTTATGTTGGTATTGGAATGGCTAAAACTGTTTCTAGTTGGTATTGGGGTTTTGTAATTTTAGAATTTGTCTTTTTGTTTGGACTCTACGCAGCAAAAAGAAAACCAGGACTCAATATAGCATTGCTTTTTGGATTTACATTTCTAACAGGACTTACGCTTGCACCACTTCTATCTTCTATCTTAGGAATTGCAGGGGGCGCAAATATTGTTGCTAATGCCTTTATCTTGACAACGGTTGCTTTTGGTGGTCTTTCCGTATTTGCGATGAATACAAAAAGAGATTTTTCAGGTATGGGTAAAATTCTTTTTGTAACTCTCATTGTTATTGTGGTAGCTGGCTTAATGAATATCTTTTTTCATAGTCCAATACTTCAATTAGCCATCGCAAGTATTAGCTCTATACTCTTTAGTGCGTTTATACTTTATGATACACAAAACATTATCAAAGGTGCTTATGAAACACCGATAGAAGCTGCCATTGCTTTATATTTAGACTTTTTAAATCTATTTGTATCATTGCTTCAAATATTGGGAATTTTTGGTTCGAAAGAAGAGTAGTGTGAAGTTTTGGGTGAGAATCTCTTCTCACCCAAGTTTTATTTAGAGTAAAAAACGAAAATATGTGGGCAACAACCTGCTGCTTTGACGTTTAACAAGATGCGACGTTACCGCTATCACTTGCGTAGTTGTATAAAAAATCATATACATGTTCTACGTAAGAATCTTTTAATGGTTTAGCGTTAGGACACTGCTTCATAAGCTCGTCATTTAACTTACCACTATCTTGAATAGCTTTCCACTCCGCTTGCTTATGTTTTTTAGCCATCGAACCACCATCAAATCCACAAGGTGCTTTCATTTCTTTAATAAAAAGCTTTTGTCCCTTGCTTGCATCTGCTAGTGCTGATGTACTTAAAAAACCTAAACTAACTATTGCGATAAACAACAATTTTAGGAATTTTGACATTTTTTTCTCCTTTCATTTAGATGAGACTTCTAGGCAAGGAGTTGAACTCCTTGCCTTTCTTTACATGTAACGTGATTAACCTAATGGCTCATTCACTTTGATTTCACATTTACTCGTTGCATCACATTTAATATTTGCATCGAAGTACATAACTTTTGATACATCTATTTTTGCATCTTTCAATTTCATATGAGCTTCCATCGCACGTCCGCCAGTAGCACAGTTAATAATAACTACTTTACCTTTAGGAAGTTTTGCAGCAAAGTCTGCCGCACTGAGCTTTCCTGCCTCAATATTGATAGCACCTTTGATGTGCCCATTAGCATATTCTGCTGGGTTTCTTACATCGATAATTGCTACATTAGCTGGAACTTTGTCGCTTACTATAAGAGCTTTGTACCACTCTCCATCAACTGTTCCCTCATCTGATCCTGTTTTAACGCCATCAACAAAAACATCTTGCTTTGGAGCTGTGGCTGCTGCTGGAGCTGCTGGTTTAGCGCCGGCTGTTGTTTGAAGCTTAGCTTCTTTCCATGCTGGAAGTCCTCCCGCATAGACACTTACTTTTTTGTAACCTAGTTCTAAAAGTTTATTGGCTACAACATGAGATTTATGACACTCAAATCCTGCACAAAAAGTGATGATTGGTGTATTTTTATCTGTAGGAAATCTTCCCATAAGTTGAGGCATCTCTTCATCGTTCATATACATAGCACCAGGAATTGATTCTTGCAATGTTTTAACATAAGGTCTTGCATCAATCATGACTGCAGCATTTTTCTTAAATGCACTTTCCATTACTGGAGTTCCTACTTCTAAATAATTTTTAGTTGTCCACTCTGGTTCACCTGCTTGGTAAAGTTTGACATTGGTAAAGCCTTTACTTTTGAGATGTCCTGCAACGATAGGGCTTTTTTCACAATCCCATCCGCCACAAAAAACAATAATCTCTTTGTCTTTAGGTGTTTTATCCAATTGTCCTATAAATTTATCGATTTGAGTATCGGGGATATTCAAACTTGAAGGAATTGTTCCACCAAGATACTTAGGATTTGGTCTAGCATCTATTAAGAGTGCTTTTGCACCACTTCTTGTGCCATTACCTATTGCTTGTTTTGCATAAGCATAATCTACATTTTGAAGCTGAAATTTATCCATCAAACCTTTTACATGAGGTGTTGGTTCGCTTAATACTTTTGCGGCTACAACTGGTGCTGCTTCTGGTGTACCTGACGTAGCACATCCTGTAAGTAATAAACTTGCTACGACAACGCTTGCGCCTAATAATTTTAACTTCATATTAATCTCCTATCAAAATTATCCCAATGATGCTCTTTTTATCATACGTAAGAAAAACTTATCATTGAATCTTTAAATCACTATCGTGACACCATTAAACAACTATCTAATAAAAAACTAAAGAAAACATTATAATTATCTTACTTTATCGCTTAAAAAGTATTAAAAAATGGTCAAAAAAATAGGAAGGAAAAAAGTTTTTTACTTTTACCTTCCTATTTTGCTAGAATAAAGACTTTTTAATGATGATCGCGCAACTCACCAATAGAGAAAAGGCCATCAAATAATTTATACACAACAATACAAACACCCACTGATCCAACGACTATTAAAATCTCACCTAAATGTGGAGCCACATAATTAAAAGATTGAGAAAGTGCATAAAAATCATACTTTTCATAGCCAACACCAAATCGATTTGACATAGGATTGGCATTACCTCCATAAACAAAAAGATATCTTCCTACAAAACCACCAATAACAACACATACTGATGCAAAAACTGTCAAAATAGAATTTCCCTGTTTAACAATTAATAAAAATGGTAAAGCCAATGTCAAAAAGATATAACCAGCAAAATAAATATATCTAAATGGACCAAATAGAATCAAAAATGCCCAATCTTTATCCACTGCCATATAACCAAAAATTTCATAAAGACCTAAAACAGAAACGAAAAATAGCATTGCTCTTCGAATCAAATCCATAAGGGCATCATATTCTGGTTTATTTCTATGAACAAGAAAACTATTAATTCCCATAACACCTAATGAGGAAACAAATGCAGAAATAATAAAATAGAACATCAATGCTGGAAACTCTGTCCATAAATGGCGTGCTGTATTCATAGAAAATAGTTTTGCCTGAATATAATATTCAACCAAGTCAACACCTAGACTTAAAACTAAAATAGGCAGAGCAAGTCGTTTTGCCCATTCTCTTTTATTGGTCAAAATAAGATAAATTTCAAAAAGTACAAAAGGAATATAAATACAATAAAGTGGTAACATCAACCACATACCTGCATTCATATTAGGAGTGATAAGCATCCAAAGCATATTGAGCATATTAAGATCTGTTGCAATAGTAAAGAGTCCTGCAAAAACCATAGAAATACCTGCTACCATAAATCCTGCAGCTGCGCGTGCAACTAAATTGAAATTCATCAATTCTGCTAACGCAACTAAGAAAATAATGCCACTTCCGGTATAAATCATATACATATAATTGACGATAAACAAAGTCCATGGTATATGTCTGTTAACTTCTCCCACATCTCCAAAAACTGCTAATTTCATCGCCTCTTTAAGTCCCGGAGCTAAAGGGTTAAGTCCAGAAGCATGTGCCGTAGCGGCAACACTAAAGTATCGCTCTAGAAATACTTCATAAATGCCAAAAACAGCAAGGGCTAAAAGAATATAACCAAAAATAATCGTTTTGTTAAAAAATAACGCCTTAATAGAAACTTTGTTAATTTCAAGACCTGCAAAAATTATCTTTTCCATTCTTTACTCCTTCTGGTTCTTGCTACATCATAAAGTGGTTTAATCTCTGCCCATGTATGAATTATCGTATTATGCGAAACACTTTGTTTAGCATACGCTTCATCATCTGGCAAAATATAAAAGAGTTTTGGTAGCGTATTAGTGTACTCTTTTTGAAAGAAAAATCTTTTTGTTTTGAGTAGCTTAACTAAATCACTATTCTCATCATCTAAATCACCAAACATTCTTACCTTTGTTGGGCATGTTGCTTGACATGCTGTCGTTCCCTCTTCCCCAATACGGTGGTCGCAAAAAGTACATTTATCGACAGCAACCATAGTATCGTCTACAAATCTTGCATCATAAGGACACGCTTCCATACAACCCTTACAAAGGATACATTTATGTGGATCCACTTTAACAATACCACCATCTGCAAAATGACTCGCATTGGTAGGGCATACGCTTACGCAAGGGGCATCAAGACAGTGATTACACTGTGATGGATAAAGGTTTGCAAAAGGTTTTCCAAAAATAGTACCCTCTACAACACCAATCCAAATACGTTGTTTATCAGCTCCAAGCTGAACACCATTTTCTTCTTTACATGCGACTTCACATGCTTTACAATTGATACAATTTTGGTAATCAAGTGCCATTGCATAATTCATAGTTACACCTTCCTTACAGATACGAGTGTGTCATGCATCACTGAACAGCCAAAAACAGGCTCAATCGTACCTTCAATAATTTCATTGTCACTTGCGCCATTTCTATGGGCAAATGTAAGCGCCTCAGACTTTGCACCAAAACCATGAACAAAAAATAGTGTTTCAGTCACTATTTTAGCTGTTGGATATGCTTTAATTCTAATCTTGCCTACGCTACTTGTAACTTCAATTAAATCACCAAATTTGATATTTAATTTTTCAGCTTCTTTGTCATTGATCCACGCATAATTTTCACGCATTAACTCTAAAAGCATAATATTGTTTTGAGTTGAATTTTGCGTAAATTGTGCATGACGACCACTGATAAATTTAAACTTGCCAGCAGGCACTTTAACATGCTCTTCATCTCTCCATTTAGGCATTGGGTCAACGCCTTTGGCAACCATACTTCCTAAATAACACTCTACTTTTTTATTAGGCGTATTAAATGAGCGCTTTAAATCTGCTATATCTGCTGGATTAACACAGGTATCGTGTAAAAATGCTGTTGCATCAAATGTTTCTTCAAGTTTTAACACTGAATAATATTTTTTATCTTTTGGATAGCACTCATAAGTATTGTTATTAATTTTTTGGAAATAAGTCAACATATTAGGATAGTAAACACCTTTTTCACGGAGTAATTTCCATGCTTCTTCGCCATGCTTACTTACCACCATATGCTTATTCGTCTCTTCTTGTGAGTGCATAAATGGTTCAGCTAGATTAAAGCCACCATCTTCATAAAACTCAGCTTCTGGCGTAGTTTCTAACTCTTCTTGGACATCTTCATCATATTTCTTAGTGATTTCCCACAATGGTTTAGAGAGTTTTTCAGCAAGCCCACGCATAATGTCATTGACTGGCTTCGTCTCATACATCGGTTCAATAACTTTTTCACGAATGATAATAGCAGGCTCTATACTAGCATAAGACTGAACGGGATCTTCTCGCTCCAAATACGTACACTCTGGTAAAATAACATCTGCCAACATCGCAGTATCACTTGGCATCGTATCTATAACCACCACTAAATCCATTTTTTCGAACATTCGTTTTGTTTTAGCTGTATCGGGTACAGAGAGCATCGGATTTTGCTTATAAACAAACATTCCGCGAATAGGATATGGTGTTTTACCCTCCGCTACCATATTTCTCCAAGCTACCCATGAACCTGTCGCTCCAATAATTGCAGCTGCTTCTTTTTCAATTCTAGGTTTAGCATTAGCATACATAGGAGCTGTTGTCGTATGTTCTCCTAATGGCAATCTGTGTCCAAAAACAATACCACCTTTGACATCTATTCCTCCACCAAGAGCAGTAAATAATGCCATGGCTCGACGAAGTTGAAAGTCATTTTTTGCCCAAGTTGAACGACGACCTTGATAGTAGATTGCCTGAGGCGCTGCTGCCATAAAGTCATGTGCGATTTTACAAATAGTATCAGCAGGTACGCCTGTGATTTTTTCTGCCCACTCAGGTGTATATTCGCTATCAATAATATGTTTTTTATATTTATCAAAGTCTACAAAGTTTTTAGCCACATAATTTCTATTATAAACTTGGTCAATGATAGCAACATACGTAAGTGCTAAAACAAACGCTAAGTCTGTTCCTGGCTTAATTCCAACAAATGTATCTGCGTGCATAGCCGTATTGGTGTACCTAGGGTCTACTACAACTAGTTTTGCGCCACGCCCTCTTGTACGCTTAAAAAGGTCCATCGTATCAGGTGTTAAAATTGCTTCTGCTCTATTGGCTCCTGCCATAATGACATATTTGGCATTTTCAAGATCTGCTTGTCCATATCCACCAATAGTCAGTGTATATCCCGATACGGCTGTTTGAAGACAAATTGTAGCATGGTTAAGAAAGTTAGAAGAACCAAACTTATCTGCCATAAATGTTTTATAAGTATGCTCAGCCAAACCTTCACCTGCACAATAACCAATGCAAGAACGATTATCTTTTTCTTCATCTAAGATTTTGACCATTTTTTCTTTAATGTACTCATAAGCTTCATCCCATGTAGCTCTCTTGTACTTTCCATCACCTCTTTGCCCTGTTCGAATGAGTGGATATTTAAGACGGTCTGGATCGTACAAGGCATGAATACCCGCAACACCTCGTGCACATAGCATATTTCTAGATTTTGGGAAGTGAGGATTGGGATCTAATTTAGTAACAATACCATTCTTCACAGTTGCAATAGCAGCACATTTATTAACACACATTTCACAAATCGTTGGTACTTTCTTCATAAGCATAGTTTTAGGCTTCTCTTTCGAGCTAGCCATGATGTTAGTTGTACTCAGCGTTGCACCACTGATAACACTTAACGCTACACTACCTTGAAGAAATCTCCTTCGTGAGATCTCTACTTTCATATTATTTCTCCAAAAATTTTTTACTTTCTTGGGAGTATTGTAAGAGTAGTTTGTTTACATTATCATTAAACATAATTCCAATTATAAGTTTATCGAATCAATATTTCGATAAAAACCCTATACCATCGTTGATATAAAATTGGTTAAATTTTTATACATTTTTTATATTTTAGTTAAATTTTATGTATTTTTTGATGTTTTTTGTGCTTTTTTGTGAGAATAATATTGTCAAAACTGAAAATTTTATATGAATTTTCAGTTTTGACGAAGTAAAAGTAAGTTATTTTTTTTCAGGCTCTGTAGTACAATTGTTTCCATCGCCTTTGATAATCAAGCGTATTGCTTTTTCTTTTCCCTTTTTATCAGAATCAGAATGAACAATTTTTGATATCTCATTTTGTAATGTTTCAATACACTCTTCACTACCTTTGGTTGTATCTAAGATAAGAATGTACTCAT
>JAFLKZ010000133.1:12028-13353 GCA_019162915.1 Campylobacteraceae bacterium
GCTTTTCTTTGTGCTTTATCATCTGTCGTATTAAGATCACAATCTTTTTCAAATGTTTTATTAATTTTTTCTGTCAAAGCCTCAACAGAAGTGTCTTTTTTAATGGAATTAGAGTAAATAATACCTATAATTTCATTTTGAAGACTCTCTACACAATCACTTGGATTTTGCTGTTTGGGATGTTCTGCCGCAAAAATAACAGAGCATGTTAACAACAAACTTAAGGCAACTCTTTTCATCCTTTTATCCTTTTTTTAATGACATCATACAGCAAGAAGGCAAAATAGTAAAATATCTTTGCCTTCTTTACATGTAAATCTAAAAGTTATCACTCTTTAAATATACCATAGTGCACTTAGCAAGTGGCAGTATTTCCACTATCTATGGCGTAGTTATATAAAAAATCATACACATGTTGAAGATCAGCCTCTTTCAAAGGCTTGACATTTGGGCATTGTTTAAGAAGTTCTTCATTTAACTTACCTGATTCAAATATCACTTTCCATTCAGCCTGCTTATGCATTTTGGCTAATACATTGCCACTAAATCCACAAATCTTTCTCATTTCATTACTAAAAATTTTTTGACCTTTTGTGGCATCTGCTAATGCTACTGTACTAAAAATTCCAATTCCCATAAGAACTACTAAAAATAATTTTATCAATCTTTTCACACTCTCTCCTTATAATATTTTTTAGTGACTACTTGTTTCATCCAAATTAAAGACTTTATCCGCGACATAATAAAGAAACAATGAAACACCAATCCCTCCAAATCCTATCGCAAACTCTGCAAAAGAAGGAAAGTACTCTAAAAATGTTGGTGCTAGTTCGTACTCAGCAATTTTCAAAGTTCTCATTGGATACAAAAGTGTATCGTGAACAAGGTCATAACGCATAAAGAAGATACCAACCATTCCTGTAATAGAAGCATAAACTGTTGCTTTAATCGCCTTTGCATTACTCACTAAAATAATCGCAAATGGTATAAGCATACCTAAAATCAACTCACCAAACCAAAAATTAGGGTGCTTGATACTGTGCATAATGGTTGCTGAACGCTCTGGCATATCACCATAAAGAGCTGTCAAAATTTTCCATGCCTCAAAGAAGATAAGAACGGCTAAAAGCATACCTAGAATTTTTGAAAGCTTTACGAGCATCACAACTACTTTTTGTGGGAAATTCATCTTGTATTTAAAACCATACATCAAAAAGATAAGGTAACATCCTGTGATCATCGCAGAGAGAATGAAATAAACAGGATAAAACACACCATTAGCTGATGGGCGTGAAACCAAGAAACCAAATACTGCACCTAGGTTA
>JAFLKZ010000024.1:0-12662 GCA_019162915.1 Campylobacteraceae bacterium
AAATTGAGGAGAGCTAAATGAAAAAAATTGAAGCAATTATTAAACCTTTTAAACTTGAAGAAGTGAAAGATGCACTTGCTAGCATTGAAGTAACGGGTATGACAGTGAATGAAGTTAAGGGATATGGCAGACAACAAGGTCATTCAGAACTTTACCGTGGTGCTGAATATGTGGTTGATTTTTTGCCAAAAATTAAACTTGAAGTGATTGTTTCTGATGAAAATTTAGACAAAGTTATCTCAACGATTGTTGAAGCGGCAAAGACTGGTAAAATAGGTGATGGAAAGATTTTTGTGACCAATGTTGAACGAGTCGTTCGCATTAGAACAGGCGAGGAAAACGAAGACGCTATTTAGTTTTAATATTTATTTAAGCTTGGTGGTTATTTTTTAACCACTAAGTGTCCGCTATTTTATGTACAATATTTCATTATTTTTTGCCAAAGGTTGCATGTAATGGATGAACTTCAAATACAATACGCCATAGACACTTTTTTCCTTCTCTTTGCTTCTGTTTTAATTATCCTTATGGTTCCAGGTTTTGCTATGCTTGAAGCAGGACTGGTGCGTACCAAAAACGTTGTTGCCGTTTTAACAGGCAACGTCATGCTTTATGCTATTACCTCTTTTGTATTTTTACTATGGGGATACAATGTCATGTTTGGGGGAAATGGTTTTTTCCTAAGCGGTGTTGTTGTGGAAGGCTATAGTCCTTATGCTTACTTCTTTTTCCAAATGGCATTTGTGGGTAAAACCGTCTCCATTATGAGCGGTGGTGTGAGTGAGCGTATACGCATTCTTCCTTTTATGATTTTTGCTGTTTTAATGAGTGGATTTATCTATCCTGTTGTGGGCAGTTTCATTTGGGGCGGTGGATTTTTAAAAGATGTTCACGACCTTGCGGGCAGTACGGTTATTCATTCTGTTGGAGGATGGGCACTTCTTGCTGGTATCTTAGTATTAGGTGCAAGACGAGGCAAATACACCAAAGAAGGGCATGTTCGACCCATCCCCGCTTCTAACATTCCCTTAGTAACGTTGGGTGGATTGCTTCTGTGGATTGGTTGGTTTGGTTTTAATGGCGGAAGTGCTTTTCACATCTCCACCAAAGAGGCAGCTGACCTCGTAGGACTCATCATACTCAACACCAATACAGCAGGACTTACTGGTGCGATTAGTGCAGCAGCTATTATTTATTTGCAATACAAAAAACTAGATATCACGATGATTCTCAATGGTGCTTTAGGGGGATTAGTCGCTATCACGGCAAGTGCTGATGTTGTTGGGCTTTGGCAACCGATATTTATCGGGGCTATTGGCGGTGCGTTAGTTGTATTTGCAATTCCTCTTTTTGATAAATTAAGAATTGATGACCCCGTAGGTGCTTTGTCTGTGCATTTAGTCAATGGCATTTGGGGCACCATAGCCGTAGCCCTCTTTGCCGATTTTTCACTTCTAACACAGCTGAAAGGCATCGCTATTGTAGGACTATTTACTTTCCCTCTTTCTTACTTGGCCTTTGTTATCATCAAAAAAGTCGTAGGGCTAAGAAGTGATGAAGAACACGAATATGTCGGACTTGACTTAGAAGAATGTGGACTTGAAGGCTATCCTGAATTTGTAAAATCTAAAGTATAACTCGCTATTTTGGGAAGAGCTTGCCTCTTCCTTTTCCTTACATGTAGAGATTTCCCATCACTTTGATATAATACTTTTATAGCTAAAAATAAGGCAAAGTGATGCATGTAGCCAACCCACCTTTTACCATAACTTCCAAAATCATATTTTTAATTGGGCAAATTAGTGAGTGCGTGGGGAAAATATCTTTGATAGAAACACAAATTACCACGCCAAAACTTCGCAAAGAAAATTTTATTAAAACTATCACTGGCACATTGGAGATAGAGGGCAACACGCTTGGTGAGGAAAAAGTCACTGCTATCTTGGAGGGCAAAAAAGTTCTTGGAAGTGTCAAAGAGATAGCCGAAGTGCATGGAGCCATCAAAGTTTATGAAGATATGGGTAAGTGGGACTATAAAAAAGAAAAAGACTTACTTGAAGCACATGGTATTTTAATGGGAGAGATTTTAACCCACGCTGGTAAATATCGCCTTAGTCAAGTGGGAATAAGTGGCAAAGAGGGCGTAACGCATATTGCACCACCATTTGATAGAGTGCCACTTTTGATGAGCGATTTGTTTATATGGCTTAAAAATACCAAAGAGCATCCTCTCATTGTAAGTTCTATTTTTCACTACGAATTTGAATTTATCCACCCTTTTGGTGATGGCAATGGTCGCATGGGAAGACTTTGGCAGACACTTATCTTGCATCAATGGAAGCCTTTATTTGCGATGATTCCCATAGAAAGCGTTGTGCGAGAAAAGCAACAAAGTTACTATAAAGCCTTAGAAGAGAGTGGAGTGGAGGGCGAGAGTACACTATTTGTAGAATTTATGCTTGAAGCCATCTTTGAAGCATGTCAAAATATTTTTGAAAGTAACCAAAAAAGTAACCAAAAAAGTAACCAAAAAATCTTAGAGCTCATGGTAAATAATCCAAAAATAACCATCGCTGGGCTTATGCAAGAACTAAATTTAAGTGAATCAGGCATCAAAAAAATCATCTCAAAATTAAAAATAGAAAACAAAATAAAACGCACTGGAAGCCTTAAAGGCGGAGAGTGGGAGGTTATAGCATGAAACAAATTATCCAAACCCCTCGAGATTTTATCAATCCTCTTCTTTCTAAAAAAAGTGTTATCAGCGATGACTTTGAAAAATTCGAAGCAAACCTCACAAAACTTTTACATGTAAACATCACAGAGAGTGAAGAACATCAAAAAAATGCGCTGAGAGATTTTTTGATTCACTCTTTTGGTTACACGATAAATACCAAAGGAAAAATCGACTGGGCTATCTTTCAAAATGACAAAGTGGAAGTGCTTTTAGAAGCAAAAAGACTTGACAATATAAGTGAGATGATAACGCCAAGTGAGTTTAATCGTAAAGCATTGCATGAGGCAATTTTGTATTTTATGCAAGAGCGAGACGAGGGCAATAATGATTTAAAACATATCATTATACTCACTGCCTTTAAGTGGTTTGTCTTTGATGCTAAAGAATTTGATAGATTTTTTTGGAACGATAAAAACATCAAAAAGATTTATACCAACTTTAAAGACCCCTCTGTTTTAGGGGATAAAACAAAAGATTTTTATAACAATATCGCTAAAAACTTGAAAGAAAATATAACAGATGAGATTGAAATCAAGTGTGCATATTTTGATTTGTCTAAGCCTCAAAGTCAAAAAGACTGCATTGCTATCTACAAACTTTTAAGCCCTAATTCTCTTCTAAAAGCTTTTAATCCTAACGATGCTAACACACTTAACCGTGAGTTTTACAGTGAGCTTTTGTATATCTTAGGACTTGAAGAAGTTAAAGAAGGCGGTAAAAAACTCATCGGTAGAGCAAAGAATCCGCAAAATGGCTCATTTTATGAAAACATAGCAGGTAAACTTTCCCAGTACAATAAACCTAATGACTTTGAGTCCATCATCAAACTGATGATTATTTGGATAAATCGTATTTTATTTTTAAAGTTACTCGAATCCCAAATCGTTAAATGGAATGCCAATCCCTCATTTTTATTTTTAAATGCAACCAAGATAAACGATTTTGACAAACTGGAGATGTTGTTTTTTGAAGTGTTAGCCAAAAAACCACAGGAGCGAAATCACCGTGAATTTGACTACATCCCTTACCTCAACAGTTCGCTTTTTGAATTGCACGAGATGGAAGAAAAAAGCCTAAAAATCTCCAATCTCTCTGATGATACGACCATCGCTTACTATGCTAAAACTGTTATCAAAGATGAAAAGTCCACCAAAAAAACAGGGCAAATCTGTACCCTTCACTATCTTTTCGAGTTTTTAGATGCGTATGATTTTAGCTCCGAGGGAAGCGAAGAAGTCGTAAGCGATAACAAAACCCTTATCAACGCTTCGGTTTTGGGGCTTATCTTTGAAAAACTCAACGGCTATAAAGATGGAAGTTTTTACACACCGAGCTTCATCACGATGTACATGGCAAAAGAGTCATTGACTAAGGCTGTTTTGGCAAAATTCTTTACATGTAAAGGTTGGAACTGCCAAAATTTAACTGATTTGCACAACAAGATAGAAGACATCAAAGAAGCCAACGACATCATCAACTCTCTCACACTGTGCGACCCAGCAGTGGGAAGTGGGCACTTTTTGGTTTCCGCCCTCAATGAAATCCTCACCATCAAATCCACGCTTGGTGTTTTGTGCGATGCGGAGGGAAAACGACTCAAAGGCTATCGCTTAGAACTTGCCAATGATGAGCTTATCATCAAAGATGACGAGGGCGAGATATTTGACTATCAAAGAAGCAGTAGCGAGAAAACACGAGTACAAAAAGCGCTTTTCAAAGAGAAGCAACGCATCATCGAAAACTCACTCTTTGGCGTAGACATCAACCCAAACTCGGTCAATATCTGCCGTCTAAGGCTTTGGATAGAACTGCTTAAAAATGCTTACTATAAAGAAGATGGCACACTCGACACTTTGCCAAACATCGACATCAACATCAAGTGTGGTAACTCACTTATCTCTCGTTTTGACTTAAAAGACGAACTTAAAATCAAAAATATCAAAAACGAGATAGAAAACTACAAACAAAAGGTGAGTGACTACAAAGAAAATCTAGGCACTAAAAAAGACGTTTTAGAGTCCATCAATGCTTTGAAAGTAAAGTTCAATCTTTCGTTAAAAACCGAATGGAAAGTGCAAAAAGCCTTAGAGCTCAAACTCAAAGAGTATGTCACTGACTTTGGGCATACGGGCTTAAGCGATATGCTCATCTTAACCGCATTTAGAAATCAATATGGTCAAATCAAAAGCCTATTTGGCGATGAGGTCGATGAGAAAAAACGCCTCAAACTGTTAGGTGAAGTCCAAAAAGGTGAAGCGCAAGTTGATGAGATTGAAAAAGGAAAAATCTACGAAAATGCCTTTGAATGGCGTTTTGAGTTTCCCGAAGTGCTGGATGAAAAGGGTAATTTTGTAGGATTTGATGTGGTCATTGGGAATCCGCCGTATATTGATTCTGAAGCAATGGTAAAAAAGATGCCGATTGAAAGAGAATTTTATTCAAAGCACTATGAATCAGCAAGAGGAAATTGGGATTTATATATTTTGTTTTTAGATTTAAGTTTGAAAATAGCAAAAAATAAATCTTTTCAGACAATGATTGTTCCAAATAAAGTTTTATCAATGGACTATGCAAAAACATACAGAGATATAATCAATAATAAAAATAGTTTATGCGAAATTGCCGATGTAGCTTATTTTGATGTCTTTCAAGAAGCGGATGTCTATCCCATTATTTTAAGTATTGGTGAATCAAAAAAAATAAAAATATCAAAAAATATTATTACAGGAGACGATAAAATTATAGAAGATGAAAAATTGATAAACTGGTCTTTTTATCTTCAAGATAATTTTGAATTATATAAAAAAATTACCAGTAAATTTAGCAAGCTAGGAAATATTGAAGGGCTTTTTGTTTCATCTTCTGCAACAGTTTCTGAAGCATATGAACTTGGAGAAATTATTACTGATGATAAAAATGGTGCATTGAAAATTATAAATACAGGGACAATAGATCCTTATTTGTCACTTTGGGGGATAAATAACATGTTATATTTAAAGAAAAAATATAGCTACCCAACAGTTGATATACCTAAAATAAAACTCAAAATATGGACACAACTTCCTAAAATCATTATTGCTGGAATGAGCGTTAGGATAGAGGCTTTTCTTGATGAGGATGCAAAATATTTACCCGCAAAGTCTACAGTTGTAGTTCATGAAGTTAAAAGCAATATCGATATGAAATATCTACTCTCACTTTTAAATTCTCATTTTATTTCTTGGATATTCAAAATAGCAAATCAGTTTAATGCAATGGCTGGTGGCTATATGAATGTTAATAAAACTAATATTTTTGAACTACCTATTCCAAATATTAGCAAAGAAAACCAACAACCTTTTATCACTTTAGTCGATAAAATCCTTACATGTAAAGCTTCAAACCCCAAAGCTGACACCTCAGAACTTGAAAAAGAGATAGACACATTGGTCTATGCGCTGTATGGGTTAAATGATGAAGAAATCGCCATCGTGGAGGGTCGATAAGCATTGCAAATTGAAATGTTTTGATGAAATTTTCGCTGATATGCTACTCTACATGTAAAGAACATTGAGGAGTGAACATGAACAATATTCAGCTTTTTGAAGACAAAAAAATCCGCAGTCATTGGGACAATGAACAAGAGTTGTGGTTTTTTAGTATTGTCGATGTGGTCGGGGTTTTAACGCAAAGTGTTGATGGTAGAAAATACTGGAATAAACTCAAGCAAAGGCTGAAAATTGAGGGCAATGAAACGGTGACAAATTGTCACCAGTTGAAACTAAGAGCAACGGATGGCAAACAAAGGCTTACCGATGTTGCTTCAACCCAGCAACTTCTTCGTCTTATCCAGTCAATTCCCTCACCTAATGCAGAACCTTTTAAACTCTGGTTGGCGCAAGTGGGTTATGAGCGCATAGAGGCGATGCAAGACCCCCAGAAGTCTATGGATCAGGCTATGGCGGATTATCACAAACTAGGCTATTCAAAAGCATGGATAAATCAACGGCTAAAAAGTATCGAAGTGCGCAAAGAACTTACGGACGAATGGGAAGAAAAAGGGGTAAAAGAGGCAAAAGAGTTCGCGATGCTCACCGACATTATCACTAAAGCGTGGAGTGGGCACAGTGCCAAAGAGTATAAAAATTTTAAAGGGCTCAAAAAAGAAAATTTAAGAGACAATATGACAAATTTAGAGCTTGTTTTAAATATGCTAGCCGAAGCAACTACCACAGAAATCTCCAAAGAAACAAGTCCCGATACGATAGAAGCGCATAGAAAAGTTGCCCAAAATGGTGGAACGATAGCGGGAAATGCACGAAAAGCGATAGAAACACAAACGGGAAAAAAGATTGTGACTTCTAAAAATGCTAAAATTTTAGTGGACAAGAAAAAATAACTTTACATGTAACATTTAAATAGACTTCTTTCAAAACTATCTCGTGAGGCTCAGACCAACGGGAGGATTTGTCCTCTAAGAGATAGTTTTAAAAGAAGTCTAATAAGGAAATTACGATGACAGCATCATCTCAAAATCAACATTTTTTGATACGATTTTTTAATGAAATAGCCCTTTATTCTGGGCAGTATGCACTCTTTTTTCTGTTTATGAAGTTTAGTGCGCATCAGAGTTTTTGGACAAGTTCTGGAAATATCATCTTATTATTAGCGCTTTTGATACAGATAACGGCATTGGTTTATTATGGCGATAAAATAGGTCCTCGTATTGCGTTTTCTTTTCTTTCTCCCTTTGTATATACTGCGTTTGAAACGGTGCAAGAAGGTTTTATCTCTTTGTTTAACATCGGGCATCTTTTCTTTTGGGTTTCAACTTTTCTTTTAGCGTGCGCACAATACATCGGACACACGACAAAGCGTCAAACAACGCGCTTTGTGATTGAGTTTTTAGTGTCAAACATCAATATTTTAATCTTTATTTTTCTGTATTTCTTTTTTGATTTAAAACTGAGGCTTCAAAAAGAGCTTGATTTGGGAAAAATAAGTTTTGACTATGCGCAAGAAGAACTTTTTGTATGGAGGCTTAGTGATGGTTTTTGGGAGTTTTTAGACGACCCTGCACATATCTACATCATTCTTGGTGGACTCTTTTTATCGTTGACCATTGCGTATAGCAGAATTAAAATTTTGGTTTTGAGTCAAAAGATAGATACGCTTTTAGTGCGCTACATCGGGGAAGAAACGAGGGATAAACTGGTACATAGAAGTTTGGAGTCAAACTCACTTCGGTTAAAAACCGTTCTTTTGTATGCAGATATCCGTAACTTTACAACGCTGAGTGAAAAATCAGATGCTTCTGATATCGTGTCGATGCTCAATTTTTATTATGGTATATGGCATCAAACCATCAAATCACATCATGGCACGATTAATAAATTTATCGGTGATGCCTTACTCGCTTTTTTCGATAAACAAGAAAATCTTTCCCAAAGCGTTATCTTGGCGGTAAAATCAGCACTTGAGATGTTGGATGCAATGGCGCGCATTAATGAGGATTTAAAAGCACAAAATTTGCCTTTGATTGAGGGAATTGGGATAGGTATACATTGTGGAGAGGTTATTTTAGGCGATATCGGAGGCGAGCGAAAAGACTATACGCTCATCGGCGATACGGTGAATACCACATCGAGATTAGAGTCTTTATGTAAAACTTATCACACCCCACTGATTATCAGTGAGGCATGTTATGTTTTGTTAGATGAAATGCTTAAGGGACAATTTTTGTATATCTCTTCTATCGCCCTTAAAGGTAAGGCAGAAAAAATAGCTTTTTATGGACTCAATGTCGCGTAAAGTTCTATCCCATAGGATAGAGTAATTCACTGTTCACTTTGTCGCACTCGTTTAAAATTTCGCGAGAAAGCGTAATGTCGAGAGCTTTAAAAGAATCATCTAATTGTCCCGCATTTCTAGCGCCGATGATGGTAGAAGCTACAAAATCAAAGTTCATACTCCATGCGACGGCAAGCGTAACAGGACTCATGTCATATTTTTTAGCAATTTCAAGATATTTTGCTGTAGCGCTAAGTGATTTGTCATTGACGAATCGTTTGTACATGGCTTTGAGTCTTGGCTCATCAGCGCTGAGGTATTCTCCAAAACGAGATTTTGGGTCGATGAACGGTTGATTGTATTTACCGCTTAAAACACCACCACCTATTGGCGAGTATGGCAACAGAGAGATTTTTTCTTTTCTACACACGGTGGCAAGCTCATCTAAAAATCTACGGTTTAAGAGTGAAAAATTGTTTTGGATGGATTCAAAACGAGAAAGCTTTTCATAATGGGCAATCGTATTTGACTTAGTAAGTCCATAAGCCGTGTCGTTAGATGTCCCGATATATCTTACTTTCCCCTCTTTGACAAGCTTATCCATGGCTGCCATAGACTCTTCTTTGGGCACTAATTCATCAGGCCAGTGGATTTGGTAGAGGTCGATGTAGTCAGTGCCTAGTCTTTTAAGACTTCCCTCAACTGCTTTTTGAATATGAAAAGAGTCAATAGCCGTGAGTCCATGGCGTATAGGTGGAACAAACCAGCCATTTGCAGCACCTGCTACTTTGGTTGCTAAGATGATGCTATCTCTAGGTTTAGTTTTAAGCCATTCTCCTATAATTTCCTCGGTAAGTCCTGCATACTCTTTTTTAGGAGGAACAGGATAGATTTCAGCGGTATCAAAAAAGTTGATTCCTCTCTCGTAGGCTTTATCTAAAATGGCAAAAGATTCTTCTTTTGTACTCCAGCTTCCAAAACTCATCGTTCCCATGCAGATAGGGCTTACCCTTAATCCACTTTTTCCGATATAGCGATATTCCATGTTAAAACCTTTATTGTGTTATGATATTTTATCGTTTTTTGCACTATAATTAACCTAAAAAAGGCAGGGTATGACACACACACTTTTTTCCCCACTCGATATGCACTTACATCTACGAGATGAAAAGATGCTCGAAACGGTAGCACCTTTAACGGCGTTTAGCTTTGCTGGGGCATTAGTGATGCCTAACTTGGTTCCACCCATTACCACTATCGAAGCGTTACTTGCCTATAAAAGTAGAATTTTAGAAGCTACCAAAGATGATACTTTTGAACCACTCATGACACTTTTTTTCAGATCCGACTATACCCGTGAATTTTTAGAAAAAGCCTCTTTACATGTAACGGCATTAAAGCTTTATCCCTCAGGCATTACGACCAATTCTGAGGGCGGTGTCGCGAGTATGGATATAGAGGTTTTACGACCCGTTTTTGAAGTGATGAGTGATTTAGGGTTAGTGTTGTGTGTGCACGGTGAAACTAACGGATTTGTGATGGATAGAGAAAAAGAGTTTGCAAGTATCTATGAAAGTTTTGCTTCTGCTTTTCCTCGGTTAAAAATTGTTATGGAGCATATCACAACCAAAGAAAGCGTTGCTTTGTTAGATAAATATGACAACCTTTACGCCACGATAACCTTGCACCATCTTTTAATTACACTCGATGATGTCGCAGGTGGAATGCTTAAACCCCACCTTTTTTGTAAGCCAATTGCCAAGCGAGAAGAAGACAAAGAAGCACTTTTACATGTAAGCTTAAATGCCCATCCTAAAGTCATGTTTGGAAGTGATTCAGCTCCTCATCCTATCAGTAAAAAAGAGTGTTGTGGATGTGCTGCAGGAGTATTTACCGCTCCTGTGGCTTTGCCTGCATTGGCTCAGTTATTTGACAAACATCACGTGTTAGCAAACCTACAAGCGTTTGTGAGTGATAATGCTCAAAAAATTTACAATTATGCACCTCTTAAAAAAGAAGTTATTTTAGAAAAAAATCCTTTCCTTGTTCCACAGAGTTATAGCGATGTCGTGCCTATGTTTGCAGGAGAAAGCTTGACTTGGAGCATTAAAGATGTCTTATAAAATACTCATTTTAGAAGATAATAAACTCTTGCTAGGGACGTTAGAAGATTTTTTATCGCAAAATGGATATATCTGTACACTGGTGAGCAGTGGCAAAGAGGCGTTGAAAAAATGCTATGAAGAAAAATTTGATTTATATCTTTTAGATGTGAAAGTTCCTGATGTTAATGGGTTTGATTTCCTAAGGGAACTTCGAAGTGCTAACGATACAACACCTGCTATTTTTGTGACTTCTCTTAATGATAAAGAGAGTTTAGCGAAAGGTTTTTTGATGGGTGGTGATGATTATATTAAAAAACCTTTTGATTTGGATGAACTTTTGTTACGCATAAAAGCACTTCTCTCTAGAACTAAAGGTATGGTTGATGATTTTTTGATTATTGATAAGGAGTATAAACTCAATATTGCACGGAAAAGATTGTATTGTAAAGAAGACGAAGTAGACCTTAATCTCAAAGATTTTGAGCTTCTCTATCTTTTGATACGAGATAGAGGCAAGGTTGTCACAAAAGAGATGATTAAAGATACTTTATGGAGTAGTGGCGAAGATATTAATGAGGGTTCCATTAGAGTTTATATCAATAATCTTAAAAAGATTTTTGGGGCAGAGTCGATTTCAAATATTAGAGGCATTGGTTATCGCTTTGAGAACTAAAGATAGAATTTTTTTCATACGAACTATTGTCTCTTTTTCACTCTCATTGTGCTTACTTTTGTGGCTAGGGATAGCGTTTTGGGAGCTTTATAAAGAGCAAGAATCAAAATGGTTAATAGGTACTTTATTTGTTATATGTTCCTTTGTTTTAGGATATTTTATCTCTTTATATTCGCTCTCGCCTCTTTTTAAAACCAATAGACTTTTAGATGTTTTGCTCAAAGATACACTGCATGAACTCAACATTCCTCTGTGTGTGATTAAAGCTAATTTACAAATGCTCTCCAGTGATGAGGCAGATGCAAAAAAATGTAAAAGACTTGAGCGCATTGCTCTGGCTAGTGATGATTTACATCACTTATATAAAGAGATTGATTATTATATTAAGCGTGAGATTAGGGAAGATTTAAAAGAAGTTTTTGACTTGCATGAGGTTGTTTCAAGCATTGTTGAAAAATTAAACGAAGTTACAAAAGGAGAAATTATCGTGCAAGATGTTTTACATGTAGAGCTTTTTGCAGATAAACATGGATTTGCCAAAGTCATCACGAATCTTCTCAGTAATGCGATTAAATATAATCAATATAATGAGCGTATTATGATTTATCAAAAACACAATAAACTTATTGTGAAAGATAATGGCATTGGGATGAGTGAGTCAGAATTGTTCTTAGTTTTTGATAGGTATTACCAGAGCAATAATGCCAAAGAAGGTTATGGCATTGGGCTTAGTATCGTGAAAGCTTATTGTGATGATTTTAAAATTTTCATTAATATAAACTCAAAGAAAAATAAAGGCACAGAAGTAATATTAGATATATCAAATCTCTTTTATAAAAAATGATATAATAAAAACAAGAACCCATCAATGGAAAAAAGATGAAAAATGAGATTTCAACCATAGAAAAAGATAGATTTTTATCAAATTCCGCACTTTTTTTAAAAGAGTTTGAACCTTCATTTGTTGAGTTTTTTAGCTCTCTTTGTACGAGTTATCATTGTCATCTCTCAGCAGAAGAGACAAAAGAAATGGCTAGCTCAATTTATCAAAATATTTTCAAGGGTAATTTTGATGCTATCAGCTTGCGAGAAAAATTATTAGGAATACTTCAACAAGATACTGTGATAGTAGGCTTTCTTGTGAATAGAAGTATGTTTTATTTGATAGAAAATTATATGAAGTTTTCTAAAGACAAGAAAATTTCTCCCGAGCTTGAAATTTTAATCACCAGCATTAACCATTTTATTCATTTCTTTGAAAAAGAAGCCAGTTATCAACCTACAGCATCTATTGATTCTCTGAATTTTGGTGGTCATGATTTTGTGATGAGTGGCAACAATATGATTGATATTTTTCATAAAATACAAGAAGAAGAGG
>JAFLKZ010000024.1:12850-13275 GCA_019162915.1 Campylobacteraceae bacterium
ATTTTACAATAATTTTTTGACCAATACCGTTGTTTTAAATAATTTCGTCTATCTTTTAAATATGCCAGCTATTCAAAGAGAATTTGTACGTGTCCATCCAGATATCGTTGCGAAAGTTTATTTGCATCAGTTTGGAGATATCCAGACAAGTGGAAGATTATATGATCTTTCGATTAATGGATTGGGTGTATTGAGCAGTGAAAATAATGGTATTTTTGTAGGTGCTAAAGTAATGGTAAATTTTGACTTAAACACGTCTTCTAAAGGTCGAAAAAATACTATAGAAGTTGAGGGCGAAGTGATTAATATCATTGAGTGCAAAGGTGCATATAGATATTGTATGCGAATTTTCCCCAAAAAAGGGATGGATAAAAAAATAGTATCTTATATCCATCAAAGAGAGCAAGAAATTATTGAAAATTTGA
>JAFLKZ010000071.1 GCA_019162915.1 Campylobacteraceae bacterium
TCTCAATAATAAACTCAACCAATTTCAATCTTAATGCCTTTTTTTGGGTAAAGCTCTTTTGCTTTACCCTCTTCTTTCTACTTTCGCATAATATGGTATATAATACGCAAAAAAGAACGGAGTACTTTTGGCACTTTTAGACTTAATTGGAATTAGCAAAGCATACGAAACACAAAATATTTTAACACAAGTTGATTTTTCTATTCACGAGGGCGAGAGAATCGCCATCATCGGTAAAAATGGTGGTGGCAAATCTACTCTGATGAAGATTTGTCATGGTACTTTAGAAGTAGACGCAGGAAGAAGAATTGTACAAAAAAATATCAAAGTAGGCATGCTAGACCAAACACCTCGTTTTAAAGAAAATATCAGTGTCAAAGAAGCCATAGAAGAAGAACTCTCCGAATTAAAAAATGCCAAAATGCGATATGACACTATCTTGAAATTACTCGAAAAAGAGTTTGAAAATGAAGACCTTATTAGAGAACAAGATAATATCGCTCATTTTTTAGACTTGCATGACGCTTGGAGTTTAGATGAAAAGATAGAACACGTACTTCAAGAATTTGACCTCAAACAGTTTGAGCACTCCAACATTCACTCTCTTAGTGGCGGTGAGCAACGTCGGGTAACCCTTGCGGGACTCATTCTTAAGAAACCAGATATCTTGCTATTAGATGAACCAACCAACCACCTTGATGTTTACATGGTAGAGTTTTTAGAAAGAATGATTTTAAAGTCAAAATTCACCCTTCTCTTTATCTCACATGATAGATACTTTATCGAAAATATTGCTACAAGAACTATCGAGATAGACGATGGAAGTTTGAGAAGTTTTCAAGGTGGCTATGAAAACTATCTTACATGTAAAGAACAACTTATCCTTACGATTCAAAAACAGCACGAAAATCTACTCAAAAATCTTAAAAGTGAAGAAGAATGGTTACACCGTGGTGTTAAAGCTAGATTGAAGCGCAATGAGGGAAGAAAACAAAAAGTATTTGAACTTCGCACACAAGCAAAAAAAAATCCCTCTTTAGTTCAAAAACTCAAAGTGGAACTGGAGCGAGAAAAGTATAATTTTAATGGTGAAAAAATTATCAATAAGCAAAAAATGCTTTTTGAGATGTTCGATATTAACAAAAAACTTGGCACCAAAAATCTCATCGAAAATTTCACGACACGAATTTTACAAAAAGATTGCATTGCTATTGTAGGAAAAAATGGTGCAGGTAAATCTACACTACTTCGAATTTTACTCAAACAACTTGAAATTGATAGTGGAACACTCAATATTGGAGAATTTAAAGTAGGCTATTTTGACCAACAAAGAGAAATGCTTGATGACTCTAAAAATCTTATCGAAACTTTTTGTCCCAATGGTGGAGATAGAGTTGATGTCAAAGGCAAAAATCTCCATGTTTTTGGGTATCTCAAAAACTTTCTTTTCCCCAAAGAAGATGTCAACAAAAAGATAGGGGTTTTAAGTGGTGGCGAAAAAAACAGAGTGGCGTTAGCACTTTTATTTACACAAGATGTGGATTGTCTTATCTTAGATGAGCCAACCAATGACCTTGATATCCCTACGATTAATATCTTAGAAGAGTATATACAAAATTTTGGTGGTGCCGTTATCTTTGTCAGCCATGATCGCTACTTTGTCGATAAAATAGCTAAAAAACTTTATGTGTTCAAAGGTGAGGGAAAGATCGAAGAGAGCTACCAAAATTATAGTGAATATTTAGAGATTGAAAAAGAACTAGCAGAGCTTTCATCACTCGAGGAAACAACCCATTTGCAAACAGCAGGTGAAAATAAAACCCAAAAAAACAAAGAACAAACCACGCTAAAACTAAATTATAAAGAGCAAAGAGCGCTTGAAACCTTGCCAAACGAAATTGAAACTATGGAAAATGAAATCAAAGAAATTAAAAAGTGCATTGACAATCCAGAATGTTATCAAAAGATTGGATTAGGAAAACTTAGCCTTACACTTGATGAGAAAGAATCAAAATTAGAAGAACTAATTGAAGCTTTCCTCCTAATTGAGGAGAAAGTTGAAAGTATGCAAAGAGAGTAAACTCTCTTTGCACTAAATTTATGCTTTAAAGGTTGAAAGTGTAGCATCGAGATTTTTAGACATATCTAACATTTGATGAGAAATATGAGCGAGTTCATCTGCAATCTTTTCATTATCATCAGACAAACTCAATGTTTTCTTCATTTGCTCCATCATAACATTGGTCATGTGTGCGATCTCAACTACTTTTTTAGAAGCTTTTTTAGAAACATCTATCGATTTTAAAGTACGATTCTTAGTCTCTTCTGTTTCATTTTGTACATTTAAAGCATCACTTGAAATCAGGCGAATATTGTCAGAATTGATTTCCATATTTGAGCTCAACTGAGTCACGCCTTGAACAATAACGCTAATCGTAGCATCAATCTCAGATAAAGCTTTTTGCGTTCGCTCTGCAAGTTTTCTAACCTCATCAGCAACAACGGCAAAACCACGCCCATGCTCACCCGCACGTGCTGCTTCTATCGCTGCATTAAGAGCTAAAAGGTTAGTTTGGTCAGCGATATCTTTAATCATCACTAAAACACCCTTAATTTGATCCGTTTGAGCAACTACTGTTTGAATTTGATGCGCCATATCTTGTTCTTGGTCACTAGCTCCATTGATTTTTTGGACCACTTCATTGAGCGAAATACTCATTTTTTCTAATACATCAAAAGAAGAGGTATTATCTTCAACCGTATGAATAGCAAGTTCTTCCGTAAGATCCAAATCTGACTCGATACTTTTCATTAAATCAAAAGACATCTTTATTTGGTGCGCTTGCTCTATTACACCTTTTGAAAAATCAACCGTATTAGTACTAAGCTTTTCACCAGTATGTTCAACATTTTGAGAAATAGTCTGAGACGATAAAATAATAGATTGAATTTTCTCAATAAAAGTATTGATATACTGTGCGATATCTCCTAATTCATCATTACTATTGATTTTAACCCTAGCCGTTAAATCCCCATTGCCACTTGATAAATCTTTAACACGTTCTAGTAAAATATCTAAAGGATTACCAATTACTTTTTTGAGTACCAACATAATCAAAACAGAAGTCACAATCAAAGACAGTATAAATATACTGATAAGTTTCCAGCTAATTTGTTGAATATTTGCATCAATTTCCGCGAAAGAAAAGGTCATATCCATAACACCTAAAACATCACCTTTTTGAGAAGTTGCATGGCACGCAAGACAATCTGGCTCAGCAACTAAGGGCTGAAGCAATCTCAACCTATGCCCTTTGCTATCATCAATAGCAATGTTTTTTTGTATAGGATTTTTAAAGGTATTGACAACCATCTCATCCGTTGAAGGTTTAGCATTAATTCCAAAGGTATCTATAACAACCTGAGACTGATGGATTTTAAGTTCCTTAATGCCTTTCATTTCACCTGCATCACGAAGAGATTTTTCAATTAAAGCTCTATCTCCTAAGTTCATAGCAGCACGAACTGTTTGAAAAACAGATTGACTGAGAAGATTAAGATTATTTTCACTTTGAATTTCTGAAGATTTTTTAAATTCATTGACAATGAAAAATTGTAAAACAATGAAAATACACAATAAAAGAGGAACGAGCGTTAATCCTATTTTGAAACCTATACCTTTTTTCATAACTAAGCCTTTCTCACATTCATTTCATCTATCAAATTCATCTCGCTTAGCATAATATAAAGCTCATCGCTCTCAACGATGACATGTAAAGGTATTTTATCGAGTTTGATAACTTTAATTAAGAATCCTATAACAGATGAAGTGATAATAAATGAATCTTTAATATGAAGATTGATATGAATACTCTCGTTATGATTAAAAGATTTTTGAATAGCATCTTTAATAGTTTGACCATCAACCATACTCTTAATGTTGCCTGTAATAATTATATCAAGTTTGTTTTCACTTCTTTTAGTCACTAACTCCATAGATCCCCCTAAAATGTATTTCAAAAAATATTATTATCATAATATATCTTTATACATTAATCTCAACTAAAAAAGTCCCTTTTTAGAAACTTAATGCTTTTTTTACCTCATCATTGGCCATCATTATAGTCCAAGCTGGTTCCCAAACGATTTCTATCTCGCATGAGTTAACGCCTTCAATTTTTAAAACAGCATCTTTAGTCCATTGCTTGATAAGCTCATGCAATGGACAAGCCTTAGTTGAAAGCGTCATGTTTACATGTACATGTTCCCCCTCTATTACTACCCCATAGATGAGACCTAAAGAGACGATATCAAAACCTACTTCTGGATCGATAACAGTTGCAATACTTGCGTAAACTTCTTCTTGTGTAATAGCCATTTTTATTCCTTTATTGTGTAATTAAATGTGTACCACGTGTTATAAACAACCAACACATTGGAAAGTAGCATGATAAGTGCGCCTGTAAAAAAAAGATTTTGTATTGAAAACAAAATTCCTAAAACCTGAATGATAATAGCCATAAAAAGACTCAAAGTTTGAAAGTCAGCCACTTTAGTCTTAATCATTTGGTGCAAAAGTGGTACTTTTTGCTTTCCAACAAGTGGCGCAAATTTGTCATACCAAATTAAAAATGGTAAGATTTTATAGATATGACCTACTATGAAACAAAGCAAAAATCCGAAGAAAAATAAAAATCCACCCGCAAGAGCAAAGTTTTGTAAATCATAGATAAATCCAATTAAAATTAACCCAATAGAAATCAAAAGTGAACTCACCGCAAAAACAATGTTTTTAACCCAATAATCATTTTGTTTTCGTGCCCTACTCTTCAACATCACTGCTATTTGTATCGCAAATGCAAAGAGAGAGAGCGCTATTAAGAAGAGAGAAAAGGTTGATATAAGTGTACTAAATCCTCCTAAAAAAGAGAATATCGACAAAGACACCCCTGTACTCTGTACATAAAAAGCAACTTTTATCCACTTGTCACTAAATCCATGAGCGAGTGAAAACATAGGAATGAGGACCATCGCAACGCCCATTACAACCATCATCACAAAACCACCTAGTGTTCCAATCATATGAGCTTTTACCCATGCCATTAAATCTATTTCAAAAGATCCGTGTCCCATCACAAATCCCATGATAAGACCAATGGTTACAGAGGTAAAAAGAAAAATAGTTGCCACAAGTAGAAACTTACCCACAAAATTTATCTGTTCTAATCTTAGAAAAGTCAAAAAGATATTGACACAAAAAATCACCATTGAAAGATAGGTAATAGTAGCACCATAAGGAATAAGTAAATGAAGTGAGCTAAATAAAAAGCCACTAATCATCATCAAAAAACCAACAATATACATATAAAACTGCACATACGCAAAATCTTTAGAAAAAATGGGAGCTTCTAATACAACAGGTAAAAGCTGATACATCGCCCCAAAAATAATCATCATCACAAAACCCAAAAGATAAAGATGGGCAAAGGCAGCAAAAAGAGGAGATACAAAATAACTTGAGATTTCACCACTTAAAAAAAGGAGTGAGATACTGGAGAGAAACAAAAAGACAACGCCTGCAATAAAAAAGTGTGCCACCAAAGCAAAAGGTGGTGCCATCTCTGTGGCTAAAGAAACTTTCATATCAACCAGCACAACTTTTTTTACTTAAATCTGCTTTTTCGCTTTCACCGATTTTGTATGAAAAAACTAATTTGAGTTTGCCATCACCTAACTCTTCAGTCTCAATATCATAAAAATGACCAACTTTTGCCAAAAGTCCAAGGGGGCTTTTATGATTAATCATCACGATTTTAATGTTAGGGGAAGTGAGTTTTTCTAAAGCAAGCATTGCATTAATCATAGGCTCTGGGGGAACGCAAGATGATGTATCAAAGCTTATAAACTCTATATCATCTTGCGTATGCGTAAAAAATGGAACCGTCGCATTGTCTACATGTAAGGGTTTAGTATTGGGTTTCATAGTTTCACCTTTTTTTATGAAACTATAATCCAATTGTCAATAAATTTCCTTAATCTATATCAATAAAAGATAAACTTTATCCGATTAATGTAAAAAGTGTCTAATCCCTGTAAAATAAAGCGCCATGCCATGCTCATTTGCAGCCATAACGACCTCATCATCTCTAATGCTTCCACCTGGTTGAATGATAGCTTTAACACCAGCAAGTGCCGCCGCATCAACGCTATCACGGAATGGGAAAAATGCTTCGCTCGCCATTGAACAGCCTTCGACTTCAAGTCCCATCTCTTTCGCTTTTAAAAGTCCACATTTTCCTGCATCTACCCTACTTGTCATACCCATACCGATAGCAACCATCGCGCTATTTTTGACATAAACCACACAGTTTGATTTGGTCAAACTTGCTACTTTATAAGCAATCTCTAGGTCAGAAAATTCTTGAGTCGTTGCAACTCTATTGGTAAGACATTTTGCTTCTTTGATTTCTTCCTCAGTTACGCTATCGCTATTTTGATACACAAAACCGCCATCGATGTGTTTAAAGTCAAATGCATCGTCACTTAGCACTAAAAACTTACTCTCTTGTGAAAATATTTTAATACGTTTTTTGCTTTCAAATACTGCGAGTGCATCATCATCAACATTCGCAGCGATAATCACTTCAACAAAAATCTCATTGATTTTTTTTGCCAACGCCACGTCTAATCTACCATTAATCGCAACAACGCCACCATATGCAGAAATCGGGTCACATTTTAATGCTTTTTCATAAGAATCAAGTAAATTATCTCCAATAGCAAAACCACAAGGATTCGCATGTTTGATGATAGAAACGGCTGGCGCATCACCAAATGACGCGGCAATTTTGACAGCGCCATTCATATCAGTCATATTGTTAAAACTAGCCTCTCCTTTGAGTGCTTTAAAGTTGTTAGTAAAGAAGTAGTCAAACTCGTAAAGTGCACCTTTTTGATGAGGATTTTCACCATAACGGGTATTAAAGGCTTTACTCCCCACGATAAATTGTTTTTCTCCAAAACCTTCATTAAATCGTGTATTCATATAGTTTGCTATCATACTATCATACGCTGCGGTGTGTTCAAAAGCCTTAATCATCAAGCTTCTTCTAAATTCAAATGTATTTTTTCTGCTTCTTAGTGCTTCTATTACACCATCATAATCTAAGACATCCGTTACAATTATAACATCGGCAAAATTTTTAGCAGCACTTCGCACCATCGCAGGTCCACCGATGTCGATATTTTCAATAATCTCATCAAAATCATCTGTCTTTGCAATCGTCTCTTTAAAAGGATAAAGATTCACACAGACCAAATCGATCCCAACAATGCCATGCTTTGCCGCTAATTCTACGTGAGAAGTTAAATCTCTTCGGTGTAAAATACCACCATGGATTAAAGGATTAAGCGTTTTTACACGACCATCAAACATCTCAGGAAACTTTGTCACTTCACTGATTTCCAAGGCTTTAACGCCCTCTTCATTTAAGAGTTTATACGTTCCACCTGTTGAAACGATCTCAAAACCTAACGACTCCAAATCTTTGGCAAATTCTACAATACCTGTTTTATCACTAACGCTGATTAATGCTCTCACACTTTTCCTTTACATGTAAATAACTTATCTATTTTACAATAGGTTGGTTTTATTACGCTTTAAATAAAATACGCTACCATTTCGAATTATTAAAAGGAATTATAATTATGTCTATGCCAAACCAAAGCTCTACCCTCGCTTGGAACCTTCTTTTTCTCTGTTGGCTTGTTGCCACAGTTGCCATGCTTGGTAGTCTATTTTTTAGCGAAGTGATGATGTTTCCACCTTGCATCATGTGTTGGTATCAAAGAATTTGTATGTACCCATTGGTCATTATCTTTTTAGTAGCCCTCTTTCCTTTAGATAAAAATGTTCTCAAATATGCCCAGCCTTTTGTCTATATCGGGTTATTTTTTGCTATTTATCAAAATTTACTTTACTACAAAATTCTGCCAGAATCCGTTCAACCCTGCTCACAAGGTGTTTCTTGCACTAGTGACTACATTAATTGGTTTGGATTTTTTACGATTCAGATGCTCTCTTTGATAGCATTTTCACTGATCTTGATTTTACTCACACTCTTTAAAAGGAACATTTCAAAATGAAAAAACAAACACTCATTATCGCATCTCTCTTTATTTTAGTTTTTGCCTATTTCGGAGGAAGCTATCTTTACAAGAATCAATATGCAAAAAGTGTCGATTTTATGGCAAAAGAAAATACAGCACTTTTTGTTCGCCCACACTCACCTGTGTATGGCGAAGAGAGTGCTACAACGTACATCATCGACTTTTTTGATCCTGCGTGTGAAACGTGTAAAGCATTTCATCCTTTTGTTGAAAGTATCATGGAAAAACATCCTGGTAAAATCAAACTTGTTTTGCGTTATGCTCCTTTTCATACAGACTCTTACTATGTTGTTCAAATGCTAGAAGCGGCTAAATTACAAGATAAATACGACCAAACACTCAAAGTTCTCTTTAAATATCAAGGTCAATGGGCTAGCCATCATTCGCCGAATATTGCTCTCATTTGGGGATATTTGCCAGAAGCTGGTATTGATGTCGAAAAGCTTAAAGACGATATGAAAAGACCAGAGATTGACGCAGCTATCAAGCAAGATATTGCCGATGCTAAAACATTGGGAGTTACTAAAACACCTCAATTTTTTGTCAATGGTAAACCACTTGTTAAGTTTGGCTATAAAGAATTAGAAGAACTTATCGAATCAGAACTTTAAGAAGGAAGAAAACCTTTTAACAAGGTTCTTCTTCATGACAATCACATCCATGTAAACGAATCTCTCTTCGTTTACGAGCAGCCTTAAAACGTCTTTTTTCATCCTCCGTTTGTAACGTAAGCGGAGGAACAGTAGTTGGTTTTCCATCCTCTCCCATTGCAACCATCGTAAAAAAACAACTATTGGTATGGGTTGCTAGACCTTTACGGATATCCTCAGAAATTACTTTTATACCAATTTCCATTGATGTTTTTCCCGTATAATTTACACTGGAGAGAAAAGTAACTAAAGATCCAACGGCAATAGCATGTTTGAAGATAACTTGGTCAACAGACATCGTCACCACATAATGACCACAATACTTTGAAGCACAAGCATAAGCTACTTGGTCTAAATATTTAAGGATATCACCACCATGAACATTGCCTGAGAAATTCGCTTTATCGGGCGTCATTAACACAGACATGCTCAGTGTATGTTTTTCAAAAGGAGTGGTAAGCATCTAATTTTTCTCCTTTTTAACCATCTCATAAGCTTCATTAATCTCTTGTAACTTAGCCGTTGCTTCATCAATGATAGACTGCGATTTACCCTGTCCCATCAAGATATCAGGATGATATTCTTTGACTAAAGTTCGGTATTTTTTCTTAACGATTTCAAAATCATCTTCTTTGCTAGCACCTAAAATTTCATATGCTTTTTGCAGTGTTAACTTCTTTTGATTTTGTCTTGCTGTATAAAATTGTTCAAATTGAGAGATAAGTCTTTCAAAATCAGCTCTTTTAATTTCCATAGCACTAGCAATGTCTTCAGTTATCATAAACTCTGTTTGAGAAAATTCGCCATCAATAAAGGCAAGATTGAGTAAATACTCCATAACTTTAAGACGTTTTTGGTACTCATTAGCCGTGAGTTTAACATACTTTTTGGCAATGACAATCGTATTTTCAAATGTTTCCATCTCTTTTTTATAGATAGCCTTAAGTTCTTCTCGCACCTTTTCACTCTGCTCAAACACTTTGGAAATATCCGTAAAAGTCAGTCCCAAAAGTTCTGCTTCTAGCTCACATACTTTTCCATCAGCCTTAGCAACTTTAGCCATTAAGGAGACTAAAAGTCCCGCTTCATGCTCTTCTAAGGAGCCTTCTAGTTTTTGTAAAACATCAACTCTTATACGCTGATACGCATCGGATTTATAATTTTTAGTCAAAAGATAAAATGCAATAAGCACCGCAACAATAATAATATACGTCACTTTGAAATTCCTTACATGTAAAATGATAATTATGTTACAATTTTTTGCTTAAAACAAAGGACATGTATGTATAACTTTGACGAATTAATAGATAGAACAAAAAGTAGCTGTGAAAAATGGGATAAATACAAAGGTCAAGATGTCATTCCCGCTTGGGTTGCTGATATGGATTTTAAATCTCCTCCATGCGTCATCGAAGCGCTTCAAAAAAGAGTTAGTGAGGGAGCGTTTGGCTATACGGCTATTGATGATGAAACCTATGACGCCATTATCAATTTTGTAAAAAAACATTATGACTGGGACATCAAAAAAGAATGGTTAGTTTTTACGCATGGCGTTGTACCAAGTATGAATATCGCTTGCCAAGCGGTGGGAGGAGAAAGTGTTATGACGAACACGCCTATCTATCCACACTTTATCAAAGCACCTCATAATGCGCAAAAAAGCGTTATCGCTATTCCTATCATTGAAAAGGATGAACGATGGTGTATCGACTTTGAAACATTAGAGAATTCCATCACTTCTACATGTAAACTTTTTATGCTCTGCAATCCTTTCAATCCAGGGGGAACAGTCCTTACAAAAGAGGAGTTAGAAAGACTTGCATCTATTTGCATACAACATGACCTTACTCTTTGCTCAGATGAGATACATGCTGACCTTATTTTAACGCCTCATCTAAAACATATCCCTATTGCATCACTAAGCGAAGAGATAGCCCAAAAAACCATTACCTTAATGGCACCGAGTAAGACTTTTAATATCGCGGGTCTTCAAAGCTCTTTTGCCATTATTCCCAACAAAAAACTACGCGAATCTTTTAAAAAAACAATGGGGAATGCTGTGGGAGGAATCAACCTTTTAGCAATTACGGCGACCAAAGCAGCTTACGTATATGGAGATGATTGGCTTAATGAACTTCGTGTTTATTTAAGTGAAAATCTCATATTAGTACAAAATTTTGTTGCTAAAAATCCATCCCTCAAACTTCTAAAACAAGATGCGACTTTTCTAGCATGGATTGATGCCACTGCTTTACATGTAAAGAGTCCTTATGCGTTATTTTTAGAATATGGTGTGGGATTAAGTGATGGATTGCCTTTTGGCGATGCCCATTTTGTAAGGCTCAATTTTGGAACCACCAAAGCAACCCTTGAAAAGATACTCTCACGAATGCAAAAAGCAATAGATAGTTTATGTTAAAATATTTTTTAACGCTTTTTTGTACTGTTTTACTCTACGGAGAAGCATACACGCATTTTGTCATCCTAGGGGACCCTCATCTTCCTGGTAAAAATATCACGCAAAAAGAAAAAGTACTCCACACGATCAATAGGTGGAATGATGTAGATGCAGTCATCGCCGTGGGAGATCTTTGTGAGTGGCTAGGAAATCCGCAAGAGTATGCTTTTGTTAAAACCTATTTTGAGGCACTCAAAAAACCTCTTTTGCCTATCGTGGGAAACCATGATTATCTCTATGCAGATGACGCTACTGAAAATGAAAAATTACCAAAAGGCACACCACAACTTCAAGAAGAAAAACTCCAAACTTTTAGACAAATGTTTGGACTTCAAAAACTCTATTATAGCTTCATCAAGGATGGTTATTTTTTAGTGTTTTTATCCACTGATTCTTTTCAACACTTGGCACAAATAGATGAAAAACAACTGCTTTGGCTCCGTAATGAACTCGAAAAAAATCGCCATTTGCCAACAATCATTTTTTTTCATGCACCTTTAGATAAAACACTCTCAAACTATAAACATTTTGTCAATACACCGAGTTTTATCGCTCAACCCGCAGATAAGATACAACACCTTATTGCTCAAAATCCTCAAATATTTATTTGGGTCAGTGGACACACGCATACTTCACCTAAGGAAGAAAGTTTCGCTTCAACCATTAATATATACGAAAATCAAGTAACCAATATTCACAATACGGATATGAATAAAGAGACTATTTGGACTAATTCACTCTTTTTATACCACGACAAAGTAGTCATAAAAACGTACAATCACAATGAACATGCATGGATTAATTCGTTAGAAAGAGTTATTTTTCCACCAACATTAAGGTTAAAAAGGTAAAATTTAGACTTAACTTTTTGAGGATTTATATGAAATATACTTTATTTACTCTATTAACTTGTCTCTTTTTTCTCAGTGGTTGTGCCCAAAAAGAGGTTATTCCTCCTATTATAGAGAAACCAAAAATGGTACAAGATGATACTCCTAAGCGAAACCAAATCATCAAAAACGCCCTCACCCATCTCAATAAAAAAGATGGATTAGACTGTTCAGGCTTTGTAAGTTTAGTCAACAAAGAGAGCGGAGAGAGCTATTTTAATAACCAAGAGTTAAATGAACACTTTGAAGATTCAAGACGCTCCCTTGCCATTTACAATTTACTAGAAGACAACAAACGTACTTTTCAAGACCAACCACGTATTGGAGACCTTATCTTTTTCGCTAATACCCTGAAAAAATACGCCAAAACAAAAAGTGAAGATAACATCACCCATATAGGAATAGTCACAAAAATAGACGACGATAAAACAGTCCATTTTATCCATCACACCAAAGGAAAAAATATGATAGGGTATATCAACCAAAGCTTCCCAGAAATGGCGCTATCTAATGGAAAAGTTGTCAACTCATATATGGAAAAATGTAGTAGCAACAATAATAAATGTCTTGCTCCTGCCTACTTTAGCGCCTATGGAACGATAAAATGAGTAAAATCGTACACTTTCATATTATAACGATAATCTTACTAGTATTGACTGGCTGTACTTCTAAGGAAAATGCACTTCAAACACCTAAACAGATGGCACTTCTTGAACAAAAAGCTGACCCTAAAATATACATGGAAGAAAAAGATACCAAACTTATCAATGCCAAAAAAACAAAAACTATCAATGGTGTAACTCTTTCACAAAGAGAACAAATCGTTAAAAATGCCATGAGTTATCTTGGAAAAAAAGATGGCGGCGATTGTTCTGGTTTTGTTAATCTGGTGAATATTAAAAATGGAAGTCCTTTTTATGGAGAAAAAGAGTTAAGCCAAAGTTTTGATAA
>JAFLKZ010000038.1 GCA_019162915.1 Campylobacteraceae bacterium
TAAAAATCTTTGGCGGATGAAGCAGTTTTATGAGACCTATTTTGAGGATGTAAAACTCTCGTCACTGGTGAGAGAATTGCCATGGACACACAATACCATTATCTTTTCACGATGCAAAACAGTTGAAGAGCGAGAGTTTTATCTGCTTTTGGCAAGTCAAGAAAAATACTCTTCAAGAGAACTAGAACGCCAGATAGACGCATCACTATATGAACGCACGATGCTTAGTAACCAAAAACTCTCGGCAGTGCTGAGAGAATTGCACCCCACTATCGACAATGCTTTTAAAGACAGTTATGTCTTAGAGTTTTTGGGTTTGCCTCAAGTGTATAGTGAAAGCCATCTTCAAAAAGCCCTCATCGCCAACATGAAACGCTTTATCTTAGAGCTTGGGCGGGATTTTATCTTTGTGGGCGAAGAGTATCGTTTGCAAGTGGGCAATAGTGATTTTTTTATTGATTTGCTTTTCTTTCATCGTGGACTCTCTGCCCTCGTAGCGTTTGAGCTAAAAGCTGAAAAATTTAAACCTGAACACTTAGGACAAATCAACTTTTACCTCGAAGCACTCGATAGAGATGTCAAAAAATCACACGAAAACCCAAGCATCGGCGTGTTGCTGTGTAGCGACAAAGACGATGAAGTCGTCGAATACGCCATGAGCCGTCACCTCTCCCCAACACTCATCGCTCACTACACCACCATGCTACCTGATAAAAAGATACTACAAGCCAAGTTGCATGAAATCGCTCAGATGTTAGAGGATGAGTGAGATGAAGCAAGGGTGGGAAGTTAAAAAGCTGGGGGAAGTTTGCGAAGAACTATTTGCAGGGGGAGACGTATCCAAAGAAAATTCATCTAAGTTGGAATCTGATGTTTTTAATATTCCTATTTTTACAAATGGTGAAAAAAATAAAGGACTATATGGCTACACTAATATAGCAAGAGTTACAAAGCCAAGTATAACTATTTCAGCTAGAGGTACAATTGGTTATTCAGAAATAAGGCAAGAAACTTTTTATCCAGCAATACGATTGATTGTTGTAACTCCTAATACAGATATTTTAGATTTGTCATTTTTAAAATATCAAATTAGCAATATAAGTTTTATTCATAGTGGGTCGTCAATACCACAGTTGACAGTACCAATGGTTAAAGAATATCTAATACATTTTCCTCCACTCCCCGAGCAACAACGCATTGTGGCGATTTTGGATGAGGTTTTTGATGGTATTGCTAAGGCAAAAGCCAATGCTGAACAAAACCTCAAAAATGCTCAAGAACTTTTCGAGAGTTATCTGCAAAGTGTCTTTGAAACCAAAGGCGAGGGCTGGGAAGAAAAGACATTAGGCGAAGTTTGTGAATTTACACAAGGTATTCAGCGAGATGTTAAGCTCCAAACTGAAAGCCAACGCGATAATCAAGTTCGTTTTTTGAGAATAGTTGATTTTACACAAGGCAATGAGCTACCTCGTTTTATTGATAATCCAGGAGAAAAATATATTCTTAAGGAAAATGATGTTTCATTAGTTAGATATGGCGCATCAACAGGCTTTGTATGCAGAGGTTTGTCAGGAGCATTGGCTAATAATTTATTCAGAGTAATTCCGAAATCAATAAATCAAGTATCTAATGATTTTCTATTTATATTTTTAAAATCACCAGTTTTTCAAAATATAATTAAAGAAAGCATGAATGGTGCGGCAATGCCAGCAATTAGCTTTGGTATGATAAAAGACATTCCATTCCCCATTATTTCATTAAAAGAGCAACAAACCATAGTCCAAAAACTAGATGCACTTTCCCTTGAAACCAAAAAACTAGAAACCATTTATCGCACCAAGATAGCAGACCTTGAAGAGCTTAAAAAATCCATTTTGCACAAAGCATTTAACGGAGAACTCAGATGACCGAAGACGAGACACGAGCAGAACTGATAGACCCACGACTTAAAGCGGTGGGTTGGGGTGTGGTCGAAGATACCAAAGTTTTTAGAAACCATGCTATTACTGATGGAAAGATAGAAGCTAGTGGTGTGCGCGGTAAGCCTTTGAGAGCGGACTATGTGCTCTCTTATAAAGGTGTTAAACTTGCGGTTATCGAAGCTAAAAGTGATGAGCTAGGTGTGGGCGAGGGCGTGGCGCAAGCGAAGCTTTATGCGGAAAAATTGTGTCTTGATACGACTTATGCCACCAATGGGAAAGCGATTTATAGTATCTGTATGAAAAGTGGACATGAGGGTTTGGTTGAGGATTTTTTAAGTCCGGAGGCGTTGTGGGATAAAACTTTTGCGGTACAAAATGAGTGGCGTGAAAAGTTTAGTGCTATTCCTTTTGAAACGATGGGTGGGACTAAGGGGGCGAGATACTATCAAGAGATAGCGGTCAATCGTACACTTGAAGCCATCGCTTCTAAGCAAGAGCGCATTTTACTCACTTTAGCCACGGGAACAGGCAAAACTTTTATCGCTTTTCAAATCGCATGGAAATTGTTTCAAAGCAGATGGAACTTGAAGCGAGATGGAAGTAGACGACCACGCATTTTATTTTTAGCTGATAGAAACATATTAGCCAATCAAGCCTTTAACTCTTTTTCAGCATTTAGCGAAGATGCTCTTGTGCGCATCAGCCCCAAAGAGATAGCCAAAAAGGGAAGCGTGCCGACCAATGGTAGTATCTTTTTTACTATCTTTCAGACTTTTATGAGTGGCGAAAATGAGCCGTATTTTGGGGAGTATCCAAAGGATTATTTTGATTTTATTATCATTGATGAGTGTCATCGTGGTGGGGCGAATGATGAGGGAAATTGGCGAGCGATTTTGGAGTATTTTTCTCCTGCGGTTCAGTTGGGACTTACTGCTACACCCAAGAGAGCGGACAATGTCGATACTTACAAATACTTTGGTGAGCCCATTTACAGTTACTCACTCAAAGAGGGCATCAATGATGGCTTTTTGACACCGTTTAAAGTCAAGCGTATTAAGACGACGATGGATGATTACATGTATACGAGTGATGATGAGGTTGTTGAGGGAGAGATAGAAGAGGGTAAGCTTTATCAAGAGAGTGATTTTAACAAAATCATCGAGATAGAAGGGCGGGAAGCTAAACGGGTTCGCATCTATATGGATGAAGCCAACCAAAACGAAAAAGCTATCATCTTTTGCGCTACGCAAGACCATGCGAGTGCGATTCGCAACCTTGTTAATCAAATGAAAAAAAGCAAAGAGCCAAATTATTGTGTGAGAGTCACGGCAAATGATGGGCTTTTGGGCGAGCAAAGCTTAAGAGAATTTCAAGATAATGAAAAAACAATCCCCACTATCTTAACAACTTCTCAAAAACTCTCCACGGGTGTCGATGCACGCAATATCCGCAATATCGTTTTACTGCGCCCCATCAACTCCATGATAGAGTTCAAACAAATCGTAGGGCGAGGTACACGACTTTTTGAGGGCAAAGAGTTTTTTACGATTTATGATTTTGTCGATGCGTACCATCATTTTGCTGACCCTGAATGGGATGGTGAACCTATGGAGCCAGAACCTAGGCAAAAGCGACCACCAAAAGATACGCCAGAAAAAGTAAAAGTCGAAGTTGACGAAAAAGAAAAACGCACCAAAATAAAGATAAAACTACGAGATGGCAAAGAGCGAGAGATACAACATATGATGTCGACTTCGTTTTGGGGCAAAGATGGCAAGCCTATGAGTGCTGAAGAGTTTATGCATAGTTTATTTGGAGAACTTCCAAAGTTTTTTACTTCCGAAGAGGAGTTGCGCGAACTTTGGAGCAGTCCTATCACGCGAAAGGTATTGCTTGAAAAGCTAAGTGATGCTGGGTTTGATAAAGCGGGACTTGAGAGTTTGCAAAAAGTCATCAATGCTGAGAAGAGCGATATCTTTGATGTGCTGGAGTATGTTTTTAATGCGGACATCAAGCCGCTTAGCCGTGAAGAGCGGGTAGCAATTTCTCAAAGTTTCATTTTTTCAGCACTCAATGGAAAGCAAAAAGCGTTTATAGAATTTGTCCTCGAAAAATACATCGAAACGGGTGTGGGTGAACTTGCTCAAGAAAAATTGCCCATTCTTTTGACCAACAAATACCAATCCTTGGAAGATGCTAAAGAAGAGTTAGGTGAGATAGCAAGTATCAGCGCACTGTTTATAGAATTTCAAAAGTATCTTTATCAACGAAGAGTTGCTTAGTGGTGTAGTTTATACCGTTTTACAAATTTCTTGAAGTAAAAGAGGAAAAAAGTATCAGTCAATTATTTTATAAAACAAATTTCTTTACGATAGTTGAAAAAATAAATCAAAAGTGATAAAATAATAGTATTTTTAAAAATAACTAAGGATTAGACACTGAATAATTTTATGCAACACGCTTGGGGAATGTTTTACATGATTTTACTGATTGTCCCAGCAAGTTGTTTTGCTGGGACGATAGCACCATCTTTTAATATGGTTTCAACATTAACCTTTGGTATGATGGGATTAATGATGGCATTTAGTTTTTATTTAGTAAGAGAAAATCGCAAGTTAAAAGAGAGTGAATTTAGATGGAGATTTGCGGTTGAGGGTTCGGGTGAAGGGATATGGGACTGGAATCTTCAAACGAATACATACCATTGTTCAAAACGCTGGAAAGAGATGTTTGGATATGGTGATGATGAAACGCTTCCTACCCATGCAGAGTGGCTAAACCTTATTCACCCTAATGACCGTGAAAATGCCGAGAAAATTTTACAAGCGTACTTTGATGGTAGCCTAGATCACTATCGTGTTGAATATCGGTTAAGAAAAAAAGATAACTCTTATCAATGGATTTTAAGCCGCGGTATCGTGGCAAGTCGAAATAAAGACAATAGTCCTTTGCGTATGCTTGGTACGCATACAGATATATCAAAACGTAAACAATCCGAAGAGATGTTGCGAAAACTCTTTACCGCGGTAGAGCAAAGTTCAACTTCAGTAATCATCACTGATATAGATGCGCAGGTGGAATATGTTAACCCTCGATTTAGCGAAATCACAGGATATAGTGCTGATGAGATAGTACGTCAAAACCCACGCATCCTTCAATCAGGATTGATGCCCCAAGAAATTTATTCTGATATGTGGAAGCAGCTTGCGAGTGGCTTAACATGGAAGGGCGAACTTTACAATAAGCGTAAAAATGGTGAGCATTATTGGGAAGAAGCACACATTGCTCCTGTTAAAAATGAAGAAGGCATTGCGACACACTATGTTGCTGTCAAAACAGATATTACCAAGCGAAAAAACATGGAAGACCAAGTGCAACATATGGCTTTTTTTGACTGCCTTACTAAGCTACCTAACCGTCGTTTGCTAGGGGATCGCTTAGCTTTGAGTATGGCTTCAAGTAAGCGAACGGGTTGTTATAGCGCATTGATGTTCTTAGATCTGGATAATTTTAAATCACTTAATGATACTTATGGACATGGTATTGGAGATTTACTCTTAATTGAAGTAGCGGAGCGACTTAAAAGCTGTGTTCGCGAGATAGATACGGTAGCCCGTTTTGGAGGCGATGAGTTTATTGTTATTTTGAATGATTTGAATAAAGACAAAATGCAATCCATTTCTCAAGCAAAAAACATTGCCGAAAAAATCCGTAGTCTTTTGTCAAAACCTTACTTACTGTCGATTCCCAAAGAAGGCTTTGCTGATAGTACTATTTCCTATCATTGTACGGCTAGTGTGGGCATTGTAGTTTGGTTAGGCTACGAAGCAACGAGGGATGATATCCTCAAATGGGCAGATGATACAATGTACAAAGCTAAAGAAAATGGTCGAAATCAGATTTTATTTTATACTTAGACCACGTGGTGTGGCTTATAGCGTTTGACTAAATACTGAGGAGAAACACCCATAAAATACAAAAAACTCAATACACGGTTACGAAGCGTTGTATAGACAATACCTTCTTTTTCCCAGCGTCGTGCTGAGGTTAAAACTCTCTCTTCAAGCAAATTTATCTTCTCTCCTCTTTGTTTGATACGCTTCATGATGTCTATATCTTCCATCAGTGGAATGGGCGCGTAACCTCCAAGTTCTCTAAAAAATGAAGTTTGAAAAAATTGCCCTTGGTCACCATAAGGAATATGCGTGCGCAAAGTTCTCTCATTGGCAAGTGTTTCTATCACTCTAAAAATACGTTTGGGTGAATCAATACCAAGCTTAAATGCACCCACTTTTCCTCCTTTTTTGACCAACTCATCCCAGTGTTTTGGCACGCGAGTGTCAGCATGTAAAAAAAGTAGCCTGTCCCCTTTTGCCATGAGGGCGCCTTCGTTCATTTGATTGGCTCTTCCTTTTGGTGCAATCCCCGTTCTTACATGTAAAAGAGGAAATGCGTCAATGGTGGTTTTCTCACTGGTGTCAACAACGATGATTTCAAAGTCATTTTCTTTGGCATTTTGGAAAAGTGTATCGATGGTTTTTAAAAGTGTTTCATCTTCGTGGTAAACGGGGATAATGACGCTGATGCTAGGAAATGGAAAGAAGTTTGTGTCATACGCTTTTAAATCATCGATAGTATCGATGTCGCGGAGTCTTTGCCCGTGGCTTACATGTAAAGGTTTGAGCTGTACGAGTGTTTTTTCAAAAACATCATTTTGGCTGTAAACTATATTTTCAAAGGCTTTACATGTAAAGGTTTTTGCGTGAAATCCAATGAGGTAATAACCACCATCAAATGTTGGAGAAAGTAGCGCATCACTGGTTGATAAAAGGTCAAGTGACTCTTTTAAAATGGTTTCATCAATATCTGGGATATCAGAGCCAACAAGGATAACATTTTCATAATCTAGGGCAAAAACATGTGCAAATGCCTCACACATACGCACTCCTAAATCACCTTTGGTTTGGTAGAAAAGATTTGTATTTTCAAGGCACGTTGGTAGAGATATTTTTTCATCTACATCATCATAAGCAATAAATATATCGCACTTTGGCGGTGCCTTTAGTCGTAAAAGTTTTTCGACACAATGGAGGTAAAAAGTAGTTGCTTCCTCATCGCCGATACTTTTTGCAAGGCGTGTTTTTACTTTTCCTTGGATGGGCGCTTTGATAAAATAAATTAGTGCATTGGGGTGCATAAATGTCGCTTGATGATGTCAAAAAAGTCTTCGATAGTCTTTACATGTAAGAAGTTTGAAACCAAATCAATGGCGAGTTTATCGACTAAATGGTAAGCTTCTTCTTTTTTACTTTGATTTGAAATTGCCTCTAAAGGTTTGGCTTTGGCAGGTACTACCAAACGACGATAAAGTTCTGCTCCACAAAATCCCACACTGGTTTGCAAAATAGTTTCATCGTGACCAAAACTTTTCCAAAGAGCGTTGATGGCTTCTTCCCATTGTACTTTTTTATCTTCATATAAAGCATAAATTTCACCCAAAAGGATATGGGCGAAGAGATTTCCCATGTCAAAACCAATGGGCCCAAAAAAGGAAAATTCTGCATCAATAATGGCAATTTGGTTATTTTTAATCATCACTGAACCAGTGTGTAAATCCCCATGTAAAAGCGTTTCTTTAGCGTTTAAAAAAAGAGAAGTCAGCGTTTTGATGCCTAGTATAAAGTCAGCCTCTTTGGGTTTTGGTTTAAAAAATGATGGGACCATGAGTGCTTCATGGTTGGCGATATGGGGAAAGCGAAAGATATAATTTTCACTGATATGTTTAAGCGTAGCATTTTCATAATAAGTAGAATTTTGAAGTGGTGGCTGATTGGCGTAAACTTTGTTTAAAAAATCTCCCAACTTTTCATATATATCTAAAGGAATGCGCTCTTCTAGCTGAACTTTTTGCAAGGTTTCAAAATCTTTTAAATCCTCCATTGCAAATAAAAACGCCTTCTCATCCGTATGGTAAAGTGTGGGAATATACGTTGGTGCAATAGTTTTAAAGTAAGTCATCGTGTGCATCTCAACGCAAATTCTTGTCTGAGGAAGTTTAAAATCCTCACCCAAAAGTCTAAGATAAGGCGGTGCATACTTGATGATAAGACTTTTTTGATCGGTATGTACTCGAAAGACAAAGTTAAGATTGCCATCGCCAATTTCTTTTACATGTAAAGGTAAATCACCCAATATTGACTTGAATAGGGGTTGTGAATCAACATAAGAATAAATCTTTTGATGCGTTATATTTTCCACGCTTATACTTCCTCGTTAAAAAAACAGATTTGGTTACGCCCTTTTTCTTTGGCTTGGTACATCGCCATATCCGCTTGTTTGATAAGCTCTTCAATCGCATATGTTTCATCTTTGAAAATGGTGATACCGATGCTAACCCCCATAGTATAATTTCCCTGTGCGAGTGCGTAAGGTTTATTGAGCCGTGCGAGGATTTTCATAGCAACACTTAACGCTTGTGCGGAGGCTTGCTCTTTTTGTGAACCAAGATTTTCGAGCAAGATGATAAATTCATCTCCACCAAGTCGTGCAGTCATGTCTTCTTGTCGTGTGCAATCATTTAAACGTTTGGCTACTTGAATGAGTAACATATCGCCAGCATCATGCCCAAAAGTATCGTTGAGTTCTTTAAAATGGTCTAAATCGAGAAAAATAAGCGCCCCATAAATCTGTTCCCGTGCATTGCGTGCAAGTGTGCGAACGAGATTTTCTTGTAAAGCGTGGCGATTGGAGAGATGGGTTAGTGGGTCGCGGTAAGCGAGTTCTTGAATCTCCTTTTGAGCAGCCTTATGCAAGGTGATGTCATTAAAATTTGCCAGATAATGGGTAAGAATTCCTTGTGCATTACGAATGGCAGTAATCGTGACATGTTCTATATATATTTCACCATTTTTACGTTTATTGGAAAGTTCTCCTTGCCAAAAACCTTTTTCGTTGAGTGATGCCCATAAAGCTTTGTAAAAGGTGACATCATGATTTCCAGATTTGAGAACACGAGGTGTTTTCCCCTCTATATCTTCAAAAGAGTAACCGGTTATTTTGGTAAAGGCTTGATTGACTTTGATGATTTTTTCTTGCGCATCAGTGATGATAATCGCATCTTCTGTCTCAAAGGCAACAGCTGAAATACGGAGTTGTTCCGCTTGTTTTTGGTCGTCAATGTTGATATAAACGCCCATTAAAAATAAAGGTTCGCCCTTTGGCGTATATTCAGTGACACGACCTCTTACTTGAATCCATATCCACTCACCTTTAGGATTTTTCATGCGCCTCTCTATAAGGAACCATCCTTTTGATGCAATTTGTTCTTGAATAGAAGCAAATGTAGCTTTCGCATCATCAGGATGGGTAAGGGAATAAATCATTTCGATGGAGGGCACAAAATCATTTTCACTGTAACCTAAAAGAAGATAGCATTGTTTGTCCCAGGTAAGTGCATTAGTAGAAAGATTCCACGTCCATAAACCCGTTTGGGTCGCTTCCATAGCAAGACGAAATCTTTTTTCATAGTCAATTTGTTTCTTTTGACGCTCTATCTCACGCCAATTGCGTAAAAAGAGTAGCAATCCTAAAAATCCACAAAGGGAGATAAGCAAAGTGCTGACTAAAAGTACTTTATTGCGCTCTTGATTCCAATAAGCAAGGGTTACGACTTCATTCATCTTTATTTCAACGACAAAAGGCAGAATTCTTGCAAGCCTAAAAGCACTTACAAGATGGGTGGATATTTTTTGAATATGCGCAAAAAAGTCATCACCCTCATTCACCGTAGATGCAATGGGAGTGCAATGAGAGCTGCCTACATGTAAAGTACTATCGGTTGAAAAAAGTAACATTCCATCAAGTCTCCAAAATGAAACGGTACCATTTATGGGTGATAAAGCGCTGATGTACCTTGTCGTAAAGTAATCGGTGTTGAGTGACCCTACAAGGTAGTATTGTTTTTGTGCAAAGAAAACTTTTTTTAAGATGGGGATAAAACTAATATCTAAAGGAATGATGGGGTTTTGTGCTGTATCAAAATCTCGTCCCTCTTTAGGTACCCCAATGCGAAGCAACGAGCCATTGCCAAAAGGGATAGGGAGAAAATTATTGATGTCAATTTTTTGTCCCACGTTAGGGTGGTGAGAACTCACTTCAATAATCCCTTTTTCATTGACTAAAGAGAGTGAACGCAAATAAGGGGTATTTTGTAGTAAATCTTCAAAAATTGTGGATAGTATTTCAGGGGTAGTTTGCTCATTTCTTAGCAGTGGTATCCTATCCATTGTATGTTCGATATTTTGTAAAGTCTGTGCAAAATGCTCTTCAAAAGTGCGCGCATGTAGAGATGCAATATGTCGATGTGTGGCAATTGCTTCATCTCGAAGGGAGGAAAGTGTGGCAGTGATGCCCATGATGCTTATTATAATCATTCCTAAAGTAGGTACAATATAGCCCCAATATCCGAATCGAATCAGTAAAGATTTCATCATGCTACTCAATTAAAACAATGGGCTCTAAATGGTGCGTCCGTGCCGCTTTCCATAATCTCCCATCTTTTTTAATGGTCTTTATAAAAGACTCCACACGCTCCAAAAAGCGCTCTTCCCCTTGTGCCATTGCCCAACCATAAGGCGTGATGTGAAAAGGCTTTGTAGGACGGATAAGTTTTGCCCAATCTCTTTGTTCAACCATGCGCATGCCAAAGGGAAAGTCAGTCATAAAAACATCAGCACGCCCCGATTCAACTTCTTGTTCTCGTGTATGAAGTGAGTCTACGATAAGAAGTTTTGCTTTTAAAAGTCTTTTTTGCATGATTTCAACGTGGTATGTTCCTTTAGAAACAGCGACAATCACGCCTTCTTTATCAATGTCATCCCATTGTTGTATGCGTTTGCTACTTTTTGTGGCAATAGCGTAGATATCACTTGCAAGATGGGGCGTTGTTAAGGCGAGATGCTCCAAGCGTTGAGGGGTGCGACCAATAGCAAACATTGCTATATCACACTTCTTTGTCTGAATGTCTTCTATAAGTGTGGCAAAAGAGCTCTCGACAAAATCTACACTAACACCTAAATCACGTCCTAATTGATAAGCAAGGTCAACATCGATACCTATGAGTTTTTGTGTTCGAGGGTCTACATAAGAGATACCATAATACTCAGGCCAAATACAAACACGCATTTTTTTTGATGCTTCAATAGAAGAAAGTACATCCGCATAAGCCATTGTATTAATTCCTATTACTATGAAAAAAAGTGTTATAAATAAGCGCATAGTATAACCTTGTAGTGAGGTGATTTTATTTTATCATAATTTGCATAATCTGTTTATAAGATAGAAAACATTATTCACCTAACTCATGTAATGGCTTAAGGTTTAAGCATACATCAAAAGAGTACATGACACTCACATTTTGATACTTCCCCATTCCTTTACATGTAGTAATTTTAGAGGAGAAAATCCATGAAGATTACACAATGGCTAGTCTTGCCTTTGGCACTTTTACTATTTATCGGTTGCGGTGGCAAAGTCAAAGAAAATCCAAAATACAACTATATTACAGCTGATGAAACGGCAAAGTTGATGCGTGAAGATGCGTCTAAATTATTTTTGGTCGATATCCAAGAAAAAGCAGATTTTACAGAAGAACATCTCAAAGGTGCAATTTCTACGTATGCATATCCTGTTAAAACAGAAGAAGAAAAAGCACGTTTAGGGGCACTTCTTGCAGACATCAAGCCTCATCAAAAAGTAATTATCATCTGTCCAAGAGGCGGTGGAGGAGCTGATCGTGCTTATGATTTTTATCTTGACAAAGGGGTGAAAAAAGAGAATCTTTTAACCCTTAAAGGCGGTCAATTTGAATGGCCAAGGGATAAAATCAAAGACGTGTTAGACAAATAATGTCGAAAAACTTTAAACGAGGGATAGTGCTTTTAGGCAGTATCTCTTTACTTCTTTTTATCCCACAGACGCGAAACTATTTTTTTACCCTTATTGACCTTTTTCAAGGTCTTGATATTGAAAAAATCAAAGCCTACATTCTCTCCTTTGGACTCTTAGCCCCTTTAGTTTCGTTTGGCTTAATGGTTTTTCAATCTGTTCTTGCACCTCTTCCTGCTTTTTTGATTACGTTTGCCAATGCCGCACTTTTTGGGTGGGTTTATGGTGCTATATTGTCGTGGGTCAGTGCGATGGCAGGAGCGCTGCTTTGCTTTTACATTGCTAAGATTTTAGGGCGTGAAGTTGTCGAAAAGCTGACCAGTAAAATGGCGTTAGAAATAGTAGATACTTTTTTTGCAAAACATGGCGTTTATGCGATTTTAATTGCACGGCTTTTGCCTTTTATCTCTTTTGATATCGTGAGTTACGCTGCAGGTTTGACAAGTATGCGTTTGGGTTCATTTTTAGTGGCAACAGGCATCGGTCAACTTCCTGCAACTTTGGTTTATTCCTATGCGGGTGAGATGCTTAGCGGTGGACTTCAAACGGCTGTTTATGGGATGTTGA
>JAFLKZ010000056.1:0-1146 GCA_019162915.1 Campylobacteraceae bacterium
AAACGTAGGTCGCTGCCAGTTCCGTGATTTTTTACTTACTTATCACTTAATTAATTACTTATTACTTCAGATTATCCCTTCTTTATTCTTAAACATTTCCTTTTAAACATATTTTATACAAACCAAAGTGAAATCATTTGAAAACTAATCAAAAAAAAGCTTATATTTATGCATTGTCCGCAGTATTGCTTTGGTCAACAGTAGCAAGTGCTTTTAAAATATCACTTAAATACTTTGATTCTATTCAGCTTCTACTCTATTCTTCGTTAATTTCTTTTATCGTTATATTTTCAATTGTCATTATTCAAGGCAAAAGAAAACTCATTTTTTCATATTCAAAACGTATTTATATTTATTTAGCTATTTTGGGATTCATAAATCCTTTTGCATACTATCTTATTTTATTTAGAGCTTATGAGCTTTTACCAGCACAAGAAGTACAACCCCTTAATTATACGTGGGCTTTGACATTGACCTATTTATCAGTTCTTATACTCAAACATAAACTTACATTCTACGATTTTTTAGCGGGTATTATCTGTTATATAGGTGTTTTTATTATTGCTACACATGGTAATATTTTTGATTTTTCATTTACGGATACACAAGGTGTATTCTTAGCACTCTTTTCTACGTTTCTTTGGTCCATTTACTGGATTTATAGTACAAAGTTAAAGATTGATCCATTGATTGGAATTTTAATTAATTTTGGAGTTGGATTATCTTTTATATTTATTTGGGCACTATGGTTTTCAAATCCATTTGATATTAATGTTTATGGATTATTAGGTGCTTGTTATGTTGGTATATTTGAGATGGGTATTACCTTCATTTTTTGGTTACAAGCTATGAAACTTAGTTCTGATACTTCAAAAATTGCTAATTTAATTTTTATTTCACCTTTTTTGTCATTACTTTTTATATCCTTAATTGTTGAAGAAGAAATACTTTTTTCAACATTGATTGGTTTAATTTTTATTATAATAGGACTTTTAATTCAGCAAAAAAAGAAAAAAGAGAGTTTATGAAAAAAATATTTTTACTTTTACTGGTAACACTTTGTCTTTGGTCTTCAAGTTTTGAAGAAGCTGTGGCGGAAGCAAAAAAAAGTAACAAGCTTTTATTGGTTGAACTTGAGATGGAATT
>JAFLKZ010000056.1:1237-12037 GCA_019162915.1 Campylobacteraceae bacterium
TGGAATTTTGTCCCTATTGTGAAAAAATGGAAAAGTTTGTTTTGTCCAAAGATGATGTTAAAAGTGTTATTAATAATATGTATATTTTTATTAAATTAGATATCAATAAAGAGTCAATTCCAGAACTTTTAACATCAAGGATGACACCAACTTTTTATATTTTAACCGATGATGGAGAGAGTATTATCAGCGAGATTAAGGGTGCACCTTCAAAAAGTGAATTTTTAAGTTTTTTAAATAAAATACATGAAAAAGGTAAGAAATAAAATGAAAATATTTTTTAAAACACTATTAATGGTTCTTTTGATGGTAAATTTTTTAAATGCAGGATTTTTAGACATAGAAAGCAAACAAGCTCTGAAAGAGAAAAAATTAATTTTACTGACTATCAAAAGTGATACTTGTCCTTATTGTCTAAAAATGAAGGAAGATGTTTTCGATGCCCCAAAATATAAGGCACAAATTAATCAAAAATATTTACATGTAGAGATAGATGGCAAAGATATAACATTACCGCATTATTTACATGCAAAGTATTTGCCGACTAATTTTATACTCTCACCCAAAACACTTGCAATCTTGGATGAATTCCCTGGTTACATTGAGCCTATACATTTTTTAGAGTTACTTAATGAGGTTTATGCGCAGGAAATTAAGTAGATTGTCTCTTAAAATATTTTAGAACTAAGTAGGATAAAAGTGTTGCAAAGATAACTCTCATCGCAATAATTATCCATAAATTAGCGCCAAAGATGACAAATAGAAGTGTATCTTCTATGATGGCATGACAAATCATCAGATAAGTTCCTATATAAAAAATATCTTTTTGACTCAGCAGACCTTTCTCATATTCAGAAATTAAAACTCCAGCTCCATAAGTTATTCCTAAAACAACACCAACGGTGATAGAAAAACCACTATTAACTTTTTTTGAGTAACGCTGTATCGTAGAAAGTGATTTGATGAAATCTAGAAAAAAGATAAGTAGCGTAACCAGTGCAATAATTTTGATAGATAAGGAAAGCGACTCATAAATTGAATTTTGAAGTAATGAAAAGATAGAATCGAATTGATTAAGTAAAGGCAAGGCTAAATCTTTTGCTCCTTTAGTTGAAAACCATATATCAGGCAATAAAGAAGTAATATACCCAACACATAATCCAGCGATAAGACGTAAAAGAACGGAATAAATTCTAGGAATACCCAGTCTTTTCATGATTTCTGTTTCGACGAGCAAAGCATGGCAAATACCTAAAAAAACTGCCAAAATAGTCCATTCTTTTGGACTTAATCCAATAGGTGCAGCAAAAGCAATAGCTGCGTAAAGATTTAAAAATATGCCACTAACAATAGCAAGTGCCGCTTCTTGAGGGAGTCCCAAGAGTGAAACAATAGGTTTAAAGATAAAGGTAATATGCTTTAACACATCATAGTAAAAGAGCACATCTGCCAAAATATAGATAGGAACAATCAGCTTAAGGATAGTCCATGAGCTTTTAATAGATGTTTTAAGTGATGTTTTAGGTGAAAATAACATTTTAACTCTTTTAAAGACTTGATTTTTATAAAAAATAAGCTATAATACCGACCTCAATTAACATATGTGCGCTCGTAGCTCAGCTGGATAGAGCATCGGTTTGCGGTACCGAAGGTCACAGATTCGAATTCTGTCGGGCGCACCACTTCTTAAAACGTTTCTTCAAATATTATATATGGTGTTTTTTGTAATCCTAGATTTTCATATGACTTTTGTGTTTCTTTATCGTCTTTTTGAACAAAAAGCCTTATTCCACATACATCATAATGTTCTTTGGCAAGCTCTTTTGCTTTACTTAAAATAGCATCGTGAATTTCTTTTTCATTTTCATTTGATTTGACAAAAATACTTTGTATGCAGTAAAATGCACCATTATTCCAATCACTCCATTCTCTTGTTATCATCGTAATTCCTACGATTTTTTTATCGAGTTCTGCAATAAGATAAAAACCATTATTAAATTTTGCAAAAACTTGATGAACGCCTTCTGTTGTTAGCGCTAAAGAGATACTCTTGTCAACAGTCTCTTTGGCAAAAAGAACATTGAAGTTGGCAATTTCTTGAGCATCGTCTCGTGTTGCAATGCGAATAACTAAATTTTTTAGCATATCAATCCTTTTTTAACATATAATCTACTATTTCTTTAGCACCACCATTTTGAATGCTCTGTGCTAAATTTTTTGAAACCTCTTTGAGATTCACCTGTTTTATTTTATCTATTATTTTATTGATATCAATATCACCTTGCTTTTCCATCATTGCCAAACCTTTTTCCACTAGTGCTAACGCATTAAAAAACTGATGGTTTGCAGCAGCATGAGGATAAGGTATAAATAAAGAAGGAATACCAGTGGCACATAATTCCCATAGTGTACTTGCACCTGATCTACTTATCGCAAAATCGGCTTTCTCGAGCTTATGCGCAATTGCATTTGTAAAGTCAAAAACATCAGTTTCGATACCGTTAGCTTCATAGAAATTCTTAACTGTTTCAAGCTCTTTTTTACCCGTTTGGTGGATAATGGAGATATCATTTTTTTTTAATTCTAATGCCATATTCATAGCAAGTTGATTGATAAAACTTGCCCCTTGGCTCCCACCTAGAAAAATAATAGTTTTTAGGGTATTTCGCTCTCTTTTTGTTTGGAAAAAAATTTCACTTACGGGATAGTTTTTAAGTTCTGAACCCTTCTCATATGAGCTAAAAAAAGCTTTAGAAAAAGGTTTTAAAAGAGTATTTAGTTTGCCTTTAATTGCATTTTGCTCATGGATGTAAAGAGGGATACCACTTATAATGGCGCCAAAAGATGCAGGTGCAGCAGAATATCCACCGACTGAAAAGAGTTGCGTTACTTGGTGTTTTTTAAAATAGCTTTACATGTAAAGGCTGATTTGATAATGTTAAAAAGAGCAGTAATCTTTTTCAAACCACGCTTGTTGACGACTCCTTCACTTTGGAGAAAGTAAGTATGTGAAAAACCATCGTCATTTTCAAACCATGCTTTATCTTGACCACCTGTTGAGCCTATATAAATGGGCTTAAGACCTCTTTTATTAAGCTCTTCTTTAATAGCCCTTGCGATAACAAGATGTCCTCCTGTTCCGCCTCCTGTGATAGCTATCATAGCTTTACTTTTTTACTAATCATTAACACCATCCCAATACCAACAGAAATAGCTAAAATAGAACTTCCTCCATAGCTAATAAAAGGTACAGAAATACCTTTTATAGGCGTAATAGAGGTTATTCCATAAGCGTTCATGAGAAAAGAAAAAACAATTAAAAGACCAATACCGAGGGAAAAAAGATAATAGACTCGGTTTTGGCTACGACTAGATATTTTAAAGATACGGTAGATAATCCCTATCATGACCAGTGTTAAGAGTGCAACACCAATAGCGCCTATCTCTTCTGCAATACCCGCAAGTGCAAAGTCGGTATGTACTTCGCTTAAATAGCCAAGTTTAAAAAGTCCACTTCCCACACCTTCACCAAAAAGTCCACCATGTTTGATGGCATTGAGTGAATGTGAGATTTGATAGGGTTCTGGTGCATCGTCTACTCGAAGTACTGCCGCAATTTTGTCAGGGAAAAGTGAAAGTACCATATTTTGAATAGTTGCCCACCATGTTTTAATTCTTAATATCCTATGACTGGAACTAAAAATAGCGACTAAAAAAACAAAGATAGAACCAAGAATGGAAAGCATGAAAAGTTGCAAGCTCGTTCCTGCAAAAAATGCCATAACGGCAAGCGTTAATGCTAATACGACAACTTGACCAAGATCATTTTGCATCACAGCAATAAGATAAATAACCAAAATAAAAACTGCAATATAGGGTAGAATAAGGGTCATTTCTTCTTTTAACGTCTTCTTGCTATCGTTCAGTTTTCTAGCAAAACTCCACGCTAGAAAATAGACAAAGCCTATTTTGAAAAATTCTACAGGTGCAAAAGAAAATCCAGGAAGTCGTATCCATCTTTTAGCTCCTCCTGCTGATGTAACAAGGGCTTCTGGAAGATAGTGCATAACTCCCATAAGAAGTAGGCAGCTTAAAAAGATGGTAAATCCTATAGGCATTAAAAATTTATCAGGATCAACGAGAGAGAGACTCCACATGATGGCAATGGATATCATACCTACTAGGAATTGTCGTATAAAAAAGTGGTATTCTGCATAGTCAAAAAAGAGTATTGTGAACACAGGCAAGGAGAGTGAAAAGACAATGCCTGTAAAAATCGCTAGTGCACAAAGCGAAAAAAGTATTTTATCTGTTTCCATAGGCTCTTTACTATTGTATAATTTCTTTATATTTTACATTAAAAAAGATTAAAAAATAGTTTGGCACTATTGCATTTTTTGGAATGAAATTTGCTTTATAAAACTAGATAAACAAAGAGGTAAGTAAGATGGGTTTTGAGATAAGTAAGGCAAATCAGCTTTTAGTACAAGGTTTAAATGCAAGAGCACTTCGACAAGACCTTGTATCTGGTAATATTGCTAATATTGACACCCCTTTTTATAAAGCGAGAGATATTGATTTTGAAACAACCCTTATCGCCAAAACAAAAGAGATTTACGGAGATGGCAGTTCTACGAATAAGCTTGAGATGGCGCAAACCAATGGGGCGCATTTAAGTGCACACAAAGATATTGATTCTTCTAAAGCAACTATTTATATGAGAGATGGACACATGGCTAGAAATGATGCCAACACAGTTGATTTGGACGTAGAAACGTCTGAACTTAGTAAAAATAGCATGATGTTTAATGCACTCACGTCTGCATTGCAAAAAGATGGTATGATTTTTAAAAGTGTCATCGATTCATCGGCTAAGAGTTAAGGATAAATAATGGCATATTTAAGTAGTTTTGACATCAGCAGTTATGGTCTTTCTGCACAACGTTTTCGTATGGATATCATTAGTTCTAACATAGCAAATGCGAGTACAACACGCACGAGTGAAGGTGGTCCTTATCAGCGTAAAGATGTTGTTTTTAAGGCAACAGAATTTAGTAAAGCCCTCAATGCAGAGATATCTGGAAAAAATAATATGCTCGAATATGAAAATCCACTTGGCGATAAATTCTTGCAAAGCAATGCCAATCCTGCTATAATGACCGTATCTGTGGATAAAGTGGTACGCGATGAGAGCGAGTTTAAATACAAATTTGAACCATCTCACCCTGATGCTAACGCAGAGGGTTATGTGGCATATCCAAATATTAATCCCGTCATTGAGATGTCAAATCTCATTGAAGCAACCAGAGCTTATCAAGCAAACGTGGCAGCATTTCAAAGTGCTAAATCTATAGCGCAAAGTGCCATAGATATTTTAAAAGGATAATTTAGATGACCAGTAGTATTGATAAACTTTCATCACTTAATACAATAGCAAAGACAGCCGTTGATAAAGCAGGCACTTCGAATACTGATTTTTCAAAGATACTCAAAGAATCTTTGGAAGAGGTTAATGATACGCAAGTTAGAGGTGATAGAGCTATGGCAGATATCGCTACGGGTGAAGTTAAAGATTTGCATCAAGCCGCAATTGCTATTAATAAAGCAGAAACAAGTATGAAAATGATGTTGGAAATTAGAAATAAAGCACTCAATGCGTATAAAGAGATTGCTAGGACTCAGATTTAATCTTCTTCTTGCATGGAACAATCAGATACCAAAAAAATTAAAATACTCTTTTTATTTGCCGTAGTACTTTTAGGTTTTATTATTTTCTTAGGTACGCTCTTTTACTGGGCAACTATTGATAGAAGACTCCCAAAACTAGAACATCGAGAAGTTAATCATGCGTTACGCGGTAACATTATCAGCTCAGATGGCTTTAAAATAGCAACAAGCCAAAAACTCTACAAATCAATCGTGGATACTCGAAATATTGACCCTAAAAAAATAGAACTTTTTATTAAACTTTATTCTTTATATAGTGGGGATGACCCCAAAAATATAGAGTCAATTCTAAACTCAAATACAGGTAGCACGGTTCTCTCTTATAGAATTGATTCAAAAAGTGCCAAATATCTTCAAGAACTTTCTCGTAAATTTTATAAATTAGGTGTTTTTAAAAGTTATGAGGACCCTAAAACTGGCGTTGCATTTTTGCATGGGCTGAGTGTACTCGAAAGTGGTGAAGATAGATTGTATCCAGCTATGGATTCTGTGACTCCTATTTTGGGATATGTCAAGAAAATAGAACAAAAGAATATCACTAAGACAACAGGTGTTAAAGGGGTCGAGCGCTACTATGAAGATAAACTCTCTTCTGTTCAAGATTCTCTTATTGTTGGCTCTCGTGATATCTCTAATGCTATAATACTTGATGGAAATAGTGTTTCTACTAGAAGATTTGATGGGTATGATGTGCATCTTAATGTCTCGCTTAAAATGCAAAAAATTATTGAAAATGTACTCGATAAACAGCAAAAAAATCTTGATGCCAAAGAGGTTGTTATCGCCGTGATGAATAGTGAAACGGGCGAAATTATCACTTTAGCAAGTAGCAATCGATTTAATCCTGATGGTATCGCTAAAAAAGATTATTCAGCCCTTAATATTTCAGCGATAGAATATATTTATGAGCCAGGTTCGGTTATGAAGTCCATCACATTTGCACTTTTGCTTCGAGCCAATAAAATCAATCCTTATGATTTAATTAATGTTTATGGTGGAAGTTATAAAATAGGCACGAAGGTCATTAAAGACACCCATAAAGCAGATAAACTGAGTGCTGAAGATATTATCGTGTATTCGAGTAATGTTGGAATAGCGCAAATTTCTCAAAAACTTGATGCGGTAGAATTTTATCAAGGATTAAAAGATTTTGGATTTTCCGTGCCAACAGGAGTTGATTTGCCTTTTGAACACCCAGGGGTCATCCCCGCGCTCAATAAATTTAACTCCCCAATCTATAAAGCAACCGTTGGCTATGGTTATGGTATGAATGCGACTTTTATGCAGGTGCTTAAAGCCTATAATGTTTTTAATAACAATGGTAGAATTATAACGCCTATTTTGGTAAAAAAATTAGTTTCGCAAACAGGGCAAGAAATTTTCCCAGAGCGTTCTCCTGAGCCTCAAATTTTACCGGTTGCTGTTGCTAAAAGAATGCAAAAGATACTGATTAAAACAGTACAGCAAGGTACGGGTACGGGAACAAAAATAGCAGGATTAGAGATTGGTGGGAAGACTGGAACTGCGCATATTGCAGAAGATGGTGAGTATGTTAGAGTTTATAATAGTTCATTTTTTGGTTTTGCCAATGATAAAAAAAGTAAATATACCATAGGTGTATTAGTGAGAGAAGCTAAGAAAAAATATGCTTATTTCGCGGCACAAAGTGCGGTTCCTGTTTACAAAGAGATTATTGAAAAACTGGTAGAAAATGGCTATCTTGTTCCTTCTCCCGAAATTCTCAATAATTAATCAGCAAGTTCTTTTAAACACGCTACAAATTCATCTGCATCATTTGGACATTTAGCGACGATATAGCGTTCAAATCCAAGTTCATGCGCAACTTCTTTATATTCTATGCTTAATTCAAACTCTGTTTCTGAATTGTCTACTGTAAACGAGAGGGGAACAATTAAGGTATTTTTATTGACGAGTGATTTGAGTTTTTGCTCCAATGAGGGTTCAAGCCATTTTACAGGCCCTAACTTAGATTGATACGCTATATGTATCTCTTTAAATTCCAAGTTTTGAGCTTTGAGCATAGCTTCTAAAATCTTTACATGTAAGATTATTTCCGCTTGGTAAGAATCTCCTCTATCAACTATTTTTTGAGGAAGAGAGTGTGCTGAAAAGATAAGTTCCATTTCAGTTGGATTGTTTGTTCCAAGGGCTTCTTTAATCTTTTTGATAAGGAGTTGATTATAGAGCGTATTTTCATAAAATCGTTCTATAAATCGTACTTTGGGATTAAACCCGAGTTTATGTGAAATTTCATTAAAATCTTCTAATGATGATTTTGTAGTCGTTGTTGAATAGTGTGGATAAAGAGGTAAAAGAATGACCTCTTCGATACCCTTTTGCATTAAATCTTGGATAACTTCTTCACAAAAAGGCGGCGTATAGCGCATGGCAAAGGTTACATGTAAATGTGGCATAGCAGATTGTAATTTTGCAACTAGTTGTTGAGTGTAGCCAACAAGAGGAGATTTTCCTCCTAATTTAGCGTAGTTTGCAGTAGATGCTTTTTTACGTAATGTCACAATCATAAAAGCAATAAAAGCCCTTAATAAAGAGCTTTTTACGGTAATGATATTTTTGTCGTTAAACATATTTTTTAAAAATAGTTCTACTTCAGGAAGGTTGTTTGGACCTCCCATATTGAGAAGGATAACTGCTTTTTTCACGAGTTACTGCTCACGAGAAGATATATCGAGCGTTATCATGCTATCTTCAATCGTGCTTAGTCCACAGCGATCACCTGTTTCGATAAATTGTGCAAATGCTTTGTGTTCTCTAACCAAAGGCTCTTCTTTTTTAACCATACATTTACGGATAACATAAGAGTTGTTTCTTTGATATTCTGAGTACTCTGTCAAATCTTGCTCCATCAAATTTGCTTCATAGTAACCATCTTTAGTTGCTACTTCAATGGTTCTTTTTCTAAAAGGAGTAAGCCAGTTAGTCGTGATGCTTGCAACGATTTCACTAGAGAGTTTAAAAGAAAGAATAGCGTTGTCTTCATGGTGATTGTGAATTTTTTGAGATTTATAGATAGACACTTGTTCTATCTCATGACCTGAAATATAACGAATAAGATCAATATCGTGTACGGAAAGGTCGGTTAAAATGCCTACATCTGCGATACGTGGAGGAAAAGGCCCCACACGCGTAATGCCAATACTATAAATCTCTTTTCCCTCTAACTCTTTTTTCAGTGCTTCAACGACAGGGTTAAATCGCTCTATATAACCGATACAAACTTTAGCATTGATAGCTTTTGCTGCTTGGAGAATTTCAGTCGCTTCTTGAGTGTTGGATGCAACTGGTTTTTCGATGAAAAGATCTTTGCCTTTTGCTAAACATTTAAGGGCCACTTCTTTATGTAAAAAAGTAGGAACAACAATCACTGCCGCGTCAAAATCTGCAAGTTCAAGCATCTCATCTAAGCTTGTATAGAAAGGCTCATCGTACTCTTTGGTTTGCTGGACATCACAAAGTGCTGTGATTTGAAATTCACTGAGGCTTTTGAGAACTCTATAGTGGTTTTGACCCATAGAGCCAAGTCCTATTAGTGCTACTTTGACCATGATTTACGCCTTTATAGTATTGACAACAAAATCTTGTTGTTCGGTGGTTAAAAATGGGCTCATTGGAAGACTCATGATTTCATTTCCTACTTTTTCACTGATAGGAAAGTCACCTTTTTTGTATCCAAGATAAGCCAATGCTTCTTGTAAATGAAGAGGAATTGGGTAGTGAACGGCAGTTGGAACACCTGCATCCCCTAGTTTTTTCGCCATAGCTTCTCGGTTTTTAACACGAATAGAGTATTGTGCAAAAACAGAAGTTCGCTCATCCATGACTTTAGGAGTGATGACATCTGCAGTGCTTAAAAGGGCGTTGTATCTACTTCCTATTTCAATCCTTTTAGCGATTTCTGCTTCAAAGTGCTTCATCTTGACATTTAAAATAGCTGCTTGAATCGCATCTAATCTACCGTTAATTCCGATGTATTTGTGCTCATATCTTTTGCCTTGGCCATGGTTGAGAAGAGATTTTATTTTCTCGCCAAGTGCTTCGTCATTACAAAAAATGGCGCCACCATCACCATAACATCCTAGTGGTTTGGATGGGAAAAAGCTGGTACAACCAATGGTACTTAGGTTACAACTTTTTTTGCCTTTGTACTCTGCCCCAAAACTTTGACAACCGTCTTCGATAACGACAAGGTTGTGTTTTTCCGCAATAGCGTTAATAGCGTCCATGTCAGCTGCTTGTCCATAAAGACAAACCGGCATAATCGCTTTAGTTCGTGAGGTGATTTTTGCTTCAATGAGTTTTGGGTCAATGTTGTAAGTAGTTTCATCAATATCAACAAATACAGGTATCGCTTTGAGCAATGCGATAGTTTCAGCTGTAGCAATAAAGGTAAATGGTGTTGTGATGATTTCATCGCCAGGTTGAATGTCAATCGCCATCAACGCTAATAAAAGGGCATCCGTTCCACTTGAACACGCATAAGCATATTTTGAACCGGTAAATTTGGCTAAATTTTCTTCTAGCTTAGTCACTTGTGGTCCCATAACAAACTGTGCGGAGCTTAGAACTCCTAAAATTTCTTTATCTATTTCTTCTTTGTAGGCTTCATATTGTGTTTTGAGGTCAATAAAAGGTATTTGCATGGTTTTTCCTTTAGCGTAAAAATAGCTTGTATTTTACTCCAAACATTCTTTTGAGAGGATAAATAGGTTATAAATAATCATTGACTTTTATTTATGGTGGAGAATGTAGGGGCTAGTGATGGTGGAGTGAGTAAGAAAATGGTTTACATGTAAAGCCTTAAACCCATTTTTTGTATAATCCCCTCATTAAAAATGGAGTAATGAAACAATGAATCATATGTTTAAAATTACCTTGATGTATGTGGCCATGTTTGTGATGATGGGGCTTTTCTGGTTTTGGATGGCAAAACCCTCAAGTGCGCTTATCACGTTGGAACCAAATGTCAAACTACAATGCCTCTCTTATGCCCCTTTTGGCAAGGATGAATCACCTTTTGATTTTGATAGAGGA
>JAFLKZ010000076.1:0-5941 GCA_019162915.1 Campylobacteraceae bacterium
CCACTTTCTTTAATAAAATTTTGCGACATTTGGTGAAGGGACTGCGTTCCTATTTTGATGAGTGCTACGAGGCTTAGACGATTAAAAGGGATGGTTATGTGCTCATTTAAGAGCGAAAGTAATTTTGTATTAAACACCTTTTCTTTGACGCCATTGAGTATGATTTCTTCTTGTCCTAGTCGTTCCATTAAAAAAGTATGTGCTTGTAAAGGGTCATTTTTGAAAAGTTCACGTAAATCTTGACGCTGAAGGATAGAACTTAAACGCGTGGTAGTCATGATAACGATAACATGCGAAAAATCAACTATACTTTTTTCGGAGTCAGAAAAGAGCGTATATAAGGAGAGTTGCACCTGCGTATCCGCTTTATCAATATCTTCAAATAACAAAATCGAGTTAGGATGTTTTTTAACAAAAGTGATAACATCAGTTTCAATACTGCTTGCCGAGAGTTGCTCCATAGCAAAGCTATCATTGTATTGATCCATATGAAATGTTTTGAGTTGTTCGATACTAGAATCATTATGTGCCAATAATTCACTCAGATAATGCTTTCCACAATTAGGCGGACCAATAAAGGTAAAAAGTGCCCTCACTTTAGATTTTAATAAATTCATTTGAACCAGTGCTTTGGTTAACGTCTCAATCGCAAAGTTCTGGTCAAAACACTGCTCTTTGAGCGCCTTTTCAAGTCCATAACTAAGCTCACTATAATTATCTTTACGTTTCATGAGAGGCTCCTGCTTCTATCAATTAAAAATTGCTTCTGCGGTTACTTCTTAAATTATGCCATGATTTGTTTGATAAACTAGCATTATCATCAATGGGAGAAAATCTTTACATGTAAAGCAGGGTATAAAACAAACTTGACAACTTGACATGTTAGTAATATAATGAGCCAAAGCATACAAGGAGTAACTATGCAATCCATACAAGTTGGACAATTAAAACATGAACTTTCAAGTGTCTTAGAAATGGTCAAAAGTGGTCAAGAATTTGTCGTTGAATTTGGTCGAAAGCATCAGCCAGTGGCTGTGATATTGCCTTATAGTCACTATAAAAATGATAAGCAAAGAGAGTTTGGCATCCTTCAAAACAAAGGTACATTTGAGATAAAAAAAGATTTTGAGATAAGTGATGAAGAGTTGGTTGGATTATGAGATATCTCATCGATACCCATATCTTTTTATGGTTACTTTTTGAACCCACTAAAATACCATCACACAAGCTTGATATTCTCAAAGATGGCTTAAATGAAGTGTGCATGAGTTCGATGAGTTTTTGGGAAATATCTCTAAAATTTTCACTGGGTAAATTATCGCTTCAAGGTGCAACCCCTGATGAACTTCCCGCTCTTGCCATTCAAATGGGCATAAAAATCATCGATGCAACGGCAGATGAGCTCTCTTCCATCCATAAACTGCCTAATCTCCACAAAGACCCATTTGATAGACTCATCATCCACCAAGCGATATGCGGTAAAATGATATTAGTCAGTGAAGATGGAAAATTTGCAGTTTACAAAGAGTATGGACTTAGATTAATATGAAAAAAATTGAGATAAAAAAAGCCAATTGGAAAAGTGATGAACTTTTTTTAGGAAAACCCTCCAACATTACTACACTGGTCATCCAACAAGGCAAAATCATTCTTGACCCAAGTGATGAGAATTTTTTGAGTACCCTTATAAAAGAGTATGTGAAAAATCATGGAAAGAAAAAAACAATAACCTTAAAGTTATCGTTAGTGGAAGCCTTTTATTTCGGTAAAAATGCCAATGCCTATATGTTAAACCATATCTACAAAGCGTTTTTCGGCTCAAAAATAAAAAAGCCATTTAATTCCATTTTGCACGATAAAGAAGAAAAAGAATATATCAATATTGGGCTGTTTAACGCTTCTTCAAAACAAGTCTCCTATCTTGTAGATATACTCAATGAAATGAAAATAAGCCTTAAAAAACTAAGCAAAAACGTGGAATTAGCTTTGAAGAAGCGCAAACTTTGTGGCATGATGAAAATATGCTAGAGGTTCCATTGGATTTTACAGATGAAAAACGGTTTTTATGTATAGGAATGATTGCGGATAAACACTGCTCCGCAATCATCACTTATAGACAAGCATATATTCGTATTATTTCCGTGCGTCGGGCACGAAAAGAGGAGATTTTTCATTATGAAAACAGCGAAAGAATTTGATGAAGCCTTTGACAACGGCGAAGATATTTCTGCTTATGTCGATTACAGTAAAGCAAAACGCCCAAATTTGGAACAAAAACGTGTCAATCTTGACTTGCCTATATGGATGATAGAACGCCTTGACCAAGAGGCGAAGCGTCTAGGAGTTGCAAGACAGGCTATTATGAAAATGTTTTTGGCACAACATCTTGAAAAAGTAGGGTAAAAGTTTAAAGTCATGTTCTGACTCCTAATTTTCTAAAAGTAGCCGTTCCCCTTTACTGCCTTTACTTAACTCCTTTTTACTCTTTTAGCTTCGACTTCTCCCTCGGTGTAGCCTTTGAAAAATGTGCTATAATATTCTCTATTTCACAAGGGAGGTGGCTATGACAAAAGAAGATATTTTGAGTTTTTTACGAGAGCACAAAGATGAACTTCACGAAAAATATGCCGTCACCAAAATAGGTTTATTTGGGAGTTATGCCAAAGATATGGCAGATGAACAAAGTGATATTGATTTAGCTATTACAACAAGTAAAAAAGATTTCTTTCTACGCGATGATTTAAGAGAGCACCTTCAAAACCATTTTAAAGTGCCTGTTGACATAGGGTATTTTGACAGTTTTAGAGAGTTTTATAAACAAAAAATTGCCCAAGAGATTCTTTATGCGTAGTAAAAATGCAAGGGATGTTGAACTGTTTATCATCGATATATTCATCTCTATTTATAAAATAAAATCATATACGGCTATGTTTAGAGATGGGCACCAGTTACAGGGAAATTCGCTTCATTGGGATGCCACCATGAGAGCTTTTGAAATTATTGGCGAATCACTCAACTATCTTTTAGAAAACGAAAGCTTTGAGAGATTAGCTCCTTCATACTTCCGAAAAATTGTTAATTTTAGAAATGTGATTGCTCATGGATATTTTGGTATTGATGCTGATGAAGTATGGGACATTGTAACACATAAACTTGATAATTTAAACGAAGACCTTCTCTCCATGGTATCTAGCCAATTTAATATACAAGACGCACTCCTATTTACCATTCAAGAGTATACTGAGCGTGATGACAAAAATAGTGTTGAATACTTACAGAAACTATTTACTCAAGGGTTATGAAAAAAGTTAAAAATAAAGCTCCGACCCCTATTATTTCTTATTCGACCCTTTTTTGTGTGAAGACAAAAATGTCTTTACATGTAAAGATTATTCACGGCTAAACCACTCTATATCAGAGCCATCAAAAGCGATAAAAGCGCCAAATTTATAAAAGTATGGTGGATTTTTAATAAATTGTTTTAATTTCAAAATATCATTTCTTTTTTGTTTTTCTGTTGGTGTTTTTTTAATCTCGATAACTAAAAGATTATTGTTTTCTGTTGTAGTATCGTTGTTGTGTCCTCTTCTGTGAATGATGATATCGGGCATTACCCCGTATTTATCTGTAGATATTAGTCGCTTTTGGTCATCCATGTTGCGATTGTATTCAGCATCGACATGCCAACCATCAATCCTTTTGCCGATATAACATGCTAATTTATGTGAAATAGAACGCTCATTGACATTATGGTCTAAAAGGTATTTATCTTTAGCTTTTAACTCATTTATAGCTTCTGAAACGATTATTTTTAAATTCTCTAAAGTCATATATTTCCCCAAACTTCATCAATTTTAGCTTTTATTTTAGTTTCAAATATTTCGACTAATATTTTACAGGACTCTACTGCTTCTCTTTCTTTTTCAATTTGTTCAACGATTTTGGTTTGGGTTTCAAGGGATGGAAGTGGAATTTCATAATTCTCAATAAAATGCCTAGTGAGTCGTCGTAAACCACCTGTGCCACTCATTTGCTCTTTGCCAAGTTCAATAAATTTAGGATTATCTAATACAAAATATAAAAATCTTTCATTTAGAGTAGCATTTACTCTCAGAACCATAAATTCACTTGAACCAAAACCAATTCCACTTGTAAGATTTTCAGCAAGCCCAGATTTGCCATTTTCAAAACAAGGTGTAACTTTAGCTATTAGAATATCGCCATTTTTAAAGTATGTATATCCATTGTAAATTTCGCCTAGTTGTCTATTTTCTTTTGGCAGAAAAGATAGTTCATGTGAATTTAGACAATCCATTGGAGCAAATGAGACCATAGTTTCAGGAGACAAATCTTTTATTTCTGATTTTTTAGGGTTTATTTCACAGACTTCGCCCAATTTAACTATCTCCCATTCAGAGTCGATGGTGATGGTTGGGCGATAAATGTTGATGACTTGTTTTGCTCCGTCGATAATTTTTTGCCATTCTTCGATTTGGGCTACGATTTCATTTTGAATTTCAATTGGTGGAAGAGGAATTTCAAATTGTGACAAATCTCCCCAATTCAAATTAGAAATATTTGTGGTTGTATTTGCCCTTGATAAACAAAATTCTTTATAATTTTCACTTTCTAGAAAAGGATTTAAAAATTCTGATAGTATTAACTCATTATTTGGACGAAGACAACCCATAAAAGCGCCAAAAGACATTTTTCTATTTTCTATATTTTTAACAAAAGTTTTTCTGCCAAGTAGATTAGAGCTATTTGCCACCGAAATTAGTAGGTCTCCATTTTTCAAATATGTTTTTTCATTTTTGATAATATCATCTCTTACTTTGACTAAATCTTCAATTCTTAATCCATTCGCTTGAGAAGCTTTTGTTGTTGCTACAAGAATATAATTTTCATCAGCGTGGTCTTTTGCTGAAAAAGTAATTCCACGAATGAACTCGCAAACATCCCCCAACTTCACTATCGGATAAACCGTTTGTGCGACTCTTGTATTTTCCTTATATCTATCCCCCGTAAGATTATAGTCACCACTTTCAGCAATTTTTGTTTTAAGTACACTTTGAGCAATGGCATGTTCGACTACTTCACCTAAACGGTAATTTTTTAAAAGCTCCAATGCTTCAGGCAAGTCATTTTTTGCACTCTCTCTTCGCTGTGCCCCAAGCTCAAAACCATCGTTGGAAATTTTGATAAACAAAATATCTTCTTTATGTTTTGAGATGCTTCTATCGAGTAGCAACACACTTGTCTTTACGCCACTGTAAGGCTGAAATACACCTGCTGGCAAACTGACCACTGCCCATAAAAAGTTGTTTTCAATGAGCATTTTACGAAGGGCTTTATAAGCGTTGGCACTTTGAAAGATGATGCCCTCTGGTACGATGATGGCGGCTCTGCCATTAAGATTTAGGTGCTCAGCGATGTAGTCCACAAAAAGCACTTCACTGCGGTTTGCGGAAACACTAAAACGACTATGTGGACGGATGCCTCCTTTAGGTGTCATAAAAGGAGGATTGGCGAGAATGACATCAAAAGAGTCGTTCCATCGCTCTTCACTGGTGAGCGTGTCGTACTCGTAGATTTTGGGTGTGGGGAAGCTGTGAAGATACATATTGACTAAGCTTAAGCGCACCATATCGGGGCTGATGTCGTAGCCTGTAAAATTTTGCATAAGGGATTTTTTCTCATCTGGGGTGAGTTTATTGTTTGACATGATGTGTTTAAATGCACTAATGAGAAAGCCTGCTGTTCCACAAGCGGGGTCAAGTACGGTTTCATTTTTCTTTGGCTCTAAAACTTCAACCATAAAATCGATGATGTGGCGAGGGGTTCGAAACTGTCCTGCATCGCCTTGAGAGCCTAGTATACTTAAGAGGTATTCAAACGCATCACCTAGGTTTTCGCTGTGGTCATAGTCGAAGAAGTCTAT
>JAFLKZ010000076.1:5951-11989 GCA_019162915.1 Campylobacteraceae bacterium
AAAAAAGATTGAGTGTTTCGGGGTCTCTGTAGGGCAAAAACGCATCTTTGAAGATGGTGCGAAAGATGGTCGGGATGTTGGCATCTTTTGCAAAAGCTAGTAATGCTGACATGTAAAGATTTAAGCGTTCACTTCCGCTGATGGCACGACTGGTAAGATTTGCCCATTTGTATGGCTCAAGCTCACCTGTTATAAATTTGGCATGACCACCTAACTCTTCTGCTTCTCTGTCCATATCGTCCATAAATTTATAAATGAGTGCCGTGGTGATTTGTTCCACTTGTGCTTTTGGGTCTGGTACTTTTCCTACTAAGATACTTCTAGCAGAGTCTATTTTTCGTTTGGTTTCATTATCAAGCATTATTTTCCTTAGTTCATATATTGGTTAAGTGGTATGTAGTTTTTGATATAGTTTGGGATGCTTTCGCGGTAGCCATTAAGGGCACGAAATTCTGCCATGCCAAAAGCGGGGTAAGTGTTTAGTTCAGCGTACTCTTTAGCGTTGATGATGGCTCGAAAATGTTCATCACCGATGTAGGCTTTGATAAAGTTGCGGATATGTGGCACGTACTTAGCTTCAGGTTTTTCGATAGAGATAAATTTTTCAACTTCGCTTTCTAGCTTTTCGTCCTTAGTGTCAAATCTATCGATAAAACCAAACATGCGCTCTAGCACTTCCCTCCAACTTACACGGCGGTCAAGGTTTTCACTTTTTCGGATGCGGTCAAGATTGAGGTAGAGATTTGGTTTGTCTTCGTAGCGTTCACGGATAAACTCAACGGCTTTATCCCATTGGTCATTAAACACAGCGGTTTTTATCTCTTCATCAGCAGTGATGGTTTGTGATGCTAAAGAAAAAAGCTCTCTATCGATGCGCATGCCATCAAATCCAACGGGTGTTTCGGTGAGGATATGCAAGGCATCAGGTGAAGTGATGGTGATGCTATCTATCGGTTGAGGTGTCTCTGTGCCTGTGCCACCATTGGAAACTCTAGGGATTTTAAGCACTTCATCGTAGTTAAACTGTTCTTCAAAATACTCACAATTTGCAAAGAAATCAAAAAATTTGAATCTCTCTTTAGTTTGAGTATGAAGTATACCTTTGGCATCTTTATAATTAAAAGTAAACTTGCGCGTACCTCGTCCTTTGATTTGCACAAAATCGGAGGGACTAAAAACAGGACGCATGAGGCAGATGTTCAGCAAATCTTCGCAGTCATAGCCAGTGGTCATCATGCCAACAGTAATGCAGACTCTTGTTTTGCTCGATTTGTAGCCTTCCAAAAAGTGTGTATTGCCGTTTAAGTTATTGTTAGCAAAGTTGGTAGTCATGGTTTGTGCTTCTGATACATTGGAAGTGACTTGCATTGCAAAATCAGAGTGGTATTTGTCTGGATAGAGTTTGAAAGCTATTTCATTTAAGATTTGTGTGATTTTGGTAGCGTGTTTTTGGCTTACGCAAAAAATAATAGTTTTGCCTATCTCCCCACTAAGGGGGTCTTTTAGCGCACTTTTCATAAAGGCTTCGCAAAAAGCGATATTAGTTGCTTCGCTAAAAAAGCTTCTTTCAAAGTCTTTGCCTGTAAAAATGTCCGCTTCTTCTTCTCCCTCTGCATTGAGTTGATGAACTGAAAAACCTTTTTGACTTAAAAGCTCAGCCGTCACATCGGTTCTTGCATCGACTACGATAGGATTGATAAGAAACCCCTCTTTGACACCATCAAGAAGAGAATAACGAAAAGTTGGCTCACCACTTTCGCATCCAAAAGTTTTATACGTATCGAGTAAGATGCGTCTCTCCCATGACCTTTGGTCGTCCTCTTTTGTGGCGTTTTTAAGGTAGTCTTTGGGTGTTGCAGTAAGCCCTAATTTAAAGCCTACAAAATACTCAAAAACAGCTCTTGAGTTGCCATTGATGGCACGATGTGATTCATCAGCAATGATGAGGTCAAAGTCAGTGGGGCTAAAGAGCTTTTTATATTTATCATTTGACATCAAGCTTTGCACGGTAGTGACAACAATCTCTGCTTTTTTCCAATCTTCTTTGTTTTGTTTGTAGATAACAGTGGTGTAGTCATTTTTTAGAAGTCGGACAAAACTTTTTTCCGCTTGGTTTTCAAGCTCAAGCCTATCGACTAAAAATAGAACGCGTTTGGCATTTCCTGTGCGTAAAAAGAGTTTGATAACTGCAGCAGAAGTCAGCGTCTTTCCTGTACCTGTTGCCATCTCAAATAAAAAGCGTTCATTGCCTTCTTTGGCAAAGCGCTGCAAAGCTTCTACAGCTCCCACTTGATAAGGTCGCATAATACGCAAACCATTTTCCTCTAAAAAGGCTTTACATGTAAGCGTATTTTGAAAAGCTGGGTCATCTTGAAAATGAGGCTTTTGCGTGTTTGCAATGTAGTATTTATCGATGATTTCATCGCTTATGCGTTTAACATTTGGCGTGAAAGAAGTTTTGTGTTTCAATGACTCAAGTGTTGGGAAATCGGTGATAATAGATGGGTTGCCATAAGCAATATCCCAAAAGTAGTGTATGTTTCCATTTGAGAGAATGATAAATCGTACATTTTGGCTGATGGCATAACGACGGGCTTGCTCTTTCCCATCTAGTGGGTCTTTTTCTTCTTTTTTAGCTTCTAAAACGACGAGCGGAAAGCCTCGTTCATCGAGCAGTAAAAAGTCTATAAAGCCATTTTTACTTTTTTCAAAATTCTCACCAAAAGCATCGATATCATTCTGTTTGAGCTTAGCATTGTGCTCTACAACGATATTGGCTGTACCATGTTCATCGTCTAAAAAGCGCCAATGGGCATGTTCTAAAAGTTTATTAATTTTGATGCGAGCTTTGGCTTCTTTGGAGGACATGGTTTCTCTTTTTCAAGTTTTTTAGAAATATATTAACTATTGAAAGAGTTTACAGTAAAATATTTACTAAATAGTTTAAAAAATAGTTAAATATTTACGAATTTGATTTGTAGCTAGATTCTTGTAAATTTATTTTATGAAATTAACACAACAAGACATGGCAAGAATATTGGGAGTAACAACCGTTACTATTAGAAATTGGCGAAAAGAAAAACCAAACCTCTACAAAATTGTTATGCAAGGTTTTGCGTTTGATGAGGCGATAGAGTCTGCGAAGGAAAATTATGAGAAGCTTGAAGCGTTAAAGGAAAAAGTGAGTAAGAAATAGCTTTACATGTAAAGCTGTAAAGGTCACAAAGGAGTGATAAGTGGAACAAAAGAAAAGCCAGGAAGCTCGTAGGCTTCTATCGTTTCATCTTCATTTTTCATAAAACGCCAGACGCTATTTTCAATGGGGATAACCATAATACCTCCTTTTTTAAGTTGCGCAAAAAGAGATTTTGGCATATAAGGGGCACTTGCGGATACGAGGATACGGTCATAAAGGTGTCCAGGTTTTCCAAGAACGGAAGCATCTGATAAGGTGATGGAAGCGTTTTTAATAGGAATTTTTTGTAGATTTTCACGGCTGTATTGGACAAGATGAGGGATTCGCTCAATGCCTTCTACAAATCCTTTTTCTCCTACTGCCGTCGCTAAAAGAGCTGTTGTCCAGCCAGAACCTGAGCCGATGTCTAGGATTTTGTTTCCCTCTTTGGGGTTTAGGAGTTCAAGCATGATGGCAACAGTGGAGGGTTGTGAGATGGTTTGTCCCTCTCCAATGGAAAGTGGGTAATCCGCATATGTTTCAATTTGTAATTCTTTGGGAACAAAAAAGGAGCGGTCACATCGTTGGAAAGCTTCTATGAGTCTGGGGGATTGGAGTACTTCTCGGGCGATTAAATAGTCAATTAAATGTTGATTCCCCATTATTTCACGCATTTTTTCTCCCTAAAATCTATGCTATTTCAATATCCTTTTTTAACAACTTTTTGCTATGATGAATGATAACCAAAAAACGATAAGAAAGGATAACAATGTATTTGTTTACATCCGAATCTATATCTGCTGGACATCCTGATAAATGTGCTGACATTATCGCTGACACCATCGTTGATAGACTTCTTGCATTAGACCCAAATGCTAGAGTTGCCACAGAGGTTTTTCTTAGTGGAAAACATATTATTATCGGGGGTGAAGTCAAAACGGTTGCTCGAGTGGGAGAACAATTTTACAAAGATGCGGCACTTGACGCACTTGCCCTCATTGGTTACCCTGAAAAAGGCTTCGAAGATTCTCAAACGATTTATCCCACACAAGCCAAAATCCAAGTTATCGTATCGTCCCAATCCCCTGATATCAGTATGGGAGTAGACCAAAAAGGCGGAGAAATAGGGGCTGGAGATCAAGGGATGATGTTTGGTTATGCCACTGATGAAACTGAAGAATTGATGCCCGCTGCTGTTGTTTATGCGCGAAAAATTCGTGATGCTTTGTATGCTTATGCCAAAGTACATTCAGATAAGTTTGGTATTGATATCAAAACACAAGTAACGCTTGATTATGGGAGTAAAGAAAATTTTATGCAAGGCAAGGTCAAAGAGATAGCGACTATTGTTGCGGCTATTCCTCATAATAGTCATCTTGATATTGATGCGGTGAGGGCGACTGTTAAAAGCGTTATCACGAAGACGTTGTTGGGTGACCCTTTGTTTGACCCAAAAAAAGTAGAGTTTTTTATCGACCATACGGGACGTTTTGTGATGCACAGTTTTATAGCTGATTCTGGATTGAGTGGGCGAAAAGTGGTGTGCGATACCTATGGTGGCTATGCGCCTGTGGGTGGAGGTTCTCAAAGTTCTAAAGATTATACGAAAGTGGATAGGTCGGGTCTTTACGCGGCAAGATGGGTGGCAAAACATATAGTGGGCTCAAAACTGGCACATAAAGCACTCGTTGAGATTGCTTATGTCATTGGACGGGCTAAACCTATTAGTGTGACTATCGATACGCTAGGTACGGCTTGCTCTTCACTGAGTGATGAGTTTCTCTCTTTAAAGATTCAAGAACAGTTTGTACTCACTCCCTCATGGATTACAGAGCATTTTTTACTGAACAAACCCTCCAAGGATACATTTTTATATGCAGATGTTGCCGCCAAAGGGCAAGTTGGCTATCTTGAGTATCCTTGGGAAAAGCTAGACGCATTGGCATGGTTTCAAAGTTTAAAGCACTAGCTCCAGATACCTTCGATTTTATAATTACAATAAGGGCACATTCCTTTGTCGTCAAGATGGTTTGTGACATACTGCCCGATATGCCCATGTCTGTCTATGACTAATTTGGTACATTGTGGACAATAGGTAGATTCACGCGCTTCATCATCGATATTTCCCACATAAACATATTTTAGTCCCATCTCTTTCCCGATGTCATAAGCACGATTAAGTGTCGAAGGTGGTGTTGGTTCAACATTTTGCATTTGATACATAGGATAAAATCCACTGATGTGCCATGGCATTGAAGGGTCTAAATCTGCTTGAAATTTGGCAATGGAGCGTATCTCTTCATCTGAGTCATTGTACCCAGAAATCAAAAGAGTGGTTGTTTCTATCCAGATACCTTTTTTGTGGGCATAAGCGATGGTATCAAGGACAGGTTTGAGTGAAGCGCCACAAATCTCTTTATAAAAAGACTGACTAAACCCCTTGATGTCAATATTCATTCCATCTAAAAAAGGAGCTATCGTATCGATGGCTTTGTGCGTTTCATAACCACTGGTGACATAGATATTTTTGAGTCCTGCTTCATGGGCGAGTTTAGCCGTATCGTAGGTGTACTCAAAAAAGACAACGGGTTCATTATAGGTGTAGGCGATACTTTGACAATCGTGCTCTAATGCTAAATCACGTGCCTGTTGTGGGGTAAGTGTTTTTCCTTTTATTGCATGATGATGCTCTTTTGGATACTGTGAAATATCGAAGTTTTGGCAAAATTTGCAAGAAAAGTTACAGCCTACCGTTCCAAATGAAAAGATGCGAGACCCAGGCAAAACATGAAACATAGGTTTTTTTTCGATGGGATCGATATTAACCGCGGCTGCAATACCATAGACGAGGAGACGAAGCTCG
>JAFLKZ010000051.1:0-3558 GCA_019162915.1 Campylobacteraceae bacterium
TTTTTCAAGATTTGATTTTTCGGTATTTAAAGTAGCTAACTGGGATTCAATAGATTTTTTTAAAGCGGATAATCTTTCTATCTCCTCTTTAAATTTTTTAGTAGAACTATTTTCTAAATTTTGACTAGGAAGCAATACGAGAGTAGTTTCATCTTTTAATATCTTTTTATCTAACTCAGTATATTCATTAGTTTTTGATTTAAGTTCAAATTCAATAGAAGATATACATGTTTTAATTTCTATTTCTTTGTCTTTGAATAGTTGCAAGACACTTTTATTTAGATTATCTTTTTTGCTTTCAAGTGCTTGTTTTTCTATATCTTGTTTATCATTGAGTTTACTTTTTACTTGTTGTTTGTCCAGATTCTCTTTTGTTTCTAGTTCACCAATACTACTAGATATAGCATTAATCTTAATCTTTAATGTAGTTAATTCACTTTTATATTCATTTTGCTTATCTTGTTCTTTAATTAAGTCTTCAATTTTATACTTTTGAATAAAAGTATCGTATATCGTTTCACTGTTTCTAATACTATTGTTTAATTGTGCTATTTGAGTATTATAGTTCTCAGATTTTATTTTCCATTCTTTGTTAAGTGTATTTTCTTTATCTTGAGTCATTTTTTGTTCAGCTAAAAAATCAACTTGTTTTCTACTTATTACTTTTTCAATTATTTCTTTGTTGTATGCAATAGTCTCTAATTCAAACTTTGTTTTATTTATCTCATCGTTTAATGCACTATATGTAATAATTGTATCATCAAGTCTAAGTATTCTCTCTCTTCTTTCTTTGATAATATCAAAGTGAGATACATTTCTTAGCGCATCAGCTAATCTATTTTTAAATTCCGAGATAATCAAGGAGTGTTCTTTTTCGCCAATTAAAGAGATGAGCATATCTTTAATACCTCTATCTCTAACTGATGAATTCGAATATATACTAAATAAATATTTACCAAATAGACTTGCTGATTCTTCACTATCATAAAATGAAAAATCTAGTTCTGGCTTATCTTTATTGGGTAATAGATTATAACTTCTTCTACACATTACTTTTTGAAATGTTGGGATAGTTTCACTTTTATAGTATGTTAAACCTTTTTTTGAACAATTTGCAAGAATCTCTTCTAAATTTAAACTTCGATTATTTTCATCAAGATATAAAGTACTTATATCATCTTCATAATTATGTATATTGATAAATGTATGCTTTACTATACCCTTATCTTTACTTATAATAATGGTATTCTTGCCGATGATATTTTCATAAATATAGATCAAATGAGAATAGCTACCCTGTAAATGCCAATCATAAAAACTAAGTTCTTTTTTAACGGGTCTAGTTTTCTCTTTATCCATAGTATAAAAATAACATACAGCACTCATAACAGTTGTTTTACCGACACCTGAACTACCAAGAAAAAGTGTAAAATCATCTATAATTACATTTTCATTGGGAAAGTGTCCGCTATTAATAAATCTAATCTCTTTTAATCCAAGTTGATTACAACTCATACTCTACTCCCTCGATAGTATCTTCAATAAATTTAAATGATCTTAGTATAAAAAATTCACCTTCTCTATTTCCAATACTCTCAGCAAAACCATCACTTTTTAATCTTACAATAATTGAATCAATTGCTTCACGATTTGTAGATCGTTTCTTTAAAAAATTCATTTTGCATATCATAGTTTGTAATTCAATATCTACATTTAATCTACTTTCCATATCGCTTGCACTAAATGGACCACCATCTGATGAGCTAATATTGCTATTTAAAAGTTTTAAAAATCTGTACATATCTATATAGTCAATATAGTTGTTTATATAAGGTTTAGGGATAGTTTCATATCCATCTACAATAAAGTAAAAGAACCCTACGTCTGTTACAAGAGTATACCCTATTATATGATAGTAATTTTTCACATCCTGTTTATATTGCAATATGAAATTATATGCTTCTTTGATTTTAAAATCTGTACTATTTTCGTTTATAAATTTACCATTTATTCTACAATCTTCAATCACTTGAAAAATATCTTTATACTCGCATAGTTGCAATAAATCCATATTATCCTCTTTTAATAATATAAGGTATCTTGATACCTTTATGTTCTATAATCTCATCTTTTGAGATAGTTAAAAATTTATTATACTGAAGTGTTATTCTAATCAAAATGGATAAGAACTGTTTTTTATCCAAGTCTTTTTGTTTTAAAAATGTTGCTAAGTCTTTATCTTGTTTAATAAAAATTTTATAAACCTTTTTAGTGCTGAGCACTACTCTTTGTTTAACCTCTTTATCTTGAAACGGCATAACAGATTCAGGTCTTTTCTCCTCTTTTTGCATATTTTCATTGACTGAAATATCATTTTCTTTTGCAAGAACTGCTATAGATGCAATCAATTCATCATCATTTTTATATTGTGTTTTAATCTTAATAGGTGTAGCAATATCTTGTAATCTACATAGTACCGATTCTATATTGCTTTTTTCAAATAATTCACCATTCATCTTAAGTTTATATAGATGATTTAACTTTTCAATCTTTTTCGCTTCTTTTTCAATATGAATAAGGTATCTTGAAAGTTCATTAAGTGTTTTACTTATATTTTCTCTTACATCATGTATGTGATGTGCCAATTGGTTCATATGAAATGAAACGGAATCGCTTCCAAGCTCATCTACAAAATAAGGTTTATACTCTATCAAAAATTTATCTGTATTATTGACCGCTTCTGATAATGCAGTTAAGTCAGATTTGCAATCATGCAAATTCGCTTTTTTGACTTCAAAGTTTATTTCGGCTTTAAACTTCATCTCCTTTTCATTAAGAGATTCTATTGCCCGATATATAACCTTTTTAATACTTCTAAAGATAGAATTAATTTTTTTAATTTCACTAGAATAGTCATTTGAATCTTTTATTTTTATATTGATATCTCTAATTAGCTTTTTAATAGTTTTTTGTTTATCTTCAATATCTTTTATATTTACATCTGTATATGTTTTTAAGTGAGCATTGTAATCATCACTTAATAATAACGAGTATGAATACTCATCATAATCAAATACATTAAAATCAATTAGTTTTTCTATCAAAGGAGATAAATCTTTATTCTTATTAGAATCATAATAAGGTATTCCCTCTACATATTCGATACTACCTTTAAAGTGAGCCTCTATAATTGCCTCTTTAGCATCGTTTTGTGCTTTGATAAATTCTTTTGGATTAATAGTAGTTATCATTTATTTTTTTAATGTAAATAATCATTCTTATAACACTCCGTAAGTTAATTTTTATCTCAAAAATTTTATAACATTATAAAGAGCTTCAATGATTTTAAACTGTTCAAGAGCAAAAGTGATGGCTCTGTTGCTAGGACTTGGGCGGTGGAAAAGGTCGCCTGTGTGGATAATGTAGTCAGGTTTTATCGCTTTAATCTGCTCAATAACTTGTAAAAAAGCATCATAAAATCAGCCATTCCGGCAGTATAAAGTATATGGTAAAAGTAATCATCAGCGGAGGAGGAACCGGCGGGCATGTTTTCCCGGC
>JAFLKZ010000051.1:3568-7194 GCA_019162915.1 Campylobacteraceae bacterium
TAAATCGTTAAAGCCTAAATGCGTGTCCGAAAAGTGAATCAGTTTCACGGTGCTTCTTTGTATTATTATTTCATTCGATTATAGCCAATATTATTACGAGTTAAAATAAATTTATGATGAAAGAAGAAGTGTTTGTGAGTATTTAAAGAAAAAGTAACGCTAGAACCTGACAATTCGAGTGTTTGTCTTTTAAAATTTGAGATACAAATGTGTACCTTAAATTATATAAAACTTTTTTCTCTCTTAGAATAGCTTTTTTTGTTGCGCTAATACTGTTAAAAATTTGTTTTTTATGGAAAATATATATTTCAATATTTTATCAATTTTGCCTAAGGATATTGGTTTTGACGACATTTTATCCTACAAAAGACCATCTATTAGATTAAGCCTTATAATTTTTCAATTTCAAAAAGTATAGGTTTTTTATTTTTGATGTGCATGAAAGTGAGTATGCTTTTTTTATCATTGGATACATTGATACTAAAGTGCTCACAATTTTTTATTCCTATATCCACAAAAATATCTTTTTTAAATTCATCGTCCAGCGGTAACGTGATTTTTTTGGCTGATTCTAACCTCATCAATGTGTTGTCATTTTTAAGCACTAGCCATGTCACATAAGGCTCAGCTATGCTATAAATTGAGTTTTTACTCTTTACATGTAAGATGGAATACTGCGGATATGACTCAATCCTTATTTCACGTGAGAGATAAAGGTCACGGTATAATGTATCTACGAGGACTTCGAGTTTGCTATCTTCGTGTACTTTCTTTTCAAAAATCGTATTATTACTTTTTGTTTGGTGTACCAAAGAAGACACAAAAATAGAAATCAACCCTAAGAGAACTACCGATACTAAAATCTCAACCAGTGTAAAAGCTCTCTTCATTAGAGTTTTACCGTTAAGTATCTTGAGACACCTTGTTTACCAAAAATGCGAATCTCATCAATGATGATATTTAAAATAGGTGCATTTTCATTGGTCTGTGTATTTAAAAGTATAATGGACTTATACTCTTGCGAATAGTGCACTTTTGTATCTTTTAGTATTGAGATGAGAACTTCATCCTTTAAGGTGTATCTATTTTTAACAAGTTCATATAAGTTTATATCTGTGTTATGAAATTCTATGGAGTGTTGGTTTGAAAGGATAGAAACATACTTTGAAAATTCTAATTTGTTGGAGACAATTGAGTATATATTTTTTTGATTAGAATTTGCTTTTAAAAGAGCAAGTCCGACAACGCAGAGCAATATAACACTGATGATAATCTCAATAAGTACAAAACCTTTTTTATTATTCATGGTAGTAATTATCTATGTTATTAGGGTATAGATTATCACCAAGATAGCTTTTTTTGGCATCTTCAAATGAAGAAAAAATTAAAACCTCTTGATACAAGGGCAAAAATAGATAATTCTGATGCGCCGTTGTTACGATAAATTTATCAAAAAACTTTTTATTTTTAAAGTCAAGTTTAAAACAAATTGTTTCTTTTTTATTTTCTATTCTAACACCCTCGTACTCAACTTCTTTCAAAACACCTAAATGATTGTTCATTAAGACTTTATTTTCTTTTTGATAACCAAAATTTGGACTAGCTTCATAGGTATTATCATCCCGCATGATGATGCTTTTTTCACATTTATCGCCGTACATGTAAAGTGTGGATTTTCCCTCAACATTAACGCTTAACTTCTCAATACCAAGTAACTTTTCATCTTCTATTTTTCCCATATAGGTATTTAACACTAAGGAAAAAATAACGCCAATGAGTAGAATGACAACAATAATTTCGATAAGACTAAAAGCTTTTACTCGCATGTAGAAAGTTTTATGTCCGCACTCTCATCACTCCCGCCTTCTTTTTTGTCGGCACCTAGCGAAATAATATCGAATGAATCACTTATTTGCACGTAGATATACGAGGATTTCCAAGGATCTGTTGGTAATTTTTTGCCATCTATGAAACCATTACTCGGGAACGAAGTATAAAGTGTAGGATTTGGATTTGTTATAAGTGCGCCTAAACCTTCAAGTGTTGTGGGATAGGTGCTATTTGCTATTTTAAAAGATTTTAGGGCATCTGATAATGCGTGCATTTGAACACACGTTAGTTTTCTTTTGGCTTGCTCGCTTTGCCCGATAAGATTTGGCATCACCAAAGATGCTAAAAGACCCAAGATGATGATAACTACCATAAGCTCTATCAATGTAAAACCTTTTTTCATAGTACACCTCCGAATTTTTAAAAACTATATCTAGTTTTTTATTTTAAAGAGATAAATATATTTCACCATTTCATTATACAAATTTTCCATAAAAAAGATATATAATATTTTCATGAAAAAAGGTATTGTATTAATTGTAACCATTGGTTTCATTACTATCTTAACAGCACTTATTACTTATATGTTTTCTATCTCTGATAGAATTTTTCATCAAGCGGAGAAGGTTGAAGCTAAAAACCAAAGTGCTATTTTATATGCAGATGTAAAAGCCATCATGGATACGTATGTCAAAGATATCAATGATAGCGATGCCTTGTCAGCCCTGCTTTTAGGCACTCCACCTTTCTATGATAAGCAAAGTGGTTTATCTTTACATGTAAAGATAGAGTCTTTAAGCAACAAAATTAATATCAATTCCATTTTAATAAAAAATAAAATTGATCCAAATATTGTAGAATTTTTAGAAAAAGTAAGTGAAGTTTACAACATCCTTGATGCTAGTTTTTTGATTGATTTAGTACTTGATACCATAGATGAAGATGATATAACGAGGCAAGCAATGAGTGAGATTTCATTAGAAAACACTAAATTTTCTAATTCACGAATTATAAATATGAGTCATTTCGAAACACTTATAAAATATTACGTTAGCATTGCCAATGATGAAAATATTTTGAAAGTACCTTGGGAAAAACTCATTTATTTTGGAGAAAATCAAAGAAATGCTGTTGATTGCGATAGAATGAGCGAAGAATTAATCAATATTTTAGATTTAAATAGGGGAAGTATTCTAAGATGTAGTGACATTGAAGGGGAAGAAGCAAAAAAGATAGCAGATAAATTTGGATTGAAAAGCTTTAATAAAGAAATTAATTATTATATTCTAGTTACAATAAATTATAAAGTTGGTTTTGTAGAAGATAGGCAATCATTTACGTATGATCTTAAGACAAATAAGGTAGGCGAAATTGAGCTTTTTAACTAACACTCAGAAACAGAAAAAATTTATAACTAAAAATTTCAAAAATACACTAGAAGAAAAAACTGATGTCATTTTATCTCCAGAATTTTACTGGACAAAACGGCTTACCCTTAACATCAATTTTTCATATGAAATTAAAAAAATGGCACCTTCCATATTTGACGGGTTCCTTCCTTCTGGAAAATTTGACTATAAAGTTTTCAAACTCGCGCCACACGAATTTATCATCATTGCTTACGATTTAGAAACTATAAAAAATGAATTATCTTCTCTTGGTATCGATCTTTTACTTGTTGATAAAATATATGCCTTGCAGAGCGAATTTTTAAATGATGAGATATCACTCAAAGTTGACCATGAATTTGGTGTAGCTTCACATAATGATATTATCGTTTACACACCCTTGAAATT
>JAFLKZ010000051.1:7204-11443 GCA_019162915.1 Campylobacteraceae bacterium
ACGCGATAGCGAAAATCAAAAAGTTGCTTTCATGAAAACAAATCATCTTCCCTCCACTAGTTTTCAAATCAAAAGTACGCAAGATGAACTTTCGAGGATAGAGAAATCACAAAACGATTTAAGAGAAAGTTTATTGTATATCAAACAATTTAAATTAACCGATACAGAATCCTTCGAAGCACTCAAATTCATACATCATACATTAACATACTCAGCAAAATTTGACACCAAAAAAAGAGAAGAAGAATTTAAAAAATTTTTAGATAAAAAAGAGAAAAGTAGTATCGTTATCGAGGCAAAATTATGAGAGTTCAAGTAAAAATTTACAGCATATTTGCTATGAGTGTAGTTTTTTTATCTCTTTTATTTTATTTACTCAATGCCACATTTCAACAAAAAACAGAGATTACCCATTTTAATGGTTTGATTAACGATGCAACGGTGTTAGTAGATTTACAAAATAAATGGACCAATCATGAAGAAAATAAAAAAGTAATCTTAAAAATAACCAGTACGTTTAATCCAAACTTATCTGAACTAAAAGGTGATATACACTCATTAGCGTTTGAAAATTTAAATCAAGTAAATTTTAGTAGGCTAAGTTCATTGTTACTCAATTCAAATCTCATTCTACAAGAGATTGATGTCAAAAAAAATAATGATAAAATTTCTTTACATGTAAAGATAAAAATATGAAAAAAATAATTTTATTTATAACATTAGTACTTATTTGGATTGTTCTACTTTTCCCAAAAGATACTTTATGGGATACTTTTGAAAAAATTATGTATCAAAAAAACATTAGCATCAACGCTAAAGAAGTAGATATGCAATTATATTTACTTTACAACAAAATCTCTATCAAAGATATGTCGGTTTTGAATAATTATCACATTAAAAAATTCGTCACTACTTATAGTATCGCGGAGCCTTTATATGTACTTTTTGATGGCAATTCAGAATATGGCGATTTTAGAGGAAAAATTTCACTTTTAGAGCAAAAAGGTTTTGTTATCCTCAAGGCAAAGACTATTAACAATTCTTTATTAAAAAATTTCAAAAAAGATAAAGAGGGAATGAAATATGAATTTACTTATTAATTCAAAATTTATTCGCCTACTTTGGTGGATTTTAGCACCGCTTTTAGTGGCTAAATTATTGATCTCTTTAAGTCTCTTTTTTTTAGACACTCAGCCATTACAACCCTTACATGTAAAGAGTGAGAAAATCACGAAAGCATATCGTTTTCCTGATTTTTTTGATGCCAACTCTTTAAATCAAAAAACAGAACAAAATAGTATCAAGGTAGAAAAATTCGGCAATATGGTTTTAAAAGCCTGTTATATTGAAAAAAACAAAGCATTTATCGTCGTAGATGAAAATAAAAAATCACTTTTTTTAAATTTAGATGAAAGCTATAAAGGTGCAAAGTTGGTGGAAATTACGGTCAATTCTGCCACATTTTTTAAAGATAGTGAATATATAAATCTCGTTTTAGATAAAAAAACGAATGAACTAGAAATAGCAGAAATTGACAATGATATTTCTATCAAAGAGAAAACTGAAGAGACTACTGATGCCAAAATTTCAACGATTAAAAGAGATAATTTAGCAAAATATACACACAATATGAATGAAGTCTTGAAGGATATAAAAGTTCAAGAGATGACAGAAAATAACGAATTTGCAGGTGTACAACTAAGTTTCATCAAAAAAGGTTCATTGTTTGATGAAATGGGTTTTGAAAAAGATGATATTATCAAATCAGTTGATAATAAAAAACTAAACAACATCATGGATTTATTGCCTTATTATAATGCACTTAAAAGTACGACATCATTAAAAATAGGAATAGAGCGTAACTTAGAACTAAAGGAAATTACCTATGAAATTAATTAGTATTTTACTCATTCTGAGTGGTTTTTTGTTTGCGAGCGATAATGAAATAGAAATAAACTTTAAAGATTTAGAGATTAATGAATTTGTAAAAATGGTCTCAAAAATCAGTGATAAAAATATACTCTTATCCTCTATCATTCCAGGAAAAGTAAATTTTATATCTGTGCAACCTATTGATAAAAAGCAAGTTTATGATTTGTTGATTAGTGTTTTGAAAAACAAGGGTTATACTTTAATTGACAGTAAAAGTGGCTATTTAGAGATTGTTAGAAGTAGTGATGCTATGAAAGAATCTCCACCTTTTAAAGGTGAGAGTGAATTAAACCAAATCCAAACAGACATCATTGGTATCCATAACCTCTCAGCAACAGAGATGCTAGCACAGGTAAACTTTTTATTAGGAAAGTATGGGAAAATAGCCGTATCAAATGAAGCAAATAGTTTAGTTATCACGGACTATCCACAAAATTTAGCGAGTATACGAGGACTTATCAAAAGACTTGATTCTCAAAAAAAGATGGATATTGAGTTTTTTACACTTCAGTATTCTAAAGTAATCTCCATCTTACCTAAAATAATAAGCATTACGGAGAGCCTTTATAACCAAAAAATTTCAAATCAAAAAGTTGATATTTTTGCAGATGAGGGGACCAATACTCTTGTGATGGTATCAAGTCGAAACATCATTGATGCATTACTTTTACATGTAAAGAAACTTGATAAAAAAGATGCCGTTTCTGAGCGTACATTACATATCATCACTTTAAAAAATTCTGAGGCAAAAACACTGGCACTTACATTAGAAGCTATTATTTCCAACAAACCTATTGCGTCTGCTGTATCTACATCTTCTGGAAGTAAATTAAAAAAAGATTCTGATAAACCAACATTATCAGCTACTTCATCAGCCATCTCAGGCACTAGTTCCAATAAATACTTAGATAGAGCAACTTTTACAGCCGATGTGGAAACAAATACGCTCATCATCTATTCTTCAGAAGAAGAGTTAAAAGAGATAAATATCTTAATTTCTGCCCTTGATGTGCCAAGACAACAAGTGTTTGTCAGTGCAAAAATAGTTGAAATTAGCGATGACAAATCAAGAGCTGTTGGTGTAAAGTATGGTGTTGCTGGTGGTGTATCTAATTCCTCAGGACTCTATACCTTTAGTGCAAATTTAGGCGGTCCAGCAGTAGCTATAAGTGATTTTAGTAAACTAGGACTTGATATCCCCGTAGTGACAAAAGGTATAGCGCTTGGAGCAGCTATCTCTTTATTAGACCAAAGTGGTGCGGCAAATCTTTTATCTGAACCATCATTACTGTGTGTTAATAACTTAGAATCTTCGATATATGTGGGTAGAACAGAATCAATCATTTCACAAGGAAGTGTCGGATCTTCTACAACAGACATTACTAAAAACACTTACACAAGGGAAGATATAGGCTTAACCCTTAAGGTAAAACCTAGAATTTCTAGTGATAACAAAGTTTTATTAGATGTCAAAGTAACACTAGAAGATGTGGTTCCAGGAAGTACAGATGGCTTACCAACAACGACTAAAAGAGACATCCTTACAACGGCTATCGTTAAAAATGGAGAAAGCATTATCATTGGTGGATTAGTTAGGGATAAAACTGATATAACAGTATCTAAAGTACCATTACTAGGAGACATCCCACTTTTAGGATATGCTTTTAGGCATGATGTTGATGAGCACGATAAAATAAACCTTGTTATAGTTTTAACACCATATATCGTTGATGATGCTTTAGGTCTATCTTCATTAAGAGAAGAACTAGCAAAGTTAAATGCCATTGAAAAAGATTTTGCCAAATCTATTTCAGACAAACAAAATAGCAAAAACAATGAAAATTAATAACATACCAACACTAAGCGGACTTGATCTTTACCCTTTATATGATGATAGAATTGATTCCGAATTATTAGTTAAAAATCATCTTCTTTTAACAAAAATTGATGCAACATCATATGCAATTTTGGATGAAAATCATCTAGCAGAAGGATTAAATTATCTCTCAAAATTACCGTTACATGTAGAAATCTCTTTTGCAGATGAAAATTCTTATGAAAGATTACATAATAGATATTTAGAGCAAAAAAACGATAAAAGTTTAGATGGTTCCTTTAGTGAAGATGAAAAAGAAGATTTTTTAGACGAGGATATCTCACTATCAGAATTTTTGAAAACAAGTTCAGACATATTGACAAGTGAAGAATCTGCTCCCATCATAAAGTTTGTAAATGCACTTTTTTATCAAGCTATCAAAAAAAAGGCATCCGATATTCATATTGAAATGCATGATAATAGAGGTGTTG
>JAFLKZ010000051.1:11545-11912 GCA_019162915.1 Campylobacteraceae bacterium
ATTTAGATAAACATGTTATCACGCTCATCGTCAATCGTATCAAAGTTATCTCGAACCTTGATATTTCTGAGCGAAGAATACCACAAGATGGCAGAACTATCGTGAAAATTGCAAAAAAGAATTTAGATATAAGAGTTTCAGTGCTTCCTACCTACAATGGGGAGAGAGTAGTCATGCGGATACTCATGGATGCTTCAAGTATTCCCTCATTAGAAGAATTAGGTTTTGATGCAGATTTGACAGAAAAATTTAGAGGGTTACTGTCTCACTCATATGGTATGATTTTAGTGACAGGACCAACGGGTAGTGGAAAATCAACTACTTTGCACTCTTTTTTAAAAACCATTGCCACATCTGAAAAAAATAT
>JAFLKZ010000188.1 GCA_019162915.1 Campylobacteraceae bacterium
CTTTTTTGTGTTATTTTAATATAATTAAAAATATAAAAATTTAAGGAGTTATGATGCCAAAGATTAACCGTTATGTAGATATCGACACTGTTGAGAGAGAAGCAAAAAAAGACTATATCGACAGACATTCACCATTTGTTCATTGTGAAAAAGTCTTTAAAGAAGATGAAAAGTTTAAAGTAACTGTCAAAGTTGGCAACGAATATACGCATCCAGATGATTTTAACCATTTCATCGCTAACATCCAGCTTTTCAATGGCGAAACATTACTAGCACGTGCTGATTTTGTCCCTGGAACACTTGGTGGTCAAGACAAAAAAAGCAATGCTGAAGTAACTTTTACTATCGTTCCATCAGGTAAAAAACTTACCCTTGTTGCACAAAGTTACTGTACAAAACATGGCGTGTGGGAAAGTGACCCTGTGGAAGTCGTCGCAGGATAACTTACCCTAGGAAGTGGGCTAAATCACTTCCTAATTTTTCAATCTTATGAGAAGTCAAAAACTTCTCTTCTTTTTTCGTAATTTTTTCTTTATCATTCACCAAATACCCGTCACTCAGGCCAAGTGTAACCTCATTAGCCACCATTCTAAACGTATCTCTATCAAAATCAATACCCATAAAAAGATATGATTTCCCCTCTTTATACCCTTTTAAAAAAGGAGGAATGGCATATCCACCCATCGCTTCAGTTAACCAATCCACAAAATCAGCATCACTCACAATAAAATTTTTCTCAGGAATAACACAGCCCAAAGGTTTAAAAAGAATAGGCATAGAGTCATTTAAAAGTGTTTTATCGATTTTACGATATATTTTGTCTTTAGTGTTGTAATGATAAACCAAAAAACGGTCATATCCACCCATAATGCGGCTCACTCCAGTGACTAGAAAATGCTCGACTTCCCTATAAACTTTCAGCAAAGAATCATCCATGTTCAAATCAATCACATAAGGAGGCATACTTTGTTTAAGCCATTCGTAAACAAGCGGGATTTTATACGGTTTAGAATTAAAGATATGAAATGTCATCTGTTCGATAAATGCTCTCCCTTTTCGATGCTCCAAACTCATAGCAGCACGAGAATACTCATACATCAAACGTTGTGACATTGCTCTTCCGCTATTTAAAGCCAAAATCATTGTGTCACTATCAAAAGGAATTTGTCCACCATCTTCTGTTTTAGTATCTTTAAAAACTCCCATACCGATAAAGGGAACTAACGCACCACTTTTTATTTTTTCAATCATTTTATCCTACCTATTTTTTAAAAGATGGTAAAAGTAACAGCATTTCTGGGGCACTAATGCCCTCTTCATTACCCATTAATACAATTCTCTCTATCGTATTTTCAAGCTCACGAACATTTCCAGGCCATGGATAATCACACAATATTTTCATGGCATCATCCGTGATAAGCACTCTTTTTTTATGATTTTTTATTGATTTTTCTAAGAAAAAATTGACCAATAAAATGATGTCATCCCCTCTTTCACGAAGGGCTGGTAAATCAATAGGGATAACATTAAGACGATAGTATAAATCCTCTCTAAAGGTTCCCTCTTTCACCATCGCTTCCAAATTACGATTGGTTGCGGCAACTAATCTCACATTAACTTTAACCGTTTTACTACCGCCCACACGCTCAAACTCACGCTCTTGTAAAACCCTCAAAAGTTTTACTTGTGCCGAAGAAGAGATATCGCCTATCTCATCTAAAAAAAGTGTTCCCCCATCTGCAAGTTCAAAACGACCTTTGCGTGCCTCTTTGGCATCCGTAAATGCCCCTTTTTCATGCCCAAATAATTCACTTTCTATCAACGTATCCGTAATGGCAGCACAGTTTAGTTTAACAAAAGGCTCATCACATCGTTTGCTTCTTTTATGAATAGCAGCGGCTACAAGCTCTTTTCCCGTTCCAGTTTCACCACGCACCAATACCGTAACATTACTCTGCGCGATGCGCTCCACCACGTTGAAAACACTTTTCATCTTATCACTCTCACCGATGATATCGCCAAAGTTATGCACTTTAGAATCCCACTCCATTTTGTAGTAGAGTTTAAGCTCTTTAAGACGCTCTTTTTCTTGGAGATTGATATCGTGTGAACGAATAGATTGGGCAAATATAGAACTCATAATGGTTAAAACGCGAACCGCACTCTCAAAATCTATAGCAGTTGTTTTAGTGATATTGGCACCCAAAACACCAATAACTTCTTGATCTACAAGCATCGGAACAGCGATATAGGAGATAGAGTTTTTATCACGATTTCCTGATTTATTGAGAAACATCATGTCGTTGTGAGAATTTTCTATGACTACAGGTTCACCACTTTGTGCAGCAAAACCCGTGACTCCCTCACCTAGCTTATACGTAGCCAAAGTTTTTTGATGTTTACTAAAATCAATACACGCGTAAATACTTAAAACGCCATCACTTAGCGTATGAATAGCACATTTATCCAGATGTAATCTATTTTTTAAAACTAACAATGCTTTTTCTAAAGAGCCAACCAAGTCTTGAGAATTTGAAACTAGCAAAGCCGTATCATGCAATGTCATAAGCTCGCTCATCGTGATACAGTGTGCACACTTTGTGTCAAGTTCAACCATTTTTAGGCTCCTTATGGTTATTTTATATATTATACAAAGTTATGAATACTTAACATTCAAAATTATGTTTATAATTTAATCACTTAGCTTTTTACAGACCTCTTCTTTGGGAAGTTTTTTAGGATTTGGCTGTATCCACCAGATTTCACCATTGGTTAATTCCACTTCGCCGCCCCATTTTTCCTCCGTGTCAAACTCTATGGTTTTAATCGTCTCTTCCATATCTTTTTTAGCTATATAAAAACACACTTCGCCTTTTTCTTCTCGCAACATCACTTTTGCCATTATCTTTTCCTTTATTAGATTTTTGAGAAACTCTTTCTTAGAGGACAAATCCTCCCTTTGGTCTGAGCCTCACGAAAAAGTTACTCAAAAATCTAATCTATGAGTAACTTTTTGATAAATTGTACGATTTTAGATTCTTCATACGCTACTTTAAAAAATCCTTTTTGATACTCTTTGATGAGTATGTGTCGCTTCGCACCTTTACATGTAAGCGGAAAATCTTCCCTATAATGTGCGCCTCGGCTCTCTTCTCTCTTTAAAGCACCTAATATAATAGCTTCGCTAAGTTCAAGGGCATTGCGAAGTTCTAAGATAGAGATGAGTTCCACGTTATTGTTTTTGTCTTTATCGATACAATGCAAAGTATTAGACTCAAGGCGTAGGTACTTCATATAGTCAAACGCTTCTTGTAAAGAGGATGCATTGCGAAATATTCCTACTTTTTGAAACATGATTTTGCCCACAGAAATGCGCATAGCATTGAAATTTTTAGAACAATCACCCTCAAAAATTCTATCTACCAAACTCATATCTTTAATCACAACATTGTAATCAATAGGTAGAAAATTTTGATAATTAGCATACTCTTTAGCTTTCATTCCTGCTAACTCTCCAAAAACAGCACCCTCCAACAATGAGTTTCCACCCAGTCTATTGGCGCCATGAACACCCAAAGAAGCTGACTCACCACACACAAAAAGACCTTTTAAAGAACTACATGTAAAAGGTGCCTCAATGCCACCCATACTATAATGCGCAACTGGTTTAACCTCTAAAAGCTCTGCAGAGATATCGATACCTACTTGATTATACGCATTTTTATAGAGGGAAGGAAGTCTAGTTTCAATCACTGATAAAGGAAGATGTCGCATATCAAGATAGACTTTTTGACCTTTTCGTATCTGCTCAAAGATAGCCCTTGCCAACACATCTCTCGTGCCTAATTCATGAACAAAACGTTCCCCATCACTATTGACAAGATATCCACCCTCACCTCTGGCTGCTTCGGAGATAAGATAACTGGTTTTGGCAAATCCTGTGGGGTGAAACTGTACAAACTCCATGTCTTTTAAGCTAAGCCCTGCTCGAAGCGCCACGCTAAGTAAATCCCCCGTACAATCTTGTGCATTGGTACTAAATCCCCTATAAATTCCAGCGTATCCACCCCCTGCTAAAACGATGGCTTTGGCCGGATAGACGATAACACTTGAGTCAATTCTTTTCAAAACCACCACACCGCTCACAAAAGAATCAATTTTAGTGATGTCCATGACATATTGATTGACTAAAAATTCTACACCGCTGAGCTTTGCTTTTTTTATCAAGGCTTGTGTGATAGAAGCACCCGTACTATCACCTACAAAACAAGTGCGTTTACTACTTCCACCACCAAAACTTCGCTGTAAAATTTTTCCCTTTTCATCTTTGTCAAATGCCACACCATAATCGCAAAGCTTTTTGATGATGTGAGGCGCTCTTTTACACAAATATGTCACTGCTTTTTTATTCCCCAATCCTTGGGCACTTTTCATCGTATCGTCGATATGCTCTTGTATCTGGGTATTATCATTTTCATCTATCACAGCGTTTATACCACCACTAGCGATAGCACTATTGGATTTAAAAATATTGCTCTTGGTGATGATAGCAACACGATTTATCTCACTTTTAGCTTCGATGGCAGCCATAAGTCCAGCAATTCCTGAACCAATGATAATGATGTCGTAGGTCATGTTGATTTTTCCACCTTAAAAAGAAGATTGTACTTTGCACTATTGAGCGCATTGATAGAAGCTATTTTGCTATTTTGAGTGACGTGTTCTGCTTGACTTGAACTAAAAAGTGAACTGACCAATCCTCGCGTAGAGCGCGTAAACTGGAGAGCTAGTTGTACATCATTTTCAAGTTCCATCCCACTATCCAAAAGATAACCCACTTCGGGACGAAATGGCTTTTGGAAAAGATGCATCTGTAAAAGTGAGGAACTGCCGATAACACCAAGTCCTAGTTTATGCGCCACCTGCAATGGTGTATAGTAATTTCCATCATTCATCTTCTGATTTGCGATGGTGTAGGCATTTGTTTTAGCGATATTAAAAGGTAGTTGAACGTACTTAAAATGATGATTTTCCCCACCAACTTTACGTGCCACATCAAAGACCATCTCAAGGTTGATATGCTCCGCATTGTCCTCTTCATAAGTGAGTGCATTCCAAACAGCTAACCCATAAGCCTTTATTTTTTTCTCACTAACGAGTATTTCAAAAAGTGTAAAGATGTCTTCTAGTTTTTGTAAAAACGCATGTTTGCCTATCTTCGTTAATTGTGTTTCAGGGTTGTGCAAAAAGTAGATATCCAAACACTCAATTTGCAGGTTTTGCAAAGATTGTTCACACGAATATCTCAAAAACTTAGGGCTCATGCAGTGTTGGTCTAGCTCAATGTCATACGAGGTTGCCAACCCTTTTTGGATGATATTTTCACTAATCCATGTGTATGGGTTAGCAGGAAAAGGAAAACACAGCGGTATAAACCCACCTTTTGAACAAATGATGAGTTCTTCACGTTTGACTTCACCCTTATCAATGAGTTCGACTAATACTTCGCCTATCTCTTTTTCACTCTCTTGGTAGCGATAATTGATGGCGGTATCGATGAGATTGATACCATTTTTAATTGCTGATTTGAGTGCATCTTTATAATCAAAAATATAATTCTCTTCTTTATAAGGCTCTTTTTTAAAAGTCCCAAAACCAAGCTTAGAAAATATCAACCCATCAAATCTTGTATAAAAATCTTTGTAATGTGAAAATTGCTTGGCAAAATGATAGGTTGCCTCAGGAGTTGCATTTATTTGACGCATTGGCTTACTCCTTTTTAAGTAAGATAGTTGCAAGAAGCATTCCGTTATACTTTTTAAAAAATAAGGTGCGTTAATGCGTTGTGAAAAAATGAGCTCTTTCATTGTGATGGATATCGTGAAAGAAGCTGAAAAATTTGAAGATTGTATTCATTTTGAGATAGGACAACCTGACCTTCCGCCTTCGCCTAAAGTGAAAAATGCTTTACATGTAAGCATTGATAACAATAAATTTTCCTACACCCAAAGTCATGGCTTAGTTGAACTTCGCGAAAAAATTGTCCAGCATTACGCTAAAACATACGGGGTAACCATCGAAAAAGAACAAATCTTTTTAACACCAGGCACCAGTGGCGCATTTTTAATAGCCTATGCGCTTACGCTCAAACATAACTCAACTTTAGGGTTAAGTGACCCATCGTATCCTTGTTATAAAAACTTTGCCTATCTTATGGATATCAATCCTTTGTTTATGCCTATTGGTAAAGACGATAATTTTGAATTACATGTAAAGGATTTGAAACCTCATCATCTTGATGCACTTCAAATTTCCTCCCCCGCCAATCCAACGGGAAATATCTACCAAAGTGATAATCTCAAAGAACTCGTAGAATACTGCGAAGCACATCAAATAGCCTTTATCTCTGATGAACTTTATCATGGATTGACGTATGAGGAAGAAGCAGACACCGCGCTCCAATATGGAAAAAACGTCTTTGTCATCAACGGTTTTTCAAAATACTACTGTATGCCAGGACAGCGTTTGGGTTGGGTTATCGTTCCTAAAGAGCAAATAAGACACGCCGAAATAGTCGCCCAAAATCTCTTCATATCCGCTCCAACACTCAGCCAATACGGTGCATTAGAAGCCTTTGATGAAGAATACCTAGCCACTATCAAACAAGAGTTTAAAGCTAGACGTGATTTTTTATATGCTGAGCTTTCTACCCTTTTTGACATCGATGCTAAACCTGATGGCGCTTTTTACCTTTGGGCAAATATATCTAAGTATTCTAACGATAGCTTTGCCTTTGCCAAAGAACTTTTAGCCAATATCCATGTAGCCACAACGCCTGGGGTTGATTTTGGAACTAATGGAACAAATCACTATATACGCTTTGCCTATACTCGAAATATCGAACACATGCGTGAAGGCGTTGCTCGACTTAAAAAATATTTACATCAAAAGGAAATCCTATGACTAAAAACTCTGTTGTGACACTTGAATATTACATTGAAGACTTACAACATAACATCCTCGATTCTGGCGAAGAATCACTTATTTATCTTCATGGTGGCTATAACGATATTTTCCCCAAACTTGAACAAGCCTTAGAAGGTAAAAAAGTAGGCGATACCATCACGGTTCAACTCACCCCCAAAGAGTCATTTGGCGAGTACGATAACGAGTTGGTTAGTATGGAAGATCGCAGTGAATTTGATGATAACCTCTGTGTAGGTGAACAATTTATCGTGAGCATGGATGATAGCGATGATGAAGCGCAAAAAATTTCCTATACAGTGACCGACATCAAAGAGGACAAAGTGACACTGGATGGCAATCATCCTTTAGCGGGACTTGAAGTTGTTTTTTATGCCACTGTTCTTGATATTAGAAAAGCAACTGCACAAGAGATTAAAGAAAAACACGCCCATTAGATTTTTAACATATTATAAAGGAGCATAAAATGGATAAACCCTTAATTGGTGGATTTGTACCCGCAAAATTAGAAACCATCGTCGGAGAAAAGTATTTTTATTGTACTTGTGGACGCTCTAGTGATGGAGCACTCTGTGATGGTTCACACAAAGGCACAGGACTTACACCTAAAGCATTTACCGCACAAAGAGAGCGAAGTGTTATCTGTACCTGTAAACGCACTAAAGAAGCACCTTATTGTAGTGGTGCCCATAGAGGACTCAGTGAAGAAGATATAGGAAAGCCTGCTTAACCTAACATCATTACTCTCTTATTGTAGAAGCCATCATGGAAATAGTTAATAGCTATCCTTTTGGCTTCCACTTTACATGTAAAACACTTTCAAACCTTAACTCCGCTATACTTTCCTCATTCAATCCAAGAGCAAGTATCACATGAACATCAACACATTCAAGGCTTTTAAAAGCCGAAATTATCGACTTTTTTTTGCAGGGCAGTCTGTCTCACTTATGGGCACATGGATGCAAAGAACTGCTGTGTATTGGGTCATTTATGTGCAAACAAACTCTGCATTTATGCTAGGTCTTAGTGTATTTGCCTCTCAATTCCCTTCCTTTTTATTCTCACTGCTTGGCGGTACTATCGCCGATAGATACAATCGTTTCAAGGTACTTCTTTTCACACAAATTGCTTCGATGGTACAAGCTGTTGCGATGACATTGGTGGTTGTCTTTACTGATTATTCTGTGGTGGAGCTTATTTTTCTAAGCGTTCTCCTTGGCATTGTCAATGCTTTTGATGTCCCTGCTCGCCAATCTTTAGTGCATTATATGGTTGAACAAAAAGAAGATGTAGGCAATGCCATAGCGCTTAATTCAACGATGGTCAATCTAGCCCGTCTCATAGGCCCAGCCTTTGCAGGTTTTATCCTCGAAACATTGGGAGCAGGAATCTGTTTTATGCTCAATGCGCTTAGTTTTATCGCCGTCATCATTTCACTGCTGATGATGAAATTACCCGCACATATCCCACAAGCCCGTACTCAAAAAATGCTAGCTGATCTTAAAGATGGTCTTCGTTACTTAAAATCAACCCCATCACTTGGTATCTTAATATTACTCCTCTCGCTCATGAGTCTACTGGTACTTCCTTATACAACATTGTTTCCGATTATCGCGAAAGAGACATTGGGAGGAGATGCTTCAATCTATGGGTATCTTAACAGTTTTGTTGGTGTTGGGGCACTGAGTGGAGCTATTTTACTTGCTTCTCTCAAACACACCAGTAACCTAAGAAAATTACTCATTGTCGCTACCACGCTTTTTGGCTTAGGCATAGTTCTTTTTGCACTCTCCTATTCGTTACTCTTTTCCTTGTTATTTTGCGCCATTGCAGGCTTTGGAATGATGTTACATGTCACCATCATCAATACCCTACTTCAAACAACATCGGATAGCAACATGAGAGGAAGAGTCATTAGTTATTTTGCGATGGCTTTTTTTGGTATGCAACCCATTGGCGCACTCTTAATAGGAACTATTTCGCATTATATTGGCGCAGGGGAAACTCTTTTTTTAGAAGGCTGTGCTGCACTCATTATCATCGCCCTCTTTTCGCCTTATCTGTGGAAAGTCGCAAATAATAGAAGGTGATATATAAAATCGTTTCATTTTCTTTCAATGTAGAGAAAGCAAAAGCTAAGTCCTCGTATACTAGTAAAATAAAAAAGGTAATTTATCGTTTATTTCGATAAAAATAATAAAAATGCTTTTAAATCATCTAAAATAGAATTATCAAAATTCCAAATATCTTTTTTGATTCCAACTTCAGTATTACATTTTCTGCCAGCTTGCCTTTTATCTTGATTAGAACAAGTGTCATATCTAATATAATTATTTACCCAAAATTTATCGAAATCTTTTAAGGAAATGCTTTTCCCTTTTTCTTCTAAACATGTTTTCCAAGACTCTAAGCAATCGGCATAAGTAGAATCTTCAGTTTTAATAGCTTTTAAAACAGTATCAAGCTCACCAACACCATCTACATTCATAACATAACAACCAATTGCAACATCTAGTTCATCTGATTTTATAAAGTTATTTGTTCTAACAAGTTCAACATCTGAACAAATAGATTTTAAGTGCGTATTTATAAATGTTATTCTTTTTTCAATACCTTCATTATCGGCATCTACAATAATCCCAATTTTTTAATATTTATCAACTCTTGTTTTCACTTCGCGTAGTTTATACTCTAAATTTGATAAACCATCCAAGCATTCAAAATCATGGATATTACATATTGGATTATCTATTTGAATGTTAGCAATTTGCAATACCTCAACCATCTTTTCAATAAAATATTTATCATTATGGCTTTCTACAATAATAAGGTTACTCACCTCTTACACTCCCCCCGTTTTCCAAAGCGTACGATAATTGATTACTACTTCTTTCATTGACAGTAATTAAGCCTGTTTTTTGGTTTTTATAGAATTCAAGATAAATTCCTTCATCATCTTCATTAATTTCATTAAATGCTTCAATACACTCTTTAGAATGACTTGTAGCAAATATTTGGCAATTTGCCATTTTCGAAGCTTCAAAAGAAAGTAGGGGTCGGGGCTAAACTTTTAACTTTTTACAAGTCATTTTATTTATTTATTTACATGTAAAAGGAAAAATGAGAAAAGTTTGCCCAGCCCTTTTTTTAATCACCTATTCAAATACTCCATAGCAATCCTCTTAGCCTCTATCCCACTAGCCCCTTTGCCTCTTTCACCACAAAGGTAAAGACTTTGGTACTTTGAGGCTCTTCTACAAATCCTACGAACCAACCTATTCCACTACAACTTCCTGTTTTCCCAGAAAAAGTGTAGTTCTTTTTTTTCTCAAGTGTCATGATATCTTTTACAATTACCATTGTTCTATGTGTAAAAGGTAATTCTTCACGTATCAGTTTAGAGAGAAATTTAACCTGTTCATTGGGTGAGATTTTAAGACTGCCATTACCCAACCAAAAAGTAGTCAGTGTTTGAGAAGTATCGTTATTACCATAATCAATTTTAGCAACCATCTCTTGCATTTTCTTTGCACCTATACGCTTTGCAAGTTCTTGATAAAACCAAACTGTCGATACACTGATAGCTGAGCGCATCGAATGGTCTTTATTCCAAAAGGCATATTCTCTTATCTCTCCATCCCATACTATGGTCTCATTTTCATCATTTATCACCTGACTATCTAGCGCTATCATACTATTGGGGATTTTGAAAGTTGAGCAAGGATGTAACCGCTCATCAACATAGGTGCCAAAAACATCTCGTTTAGAACTGTTCAAATCTAAGATGACTGCCGAGCCATCGTAAGCACCAAAATTTGGCTCTGAAGCAAACATAAAACTACCTATCAAAAATAGTAACTTGACAATCATAACCTACTCTTTCATTTCCAATCCAAGACTAGGTGCTATCTCTCTCATCGCCGCTATCACATCAATGATAAGTTCATCAAGCGTAACGCCTAGCATATCTGCACCTTGTTGGATGACTTCTCTACTTGCACCTGCTGCAAACGTGCGTGTTTTGTACTTTTTCTTGACGGAGGAGAGTTCTAAGTCCATCACCGAACCACTGGGGCGAACTAAGGCACAAGCAGTAATTAGTCCTGTCAGTTCATCGATAGCATAGAGTGTTTTTTCCATCGTGCTTATAGGCTCAATGTCGGTACAAATGCCATATCCATGTGACATGATAGCTCGGATAATTTCTTCACTGTATCCGTGTTTTCGCATTATCTCTGCTGTTTTAACACAATGCTCTTGAGGATATTTTTCATAATCCAAATCATGCAAAAGCCCAACCATACCCCATATTTCTTCATCTTGATTTTGTTTTCGTGCAAAATATCGCATCGTACCTTCAACGGCAAGTCCATGTGTCACTAAAGCATTTCCGTTGTATTCTGTTAATAAAGCAAACGCCTCTTCTCTCTTTGGCATATTTATCCTTTACATGTAAATATACTATTTTATCTTTTTACATGTAAAGGTTTTATTTGCTTTGCGGTAATATTACGTTCTATTTTAAAAGGGACAAAACAATGACTCCAACAAAAGATTATTTTGAGCATAAAGCAAAAAGTTACGAAAAAGAAGCTACAAGAGTTGATAATGTTAAAAATATTGCTGATACTATTTTAAAAAATATCTCCTACGATAAAGAGATGGAACTGATGGATTTTGGCTCAGGTACGGGTCTTTTAACATCACATATCGCCCCTTTTGTCAAAAAAATAACAGCTATTGATCTGTCAAAAGCGATGAATGCCGTG
>JAFLKZ010000088.1 GCA_019162915.1 Campylobacteraceae bacterium
TTTTTCAATCTTTTTGAAGAAGCTAAAAAAGCCTCAATCAATGAAGATAAAAACCTCATTATTGTCGGTGGAACAGGATTTTATCTCAAAGCAATGATTGAGGGATTAAGCATCAAGCCTGAAATATCTTTACATGTAAAAGAAGAAATAGCCACTTATCTGTCTAATTTAGAGCTTACTTACGCATTGATTAAGCAAAAAGATTTATCTTATGCCGATAAAATTGCTGCTACGGATAGATACAGAATTGAAAAATGGTTAGAGATATTTTTATCAACCCATCAAATACCAAGCGACTTTCTATTAACCCATAAAAACAAACCTATTTTAGATGATTTTGAACTCTTTGAGATTGAAACCGATAAGGAATTATTGCGAAAGAAAATAGAAAAAAGAACTAAAATAATGTTAAATTTAGGACTTATCGATGAAGTATTTGACTTGGAAAAAAGATATACAAGAGCACCTAATTGCATGAAATCCATTGGTATTAAAGAAGTGCTTGAGTACTTTGATGGAAAGTTTAAACTTCCTATTCTGGAAGAAAAAATCACGACAAATACGGTTCATCTTGCCAAAAGACAACGAACATTTAATGCTTCTCAGTTTCCATCACATCCTAAACAAGCACTGAATGAACTTCAAAAAACTATCGAACAATCTTTACATGTAAAGAATTAAAACAACTTGAGGTTCTCTTCACAAATACTTTTCCACGAACTTTCACCTTGCGTTTGGGCACACTTGGTAAAATATTCTTTGGCTTTTTGTTCATCTTTTAACTTTAGACTTAACTCACCCGCATGATAGAAAGAGCGTATTTTGTCTTTATCGCTTAGTTTTTGCGTTAATAAAGGCTCTATCACCAACAATGCTTCGCTTTCTCTTCCCAATCTTTTGAGTGATTCGATATAACTAAACTCTATATTAGGTGAGAGGGTAGATGATTTAAACTCTTTTTGAAGTTTTAAAATATTTTGAGCATATTTGATCAGCATTAAATCATTTTTAGACTCATTTGCCATTTTGACGATTTGCTCATAGATATCGATATTGGTAAAATTATTGGGATAATTTTTATCTATCATCTCTGAGACCACTAATAGTTCTTCTGTTTTTTTCAATTTAGCATAAGAGAAAAAGATATTTCGAAGCGTTTCTAGTGCTATTTTTTGTTTTACTGTTTGGGAAAGTGTCAAGATGTCTGCATTAAAATCAATAACATTTTGGTATTTTCCAAGTTTATACAGTACGTCTACTTCACGTTGTGACCAAGCAAAACGACTTGCAAGTTTGGTATCTTTGAGATGAGCTGTGCTTATTTCTTTGGCTCTCTCAAACCGTGATAGTTTCATAAAACAAGTAAAAAGTTTATCTTCGCTATCGATATTTTGAAAATCAATCTTATACTCTTCTGCTAAGCTAATAACCATTGGGCATTCATCCGCTTTTAAATGCGCTAAAGCCAATGACTTCGCCGCATCATAGATTAACTCTTCAGGCTTAGTATCATGCGTATCAGAAGCTTTGCTTAGCTCCTCTTTCATCATTAGCACATCGTTGAATTTACCTTGTTTTAAAAGAAGTTTTGCTTTTTCTATCAACGCTTTTTCGCCAATGCCATTGCTATAATTTTTAATTAATTTATCATAGTACACCGCAAGTTTTGTTTCATTGGTTTCGTTGAGTTTAAAGAAAAGTGCATCTAAGCTTTCATTGACTTCATCAACATATTCTCCATTACTCTTATAGTCGACTAAATACTCTTGATACTTGCTATACGCTTCTTGTACATCGTTTGCCTTAGCATGCCAGTCGCCACTCTCTTTTAACATGAGCTCTCTGTTTTCATCTTTCTTAGGAGTATTCACTAAAAGCAAATCTAAAATTTTAGACGCAACGTCATAAAGACCATTTTGATATAACCTTTTAGCAAGTTTATAGCTCTCATCCTTATCTTTAAGGAGATACTCGGCATTGGCATTGAGCACTTTAAGGAGATATTCTTTGGCTTCCTTGGCTTTTCCTGCATCCATCTTATAATCGCCCAAGCGAATAGCAGCTTCTGAGGCTATATCTAAATCTTGAGAGCTATATAAAACATCCAAATAGAGTTTCAATGCTTTATCTTTTTCTTTTTTTGCAAAAAGATTATCCGCAAAAAGTAAAATTGCTTTTTTAGTAAAAGAACTATCAGGATGTTCACTCACTAAAATATCAATAAAATAATTAGCATCTGATTTGGCACTCAATTTAAGATAGGCTTTGGTCATGAGCATAAATACTTCGGGGATATTCTCATCACTAGCAAACTCTTTAGTCCATTTTTTAGCCATGATAACTAAATCACTCTCATCAAAAGGGAGTGAGGGTTTATTTTCATCTTTAACGCTTAAAAGTTTATCCATAGATCTGATATTGCAAAGTTCTAATTCGCTTCTGAAAATTGAGTTAGGGAATGCTGAGAGTACTTTTTTGACATCTTTAACCACATCATCATAGGCACCACGTTCAAACTCTTTTTTGATATCAAGATAGAGCTGTATATCTTTACTTTGAGCATAAGATATAGGAGCACCATTGAGGTCAAGAGGACCGATATAGGGTTTTTTATATTTTTCATAAACAACAGGAAAATCAAGACCATTATCTGCTGTTTTTTCTTGGTAAAGAGGTTTTTCTTGTAATAAAATCATCCAATGCTTATACTGCTTTTCTTTTGGCTTTGTTAAAATTTCAGTATTTTCATACAAAGACTCTTCCATTGGTACAAGTTTTGAATCAACTTTTGGCTGAATTGCGATATAAAACTCATTATTTTTCTCATAAAAATCAATTTCTGCTAATGTCATTTTTTTTGATTCTATGGGTTTATTGAAGGGACGCTCCACTTTGCATAAATAATTTTTTTTATCAAGAGGTCCTGGAATTGTCTGGCAATAAAGAGGCTTAGTATCGATAATATGCAAAATAGCATAGTTAACTTTACTTTCTTTGCCACTATTTAAAATAATATCAAGTGCAAAAAGTTGTAAGGATGTAAAAATTAGGATTAAAATATATTTCATGCATAAATTATAGCAAAATATGTAAAGAGGTGGTATCCCACCTCTTTTTTAAAATCCACTTGCGGTTACATATTTCGTAATAATATTTAAAAGAGGTTCAACCAAAACAACAGCTGATATCGTGACCACTGCTGCGAAACCTACAATTATTTTCAAAGGTGTAGAAGCGTTTGTTTCATAAATAGCAGCATCATTACTAACAGGCTCTTTTAAGAACATATACACTACCAATTTCATATAGTAATAAACTGCTATGGCACTATTAACCGCCATAATAACTGCTAGATAAATAAACTGCGCATTTACTGCTGCACTAATAAGATATAGTTTTCCCCAAAAGACTGAAAAAGGAGGCATTCCTGCTAATGCAAACATAAAAACACCCATAATAGTTGCAGTTATTGGCATAATTTTAACCATACCTGAAAACTTTGTAAACGGATGCTGATATCGCTCATCCCAAAGATTTTTTTGATGTCGTACAATCCAAAGCATTGTAAAAGCACCTAAATTGGTAAACATAAATAAAACCCAATATAAGAAAAGTGCTACATTTGCTTGTGTTGTTCCTATTAAAATGGCGCCCATAATAAAGCCTGCATGTGAAATAGAACTAAAAGCCAACATTCTTTTTACATCTTCTTGCACTAATGCTGTGATATTTGCCAAAGTCATCGTAATGACAACACTGGCATACAAAACATTTTCTAACCACACGACTCCCGATAAAATTAACATCTCAAAAAGTCGCATAGCCACGATAAATCCTGCTATTTTTGGAACAACAGACATATATCCTGCTAGAGGAGCCGAACTTCCTTCATAAACATCTGGTGTCCATGTGTGTGATGGAACTAATGAGAGTTTAAATCCAAGTGCTGCAATCATAAACACGGTACCTGCTAAAACACCCACTAAAGGTTCAAAATTTCTATCTACCAATGCCCATTCTATTTGGCTTATCTCAACACTACCAGTAAGAGCGTAAAATATAAGCGCAGAGAGTGTATAGAAGCCAGCAGCTAATGCGCCCATTGTAAAGTATTTTATAGCAGCTTCAAATGCTTTTGCACGGTTATGAAGTGCGATAAGTGTGTACAATGATAAACTCGCCGTTTCGAGTCCTATAAAGATAAGAATTAAGTTATCACTGACAACCATAAATTGGAAACCAACAATCATAAATAAGAAAAGTGCATAAAATTCTGCCATTTCAAACTCTTTAAAATGCCTGTTACTAAGAGAAAGAGGAAGAAAAAATGCCGATGCCACTAAAATAATAACTTGTGCAATAATAGCAATACCATCGATTAATAAAACATCAAAAAATCCTCTTGTAGGACCATTGTAACCGATAACAGCACCTAAATCTAAAAGGATAAACAAAACAGAAATCATCGTATAAAAACTTCTATTTAATTTTTTTACTGCCAAATCAACACAAATAATACCAAGCGCACCAAGGGTCAAGATAGCCATAGGTAGCAAAGCTGGTAAATTAAGACTTGCTACATTAATTGAGATAGGTTCTAACATTATCTTTTTCCTCCTATGCTATTGACATTTATAATCAGGTCTCTTGTGTCATTTTCGACTGCTTTTTGTTCCATAAGAGATAGCATCTTTTTGACGCTCATATCAATCGTACTTAAAACAGGTTTAGGAAATACTCCTAAAATAACAACAAGTGCAACCAGAGGAATAAGTGCTGTGAGTTCTTTACCATTTAAGTCTTTTAATGTTCTATTTTCTTCATGAGTGATAGGTCCAAAAAATGATTTTTTATACAAATTAAGCATATAAACGGCACCCAAGATAATACCAGAACCCGCCATAAGCGTCATAACCCAGTTGACTTTATAAAAACCAACGAGGGATAAAAACTCTCCTACAAATCCTACACTGAGGGGAAGCCCCACTGAAGCCATCAACATAATTCCATAAATCGTAGCAAAATTTGGCATCACACTAGCGATACCACCAAACTCACTCATCAACTTAGTATGTCTCCTATCATAGATAACGCCCACCAACATAAACAAAGCGCCACTCACGATACCATGACTTAACATCAAGAAAATTGAACCTGTAATACCCTCTGCGTTCATCGCAAATGTTCCTAAAACAACAATACCCATATGCGAGATAGAACTATACGCAATGACTTGCTTCATATCCTCCTGCGCATAAGCGACCATCGCACCATAGATAACCATAATAATCGCAATAATGGCAATAGGCATTAAAAAATAGACTGACGCATCAGGAAAAAGAGGCAACGAAAATCTTACAAAACCATAACTTCCCATTTTAAGAAGTACCGCTGCTAGGATAATAGAACCAATGGTTGGTGCTTGACCATGTGCATAAGGTAACCACGTATGAAATGGAAACATCGGAACTTTAATGGCAAATGCTAAGAAAAATGCTCCAAAAAGCCATAATTGCATCTGAAGTGGAATCTGCAATAAATACCAATCAGGTAATGCAAAACTCCAAATTCCTGTTGCTTCATGGTACAAAAAGCCCATATACAAAATGCCAACGAGCATTAAAACTGAACCAGCAAAGGTATAAAGAAAGAATTTAATAGCCGCATAAACTCGTCTTGCACTTCCCCATGCACCAATAATATAAAGCATTGGCACCAATGAAAGTTCCCAAAATGAGTAAAATAAAATAACATCTAAAATTAAAAATACACCAACCATTGTCATTTCTAAAAATAGAACTGAAATAATAAGGTTTTTTGCATCTTTCTCGATATTGAGCGCTATTAAAGATATCATCGTCATCAGTGAAGTTAAAATAACTAAAAAGAGTGAGATACCGTCTACACCTAAGTAATAACTCATACCAAAACTTGGAATAAGTGCTGTATATTCTACAAACTGATAGCCAGCATTGCTACTATCAAATCCAACCCAAAGAACAAGAGTGAGTAAAAACTCTATCGCACTCACGCTAATACCATAAGCCCTAACACTGTCTTTATTAACAAGAAATCCAAAAAGTCCTGCTACAAAGGGAAAAAATATGATTAATGATAAAATATGATCCATTCTCTACTCCTATACTATCGGTCTATAAAAAATTGCAACGGCGAGCAAAATTACTATGCCCACAACCATCCAACGAAGCATATCTGAGAGATTTCCACTTTGCATTTTTCTGCTTTTCTCACCACTTGTATAAAGAATCTTTGCAACCATATCTACGCTAAAATCAATAATCTTAACATCAATTTTCTGCCAAAGAAAATTTGAAATTGCCCCAAAAGGTTTCATAATATATAACTCGTATAATTTAGGAATAAAATACTGATTAATGAGTAATTTATAACAAAATCTATTTTCCAGTGTTTTGCTAAATCCACCACGAGAGTACATGTAAATAGCAAAACTAATACCGCTTATAGCGATGCCTAGCGTAGCAGCAATCAGTAAAACTTCTGTTCCATGTGCTATTTGAATATCATAATTTGTTAAAAGCTTAGTCACAAAACCTCTAAAGGCATGTTCAAAAAAGCCTGCGATAACCGCTAAAAGACCCAAAGGCATCAAAGCATAAATCACAAAAGGTTGTGCTTCATGGGGATGAATACCGTATTTAGTGTGCTCTTTTTCGCCAAAAAATACTAACATGACCAAACGGAAACTATAAAATGCCGTCATTCCCGCACCGATAAAAAGTGCAAACCATAAGAAATAAGCACCTTCGTTAAACGCTACTTCTAAAATCATATCTTTAGAGAAAAAGCCTGCAAAAGGATAGATTCCAGCAAGTGCGACAGAGGCGACACTCATTAAAATAGCCGTAGCTTTCATTGAGCCGTACAATCCACCCATTTTTTTGATGTTAAGCTCATCGTGCATTGCGTGCATAACATTTCCAGCACCCAAGAAGAGAAGAGATTTAAAAAATGCGTGTGTCATAAGATGGAAAAGTGCTATCCAATAAGCGCCAAGTCCTGCTGCTACAAACATATAACCTAGTTGAGAAAGGGTAGAGTACGCAATAATTCTTTTTAAATCGTTATTTACCAATGCCATAGAAGCTGCAAAAACTGCTACAAAAGCACCTAATGAAGCGATAGCAAATCCAATGTGTGGAATGAGTGAATAGATATCTCCACAGCGAATAACCAGGTAAACACCCGCTGTTACCATCGTTGCCGCGTGGATAAGTGCAGACACAGGAGTGGGTCCTTCCATCGCATCGGCAAGCCATGTGTGAAGAGGAAATTGTGCTGATTTACCCATAGCACCTATGAATAAAAAGATGCCTATAGTGGTTACAATACTGATATCTAAAAACTTAATACTTGCAAATACGATATCGTATTGGAAAGAGCCTATTTGCCAGTAGATAAGGAAAAGTCCCATCAACATACCAAGATCAGCGATACGGTTCATGATAAAAGCTTCATTAGCTGCCCATGCGGCACTAGGTTTGTGGTACCAAAAACCAATTAAAAGCCATGAACAAAGTCCAACACCTTCCCACCCAATAAATAAACCAACGAAGTTATCGCTCATGACCAAAATCAACATTGAAAAAACAAACGCTGAAAGATAAGAGAAAAATCGGTTAAAACTTTTGTCATGGTCCATATACCCAATAGAATAGACATGAATAATAGTGGAAACAAAAGTAACCGTAACCATCATAATGACTGATACTTGGTCTACTACAAAACCAAAAGGTATCTCAAGATTTCCAGCACTAATCCAATCCATCATCTTTACATGTAAAGCGCCATGGGCATTAACATAAAAGAGCAATATAAAAGAAGATATCATTGAAGCACCAATGAGAAGTGATGCCAAAATACCCATAAAAAGTATTTTAGGGCGTGTCGCAAAAAGTGCTACAAAGAGGGAACTTAAAAGTGGTGCAAAAAGTGCAATATAAACATATTTTTCCATTTTTTATCCCTTCATCATCTGCAGACTTGTTAAATCAACAGAGCCATTGCGCTTGTACCACAATATCAAAAGTCCTAGCCCTACGGCAGCTTCACTCGCAGCAACGGCAATAATAAAAAATGCAAACATTTGCCCTGTTAAATCTCCGTAATATTTAGATACTGCGACAAAACCAACATTGACTGCATTCAAAAGTATTTCGGTTGAGAAAAAGAGCATAAGTAGGTTTGTTCTTCTCATCACACCAGCCAAACCAATTGAAAATAAAATACCTGATAAGACAAGGTAATGTGTTAAAGTTATCATTTAACGTCCTTTGCTTCTTCAAATTCTTCATCTATTTCTAGATTCATTTCCATCTTTTTGCTCGCTAAAACAATACCTGCAATCATCGCGGCTAAAAGCATAATAGCTGCTAGCTCGAAGGGAACAAGATATTTAGTAAATAATACAAGCCCTATCATCTGTATATTGCCAGCATTTTGGATGCTTGGATACAAGGCTTCTATGTTTTGTGAAAAAAGAGGAGCGCAAAGAATGACAATTAATAAAATAGAACTCAAAATGGATAAGGTATACGCTATTTTTTTACATCTGATATTTTCTTTAACATCACGTGTCGTATCGAAAAACATCATACCAAATGCATAAAGAGCCATGATAGCCCCAGAGTAAACGGTGATTTGAACTACTCCTAAGAATTCTGCTCCTAAAATAAAGAAGAATCCAGAAATGAAAATCATTCCCCCAGCCAATGCACTCATTGCGTAGAGTGCGTTCTTGCTCATCACTACAACCGTAAATAATCCGATTGTAAGTGCTGAAAAAATATAAAATGCTATAACTTCATACATGACAACCTCAATACGCTAATGGTGTTTTTTTGACAAGGTCATCTGCATTATCACTTAATGCACCAAACCCTGGGAACTCTTTTTGATTTTTTGCTTTAAATTCATCAAGTGGAGTCAACATATCTTCTTTTAGACCAAAATGAGCACGCTGTTCACTCGCGTTTTCATAATCACTTCCATGTACAATAGCAAGTTCAGGACAAACTTCAGCGCAATACCCACAAAAGATACAACGTCCAAAGTTGATAGTATATTCACTAACTACTTTTCGACTTTTTTCATCAACATGTGTGTCCATTCGTATACAATTGGATATACAGATTTTTTCACACAATCCGCAACCGATACATCGCTCATTACCACTCTCAAAAAGACGCAATAACTTGTGAATCGCTCTATATCTTGGGCTCATCTCAATTTTTTCTGCTGGATACTGAATCGTGTGAATATCAAAGCGTATCATTTCTCGAAAAACAATCCAAAGGCCCACAAAAAGTTCGCCTTTAATACTTCGCTTAACGACTCTTTTAAAGGATTCCCATCCATTTTGAGGCTTTTTTTCGCCCTCGAAAAAGATATATCCTGGTGCTATATTTCTATTTTGAAAATCTTTTAATTCCATGATATAACCTCCTAAACCAAAACTATACCCGTGATTAGTACGTTAATCACGGCTAAAGGCATCAATACTTTCCAGCAAACCCACATTAATTGGTCAGGTCTAACATGTGGCCATGCAGCTCTTACCCATAAAAATAGAAAAATCCAAAAAGAAACTTTGAGTAACATCACAATAGCCCCTGGAATAAACCAGATAGGATTGTAACCACCCATAAATATAATACTTACCAAAACAGAAATCGTAATCATGTTGGCATATTCACCAACAAAAAAGAGACCCCATCTCATACCTGAATACTCTGTCGCATAACCAGAAACTATCTCCGCTTCAAACTCTATCGTATCAAAAGGAGATCTATTAGTTTCCATAAAACCTGCGATAGCAAAAAGTACAAAAGCTAAAGGTTGTTTCCATATAAGCCAGCTTATAACGCCACCACTTTGATAATCGTTGATATCAATTAACGATAAAGAACCTATCATCATAATAGGCGCCATCACAGAGAGACCACTCACGACTTCAAATGAAAGCATCTGAACAACGGCTCTTGCTGCTCCTAAAAGTGACCATTTGTTTGAGCTACTCATTCCCGCAAGAAGAGGTCCATAAACACCGACTGAGGCGACACCCATCACGTATAAAAGTGCTACGTTAATATCTGAAACGATAGGATGTATCGTATAACCAAAGACCGTAAATTCTGGGAAAAAAGGAATAGCCGCCATCGCAACAAACGCTGTGGTTGCAGCAATGACTGGGGCTATCATAAAGATTGGTCTCACGACATTTTGAGGGATAATATCTTCTTTGGTGAAGAGCTTTATACCATCAGCCGCCAATTGCAAAACACCATAAGGTCCTACGTGCATTGGTCCAAGCCGTCGTTGCATAAAAGCCAATACTTTACGCTCAATCCAAGTCGCAAAAGCTCCCATACCCGCAGTGACAGAGAGTACAATCACTGCTTTGATAATTGTTTCAATTACTAAGGCTGTTTCATTCATGGTTAACACCTTTTATAGTTAACTTGGCAAATCGATATCCATTTTTAAAGAACGGAGCAATGTCAATTTTGGTATCAAAAGTAGGAAGATAAGGAATCAATCCTCCAATGTGTCCATCAAGTTCTACGGCAATCACCAATGTGTCACCCTCTTCATTGCTAATGCTCACCATCTCACCATTTTTAAGATTTTTATGCTCTAAAAATTCATTGGAAACATACAATGCACCTGCTTGATTAAGCTGATGTGCTTTGTTGGTGAAAGGACTAAATTGAAGCACAGGATTTGCGCGATAAACACTCTCTTCTCCAAAGTTTTTCAATGAAGAAAGTGGTTCAACTTCATCTTTACATGTAAGCGCTAAAGGAGCAAGGAGATAACCTCTATTCTCATTGCCAGCATTATCAAAAACATTAGGAAGAGCGTCAAACTCTTTTGCTTGAAAACCAGCAGTTAATGGCAATGCACTCGTGTAATCTATCGTTAGTTCAGCTTCAAGTCCTAGTGCATTTCCAATGTCGTTGAGACAATATCCGTTAAAAGCTAATGCTGCATTGGTAGGAACTACTCTTTTATTCATAGAAGTAAATGTGCCTTCTTGCTGATTAAGAGCAGGCATTTGCAAGTCACCTTTTCCCAGTGCACTAAGTGTAAAGTCTGCTTTAACGTTATAGCCTAGTGTAAAGTTTCCTTTTTTCTCATCCAAATCACAAATAAGAGAAACACCCAAAGTGTTCGTACGGGAAGGAATAACCACCAAACTAAATGGCGTAAATCTCTCTATAAGTCCTAAAAGTTTAGCAATATTTTGAGCCTCGGGATGTGCGTATACGTCTTCTCCCACTATCAAACTAAAGCTATCTTTTTTATCCAGTAATTTTTCTAGCTTTTCGCTAAAGTCTACCTCAGCACCAATAAGTGCGATAAGGCTATTCGTATCAACTTCGATTTCTTTATCAATCGTTTTAGTCATCACTTTAACGACTTCTTTTTCTTCGCCACTCTCTTCGTCTTTGACTAACTCTT
>JAFLKZ010000195.1:0-1388 GCA_019162915.1 Campylobacteraceae bacterium
AATCTCTTCCCGCACCTCTCCATTATTGATAATCTTACGTTAGCGCCTATTTGGGTAAAAAAAATGTCACGCAAAGAAGCAAATGCTTTAGCGATGAAGTATTTAGAACGCGTTAATATAGCAGAGCAAGCAAACAAATACCCCAATCAACTCTCCGGTGGACAGCAACAGCGTGTTGCCATCGCAAGAAGTCTTTGCAAAAATCCTAAAATAATGCTTTTTGATGAGCCTACTTCTGCGCTTGACCCTGAGATGGTAGCTGAAGTTTTGGATGTTATGATAGAATTAGCGCGTGAAGATAAAACTATGGTATGTGTTACACATGAAATGGGTTTTGCCAAGAAAGTAGCCGATAGAATCATCTTTATGGATGCTGGACAAATAGTTGAAGAAAATACACCAGAAAATTTCTTCAAAAATCCAGAATCTGATAGATTGAAGCTTTTCTTAGACCAAATACTATCTCACTAATTTTCTACATGTAAAGGATATTTTTTGATGGATCAATTACTCCCTGTATTGATGATTGTTTTAATTGTTTCAGTTGTGATGATGAAACAAATCGGAAAAATTACTCATAAAGCAGATTTGGCACCACGTCAATCTTTTGAACTTTATGCTAAATTTTCCACTATTATTCAAGAGCACGTGCGTGAAATAAAGAATAGTATGGATTCTTCTAAAACGATGGAAGAGCGAAAATATAAATTGATATCGGGGCGCAATGAAGTACAAGCTTTGGAAAAAATTTCAGATTTTATTCGAAAGCTGGTCTTTTTTGAAACAATGATGGCAAAACAAAAAAGTGCCAAAGAGATTGAAGGTGAACTTTTTGCTGTTTTAAGTGGACTTGAAACATTTTTAACAGAGTACTGTGAAGAGGGAGAACATCTCGCGGAAGAACTTAGAAATATTCTTTTAGAAGAATACGAAAAACTACAAAACTAAAGAAGAAGAGCTTAACGGCTCTTCTTATAACTCTTCTTTAAATGGATATCCTGCATCGCTTAAAACATTTCTAATCGTCTCTTGATGTTCAACTCCTTTGGTTTCTAAAACAATCGTAATTTTTGCGTCACCATAAGAGAGTTTAGTCGATGTTCTATCATAATCTATTTGGATGATATTCGCGTTTACATTGCGAAAAAGATCGGTCAGTTTCATCAATGCACCTGGTTTATCGATAAGTGTGATGAGTAATTTCATCTTACGATGTGACTTCATCAAGCCTTTTTCGATAATGACGGAGAGCATTTGAACATCGATATTTCCACCACTTAACACTGCACCAATTTTTGCCCCTTTAGGGAAGTTGAATTTGCGATGCATGATAGCAGCGACACTTGCCGCACCGCCACCTTCAACGACTAGTTTTTGACGTTCCAAAA
>JAFLKZ010000195.1:1398-3632 GCA_019162915.1 Campylobacteraceae bacterium
ATAGTTCGCACACTTTGTGAATTGATAGCTTTTTTAGCTTTAAAAGACTCATACATCGCAGGCGCTCCACTGGCAGTTACCCCGATGACGCGTATTTTTGGATCTATCTGTTTGATAGCAGAACTCATCCCACTAATAAGCCCTCCTCCCCCAATAGGAATAACCACGATATCTAAATCACCCACTTCATCAATCATTTCTAACGCAACGGTTCCTTGACCTGCAATAACTTTTTCATCTTCAAAAGGATGGATAAATGAAAGCCCATGTTCCTTGGCATAAATAAGTGCATAAGCATACGCTTCATCATAGTTGTCGCCATGTAAGATGACTTCTGCACCCAAAGATTTGGTACCTGTCACTTTTAAAAGTGGTGTGGCTTCTGGCATAATGATGGTGGCATTGATGCCGAAGCTTTTGGCACTGTACGCGACACCTTGAGCGTGATTTCCTGCACTTGCTGCAATCACACCTTTTTTCTTTTCTTCTTTACTCAGAGATGCCATCTTATTATAAGCGCCTCTTATCTTATAAGCACCTGTAATTTGTAAATTTTCTTTTTTAAGATAGACTTCGGCTTCTACTTCTTGCGAGAGTGTTGGTGCAAGGGAGCATGCTGTTTTGTTAACAACGAGATTAATTTGGCGTTTAGCCTTTACTATTTCACTAAGTGCTATCATCTATTTCATTAACCTTTCGTATTCTATCTTAGTACATTTATTTTGCACCGCTTTGATGCCATGCTCTTTTGCTTTTATGCAAGCTTCATTATTAATGATGCCTAGTTGAAGCCAAAAAACTTTAATATCTTTTCTTTTTAATACTTCTTCAATAAGTACATTTGCAATTTCTGGTTTTCTAAACATATCGACCATGTCGACTTTTTCTTCTATCTCTGACAAACTACGATAGACTTTTTCACCCAAAATCATCTCTTCTTTAGGGTAAATGGGATAAATTTTAAAGCCATGATCTTGAAGATACTTAGCAACTTTATGACTATCTTTTAAAGGGTCAGGAGAGAGTCCAATAATGGCAATACTCTTACACATCGTAAAAATTTCTTTAATAGCTGCATCATCGTTAATATTAATCGTTGGCATCGGGCATTCCATTACTTCTCCTTGCAAATTTTTGAAAAAAAAGTATACCACAGCATAACTTGCGTGATGATTATTAATATTGCAATTCACCTATAACTTATGCTACAATCTATGTAAGTTTAGATTTTATATAAGGATAGGTTATGTTTCTCAATGCTATTAAAATCAAAACAAAGGGTTGGATTTTAGCACTTGCTACACTCTTTGGTTTTTTAGGAAATATTGTACTAGTTGGCTTTTTATTAGAAGGAACGGAGAGAACAGTTTTAATGGCTGGTTCTGCGCTAGGTATGATTTTCTTTTTTGTTTTTACGAGAATAATGGTGAGTAGTATTACGAATTCCATTGATTCGCTTTCTGCTATTACTTTTGATTTAGCACAAGGAAGTGGAGACCTTACTAAGAGAATCAAACTCAATTCCAAAGATGAGATTGCTGAACTCTCTGAGAATATTAATAAGTTTATTGAAAAAATTCACACAACAGTCGTTGCCTCGACACTTTCTTCTAAAGAAAGTTCAAATATGGCAAATAGATTTTCAACAGTTTCTCGTGAAATAGAAAAAAGAATCGGTGAAGAGCTTGATTTTGTCAAGAAGACAAAAGATTTAGGTGATTTTATGAAAAATGAACTTGAAAAATCAACTATAAGTACCAATAGAACAAGCGAAGACATATTGATGGCATCAAATACGTTAAATAAAACAGCCAAAGAAATGACAAAGCTCGTTCAAGATATTCAAAGAGCTTCAGAAATCGAATCTGCTACTTCTGATAAATTAAATCAACTCAGTAATGATGCGAATCAAGTTAAAAGTGTTCTTACCGTTATCTCAGATATTGCTGATCAAACCAATCTCTTAGCCCTTAATGCTGCCATTGAAGCAGCACGAGCAGGTGAACATGGTAGAGGTTTTGCGGTTGTTGCTGATGAAGTGCGAAATTTGGCAGAGCGGACACAAAAAAGTCTGACAGAAATTAACGCAACCATTAGTGTGATTGTTCAAAGTATTATGGATGCTAGTGGACAAATGGTTAATAATTATCAGTTTATTGAAAAAATAGCCGATAGCTCACAAGCTGTTGAATTAAATATTACCAATGCAGAAGAAGTTATAAAGCAAGCATCAG
>JAFLKZ010000195.1:3642-11021 GCA_019162915.1 Campylobacteraceae bacterium
AGAAGCTTCTCTTGAAGCTTCTGATGTATCTAAAAAGCTTTCTTTAGATACCGCAAAAGTCATAGAAAATATTGGTATTATTTATGACTCTTCTTTACAGAATAGTGATAGCGTGAAAGATCTTAATGATGCCTCTTTCGAGTTACTAAAACAATCAAACGAACTTTCTTCTAAACTCAATCAATTTAAAATTTAATCCTTACATGTAAGGATTAAATTTTTTGTAAAATAACGCCTGATTCTAAATGTTCAGTGTTAGGGAATTGGTCAAAAAGTGCAAAATTCTGAATGGTGTGTGTATTTTTTAAAAACTCAAGATCACGTTTGAGTGTTAAAGGATTGCACGATATATAAATAATATTTTCAAACTGAGCAATAAAAGCAAGACTCTCTTCGTCCATGCCTGACCTTGGAGGATCTACAAAAACATGACTAAAGTTATATTTATCCAAATCAACTTCTTGAAGCCTTTTAAATTCACGTTCTTTTTTTAAGGCTATCGTTAATTCTTCCGCACTCATTCTTAGAAACTCTATATTGGTCACACCATTTAACGTGCAATTTTTGAGTGCTGATTTGATAGATGTTTTTGAGATTTCGGTAGCCAAGACGTTGTTGAACTTCTCACTCAAAGGAATCGTAAAATTGCCATGACCACAATAAAGCTCCAGCAAATCATGGGTATCTTTTACATGTAAACAAACCCAGTTAATCATCTTTTCATTCACGATTCGATTTGGTTGCGAAAAACCACCTTCAATGATATGGAAAAGATAATTTTTATTGTCAATGGTGAGTTCTTCTTCGATAAAATCTTGAGATAAAACCCGTTTGACTTTATGACTACGACCAATGACATGAACACCAAATTTAGCTTCAATGGGCTTAGCAAGCTCATCCCAAGTGATATCTATTTTTTTATGATAAAGAAGTGTTACGAGTAAACCTTTTGAACTTGCCAGAAAATCTATGGCGAAAAGTCTTTCTCTAAGTTCTACATGTAAACTGATGTACTCGAGTAATAAGGGCATTAAGATGGCTATCTTTTCTTCCACTTTTGGGCAAGATGTGATACAGATAGCCCCTTTTTTGTTTACCGAGCCCATAGCATAACTAATGCTCTCCCCTGTGTGCCAGATGCGAAACTCAGCACGTCCGCGATAGTGCGATGAGGGAGAAGTAAATACTTCAAAATCTTTTACATGTAAAGATTCAAAGAGTGAAGAAGCAAAATCTTTTTTATATGCTACTTGCGCTTCATAATCTAATTCATACAGTGTACAACTGCCACATTTTCCGAAATATTCACAATCCATAAAGCTCCTATTTAATACATATAATTATATGTATTTTAATTGTTTAGATAATAAATGAAGAGATGACACCGATGAGACCACCGAAGAATCCACCCCAAACAACAAGCCAACCTAAGTGTTCTTTCATAAAACTTTGAACAATTTCTTTAACAAGGAGTGGCGTTAACTCATTTAACCTTTTATCTATAACACTTTCAATAGAAGATAAGATATCTAAGCTAAGTGATGAATTTTGTAAGTTTTTATTAATTTGGTTATTAAATACATCACTTTGTGTGATTTCAATGATAGAAAGCTTGAGTTTTTCACTAAAAGGTGCACGTAAACCCTCTAAAGCTCCCGCTCCACCGAACATTCCTAGCATACTACCAAAAGATGACTCCATGACTGTTTTGGTAAGGGCATCAAACGCAGGTGAAAAATCTGTGGTTTCAATAATAGGCACTAAATCAATTTTTTTCTCTTCTTTGGCAAAAAAATCATCCAATTGAGTCTTCGTAAAAAACTGATTCATCATCAACTCTTTAATTGAAGTTTTAAATGCCTCAAATTGTAATTGGATAACACCACTACCATATAAAAATGGCACTTTTTCAAAGAGCATATAAATCGCTATTTGATTAGTGAGTGCACCTGAAAGTGCAAAAAGACCAGCTAAAAGTAACCACTGACTATACGGCTGTGGAACAAAAAAAGAGAGAAGTGTGATGGCGACACTAATGAAATCTGTCAACCAACTTTTGTTAATATTCATAGTTTTCCTTTAAAAATGAGAGTTGCAATTATACATGAGAGTGCTTTAATTGACGTTTGTTAGGTTTTAGGGCATTCTCTTTTTGTTCTTTGTTTGAGATATGATTTTCTTGTAAAAATGAGGGTAACTTTCTTCCTCTTTGCCCCATGATATCATCAATAAGCATGGCTTTGATTTCGCTTTCTTCATAGCTTAAAACAGTAGTTAGGTATCTAAAGAGTAGTTCGCTAAGTCTCTCTAATGAGATTTGCCAAGTGGACTCTGTTTGGATATAAATCCACTCACTAAAAGCGTAAAATCCTTCATATACTTTGCCCTCGTTCCATAAATATGGTGCTGTTTTTTTGAAATTTCCACTGTTGTAGACCAAATTCCAAAATCGTGCAAAGCGTTTCATCTTTTGCATCAGAGCATAAGAGATAAGATTGTTTTTCAAAATATCATAAGGAGGCTTGTTGGAATAGACCATGCCATATTCTTCGTCATGGCGAGAAAGCGTTGTTCCAGAGAGTTTTTTGAGGATACCCAGTTGAATTTCACATTGGGTAAGGGCATAGAGCATATCAAGATTTGCGCCAAAACTTTCGACACTTTCTCCTGGTAGTCCAATGATTAAGTCTACATGTAAATGTGCTTTGGTTTCATTTTGTAAAAAAGCTAAGTTTTCTTTTATTTTGGGGATATTGAGTCTTCGGTGAATATTTTGAGCAACAATAGGATCAAGTGTTTGAATGCCTACTTCAAGTTGCAATGAAGCTGGTGCAAACTTGGCAATACGTTCTTTAAGTTCTTGTGGAAAATGATCAGGCACAACTTCAAAATGCACAAAATATTCGCCCTCTTTGGAGAGAAAAAAGTCTAAAAGTTTGTTCGCATTGGTAATACTAAGATTAAAAGTACGGTCAATAAACTTAAAATTTCGCACACCTCTTTGCCATAATCCTTCAAGTTCACCTAAAAATTTTCCTATTTCGATGTCACGCACTTTTTTATCAATAGAGGAGAGGCAAAATTCACACGTAAAAGGACACCCACGACTGGCTTCGACATAACAATAACGATGCTTAATGTCTTGGTCCTCATAATAAGCATAAGGCAGTTCTATCGCATTCATATCCACCATCGAGGCTTTGATAATAGGCTCTTTGGGAGGAGTTCCCTTTAAAATTTGCTGAGAAAGTTCATAAAAAGCGATATCTCCCTCACCTTGAATAATAAAATCAGCCTTACTAAAATCAACCCTATGCGGAAAATAACTAGCCTCTGGTCCCCCTAAAACAAGCGTGATATGAGGGGCTACTTTTTTAAGAATAGACAAAAGCTCATGCACTTCTAGGGCATTCCAAATGTAAGCACCAATGCCTACTATTTTAGGGTTGAGTGATAAGATAGTTTCTACGGCATCAGCAACAGAACTATTGATAACAAATTCAAGAATTTTAGCTTTGGGTTGAAGCTCTTTAAGATTAGCAAAAAGGTAGCGAAGTCCAATAGCTGTGTGGGCATATCGTGCATTAAAAGTGGTTAAAACTATCTGTGTCATCAGTTTTCTTTGGGTTTATTTTTATTTCTATTTAACGGGCATGTTCTTCTTTTATCTCTTTGGCACTCGCTTTTCGAACTTCCATAACCGTAGCGTCAAAAATGATGTCAAGACCTGCTAAGGGATGATTGCCATCTAAGGTGACTGTATCCTCGTTAATTTGGGTGATTCTATAAGTGATTTCTAGTTCACCTTCTTCTTCATCTTCGATAATTTCTTCAAATTGCTCGCCCACAAAAATCTTGTCATCAAATTCACTTTTTGCTTCAACAACCACTAAATCTTCATCATATTCGCCAAATGATTCAGTAGGTGTCATGTGAACTACGATGTTATCGCCAATTTGTTTTCCCTCTAATGCCAATTCGAGCTTTTTGAAAATATCATCATAGCCACCATGAAGGTAAATAAGCGGTTGGACACCAGAGTCAATAATATTTTTTTCAGTATCAGACACTGAATAATCAAGCGTTACAACGCAGTTTTTTGTAATAATCATAGAATTTCCTTGTGAGTAATAGTTTACATATAAGCAGTAAAAGCCACTTCTTATAAAGTGGCTTTTTTTAACATTAATTTCCTAATTGATAATCTTCGATAAGATTAAAATTGAGGTATTGATATACTTTGTCAGTTTTACCTGCAAGTTTTTTAGGCACTAAGCTCATATATTCTTCCACACTTGGAAGTCTTCCTAAAAGTGCACAAAGAGCTGCAAGTTCGGCACTACCTAGATAAACTTTAGTATTAGGTCCCATGCGGTTGTCAAAGTTTCGCGTAGAAGTTGAAAAAACTACGGCTCCTTCTCGTACACTGGCTTGATTCCCCATACATAAAGAACATCCTGGAAGTTCTATTCTAGCGCCCGCTGAACCAAAGAGTGCATAGTAACCTTCTTCGATAAGTTGTGCTTTATCCATCTTTGTTGGTGGTGCAATCCAAAGTGTTGTAGGAACTTTTCCCTCACCTTTTAAAACTTCACCAAGGGCACGATAATGACCAATATTTGTCATACAGCTTCCCAAAAAGACTTCATCAATTTTTTTAGGACGATTTTCATCGGCTAATATTTCACTTAAAGTAGCCACATCATCAGGGTCATTCGGGCAAGCTAAAATTGGCTCTTTAATGTCGTTAAGGTTGATTTCAAGAATATGTGCGTATTGCGCATCTTTGTCAGCTTTGAGTAAAGAGGGGTTAGCAACCCATGCTTTCATTTTGTCAGCTCTTCTTTGAATGGTTACTGGATCACCATAACCCGCTTTAACCATTGATTCAAGCAAAGTAATATTGGATTTAAGATATTCAGCAATGGGTTCGATATCGAGTGCTATGGCACAGGCTGCAGCACTACGCTCCGCAGAAGCATCACTCAGTTCAAATGCTTGTTCAACTTTGAGTTTAGGAAGTCCTTCAATTTCAAGAATTTTGCCAGCAAAGATATTGATTTTATTTTTCTTTGGAACTGTGAGTAGACCTTGTTTAATGCCATAGTAAGGAATAGCATTGACCAAATCTCGAAGGGTAATACCAGGTTGTAATTCACCACTAAAACGTACTAAAATAGATTCTGGCATATTAAGAGGCATACTTCCTGTAACGGCTGCAAAAGCAACTAAGCCAGAACCCGCAGGGAATGAGATACCAATAGGAAATCTGGTATGGCTATCTCCACCTGTTCCAACGGTGTCTGGTAAAACCATACGATTTAACCATGAATGGATAACACCATCGCCTACTTTTAAGCTCACACCACCACGTGAAGTGATAAAAGCTGGAAGCGTATGGTGAAGTTTCACGTCACTTGGTTTTGGGTAAGCAGCTGTGTGGCAAAAACTTTGCATTACTAAATCAGCACTAAATCCAAGCGCTGCAAGTTCTTTTATCTCATCTCGTGTCATAGGACCTGTCGTATCTTGACTTCCTACCGTTAGCGTATGTGGTTCTACGTACATATTGGGTCTCACCCCCTCAACACCACACGCACGACCGACCATTTTTTGCGCTAAGGTGTAACCCACTTTGTCTGAAACGATAGGTTGATCTGGTTTAACAAATATAGTCTCAGCACCCATGCCTAAACTAGCACGCGCTTTCATCGTAAGTCCTCGTCCGATGATAAGAGGGATTCTTCCTCCTGCTCTGTATTCATCTGCTAATGTATTGGGTGAGAGTGTAAATGTCGCAACTACCTTGCCATTCTTCTCTACTTTACCAGCCATCGGATAAACATCGATAATATCACCAGTCTCTAAAGCGTCAACGTTAACCTCAATTGGCAACGCTCCACTATCTTCTGCAGTATTAAAGAAAATAGGAGCAATGGTAGTTCCTAGAATAATACCGCCTGTTTTTTTATTCGGAACATAGGGTATATCTCTTCCCATAAACCACTGAATAGAGTTAATGCCTGATTTTCTACTACTTCCCGTACCTACAACATCGCCGATATAAGCTACTTCGAGACCTTGAGCTATGAGCTCTTTAATCTTTTCAATAGAACCAGGGAGTCGTTTAAGAAGCATAGCATTGGCATGTAAAGGTATATCACTTCTGGTAAAGGCTTCACTTGCTGGACTTAAATCATCGGTATTGGTTTCACCCGCAACTTTTAAGACCGCAACAGTAATTTTCTCAGCTAAGGGTAATTTAGAAGTAAACCATTCAGCATTTGCCCAGGAGAGAAGCACTTCTTTCGCATATTTATTAGTTTTTGAGAGTACTTCAATATCATTAAATGAACCATAAACCAATGCTGTGTGCTTAAGTGCATTACACGCTTCAATGGCAACTGCTTCATCATGTGAGCTAAGTGCATCAACCAACGGTTGGACATTGTAGCCACCAAACATCGTGCCTAAAAGCTTTACAGCTTTGGTGGCACTAATAGCTTTACATGTAATCTTTTTAGAAGCAATATCATTGAGAAAAGCTGCTTTAACGTAAGCTGCTTCATCAACTCCAGGAGGAACTCTATTAGCAAGGAGTGTACATAAAAAGTCTTGATCGCCCTCTTCTTTTTTAAGTAATTCAATTACCTGTGCAGTTTTCTTTGCATCAAGAGGTAAAGGCGGAACGCTAAGCTTTTCTCTTTCGTTAACTTCTTGCTTATATTCTTCTATAAAATCTGACACTATCTACTCCTTGTTTTGGTGTTTACTATAATATTTCTCTTTGACCTTTTGAATTCTGTGATGACAATATGCCCATTGCTTCTAATTGTTCCACAATGGTTGCAGCTCTATTGTAACCGATATTTAATCTTCTTTGTATGTAACTAATGGAACTTTTACGTTCATTGACAACGATGGCTTTTGCTTCTTCGAAAAGCTCATCTATATCGCCACCTTGTCTATCACTAGAACTTACAAACGTATTATCTTCACTTTCTTTTAAAAAACTCTCATCATATTTAACGGGTCTTTGTTTTTTAAGATATTCTACAACTTTATCGATTTCATCTTCACTTGCATAAGGTGCATGAAGTCGAATAAGCCCAGACGAGCCAGGAGGCGTAAACAGCATATCGCCATTACCCAGTAAAGAGTCTGCCCCACTCGCATCAAGAATAACTTTAGAGTCTATTTTTTGTCCAACTTTAAAACTGATACGTGATGGAAGGTTGGCTTTAATAAGTCCAGTAACAACATCAACAGAAGGACGTTGTGTTGCTACAATGAGGTGAATACCACTAGCTCTTGCCATTTGAGCGAGACGTGCGATATAAAATTCCACATCTTTTCCACTTGTCATCATTAAATCAGCT
>JAFLKZ010000123.1:0-7733 GCA_019162915.1 Campylobacteraceae bacterium
GTAGCATAAATATTGTCAATAGTCTCTTTTTCTTCTACTTTATCAACGATTACATCGGCAAAATAAGGAATTTCATCACTTGTGTTTTCAAAAATGGATTCACGAATGAATTCTTTATAAATATCTTTCGATAATTCATTGGTTAAAATTTCTGGATCGTAAAGATAAGGATGTGTCGGCATTTGTCTTGAGATAGTTTCAAGGATATAATCTTTCGATGTTCCTTTTTTGGTTGATGTAGGAATAAGTGCTATAAATTTATCTTGAAATGCACCATATTCAGCAATTTTATCAAATAACTCAGTTTGTGAAACACTGTCTGTTTTAGTTAATAAAACCATATGTGGTATATTTTTCTTATTTAATGTCAAGAATTCAAGGTAGTTTTTAGTGTTATCGCTAATCGGAGCTAAAAAAAGAATTAAATCACAATCGCCCATTGCCTTCATCGCTTCTTCAAGCATAAATTGATTTAGAAGTCTTTCTTGCTCGTGAATACCAGGGGTGTCTATAAAAATAATTTGTGTATTTTCATGCATCGCAATAATATTTAATCTCTTTCTTGTTGCATTAGCTTTATGCGATACTAAGGCAAGTTTTTCACCAACCAACCAATTTAGAAGCGAGCTTTTACCCGCATTAGGTCTACCAACGACTGCTACATAACCCGCTTTTGTTTCACAATTATTTTTCATTTTCTCAACTTTTTTATAAAATATATCTACTGCTATCTTCGCTCTCGACGATAGCATCTAGTTTTTCATGGACTAATTCTTTGGTTACATGTAAAGTTTCATTGGCGTGTTCATCAGCACTATAACTGATATCTTCTAACACTTTTTCAATTACTGTATGTAATCTTCGTGCCCCAATATCTTCTGTTTTTTCATTTGTTATTTGCGCGATTTTAGCAATAGCACGAATGGCCTCATCATCAAAAACTAGTTTGACACCTTCAACTTTTAGGAGTGCTTCATATTGACGAAGTAAAGAATTTTTAGGTTGCGTTAAAATTTGATATAAAACTTCTTCTGTTAAAGAGCTAAGCTCTACACGAAGAGGAAATCTACCTTGAAGTTCAGGGATTAAGTCACTTGGTTTACTGACATGGAATGCACCTGCTGAGATAAATAAAATATGGTCTGTTTTAATACTTCCGTATTTTGTATTAACATCACTTCCTTCTACAATTGGCAATAAATCTCGCTGAACACCTTCTTTGCTAGGGTCACTTCTATGGGATGCCGATGCGCTTACCGCAATTTTATCAATTTCATCAATAAAGATAATACCACCATTTTGTGCTCGTTCACGTGCATCTGTCTTTACCGCTTCAAAATCTAAAAGCTTTTCGCTAGCTTCATTTTTCAATGCCTCTTTGGCATCTTTTACTTTCATCTCTTTTTTAATACTATTTTGCCCAGAACCTAGTATTTTGATGAAAGATTCTTGCATTTTAAGCATTTCGGGGGGAAGGGAAGAGTCATTAGAATCTGAATTTCCTTGTGAAATTTCTACTTCAATTTTAAGTTCATCTACTTCACCATCACGAAATTTTTGACGCATTTTTTCAAAACTTTTTTCATAATCACTTTTTTTCTCTTCACTTGCACCTTTTGGAAGGGGAGGAAGGAGTTTTTCGATGATTGTTTTTTCAACATGTGCATCTATGTTTTCTCTGTTTTTTTCTTTATGTTCAGCTTTGACAAGATTGATTGAAGCCATCATCAGGTCTCTTACCATCGATTCTACATCGCGACCTACGAAACCCACTTCTGTGTATTTGCTCGCTTCTACTTTTACAAAAGGAAGTCCAAGCATTTTTGCCATACGTCTTGCAATTTCAGTTTTTCCAACACCTGTAGAACCTATCATCAAGATGTTTTTTGGCATCACTTCATCTGCCATCTCACCTTCAAGTTTGAGTCTTCTATATCTATTTCTTAGCGCTATTGCAATGGACTTTTTAGCATTAAGCTGACCGATAATATATTCATCTAAGTAGGCAACTGTCTGTTTTGGTGTTAAATTCATGCGATCTCACTCTCTAGTACAAAAGTTTTAATATGATCATTCGTGTAGATACAAAGTTCACTGGCTATTTTTAAACTCTCTTTCACAAGCGTTTCTTCATCAAGATTTGCATGTCTATCCAGTGCCCTTGCTGCTGAAATCGCAAAATTTCCACCACTTCCAATGGCAGCGATTCTGCCATCTTCTGGTTCTACAACATCACCAGTTCCACTTAAAATATAGATATGATCACAATCCAAAACAATCATCATCGCTTCAAGTCGTCTCAGCATTTTATCTTTTCGCCACTCTTTTGAAAATTCAATAACTGATTTATATAAGTCACCTTTTTTATGTTCTAAAATACCCTCAAACATATCAAACAGATTAAACGCATCTGCGGTACTTCCTGCAAATCCTGCTAAAATCTTTCCATTATAAAGCTTTCTTATTTTGGTTGCATTGTTTTTTAAAACAGTATTTCCAAACGTGACTTGACCGTCGCCACCGATGACAGCGCGATTTTTACCTTTACAGGCAAGGATGGTTGTTGCTTCAAACATCTCTAATTACTCTCCAATGATTATAAGTGACAAATTAGCATGGATACCATGTCCTAATTTTATCGTGATATCAAAATTTCCCGTCATTTTGATAGCATGTTCTATTTCAACCGTTTTTTTATCTACTTCTAATTGATATTGTTCTTTCAATTCATGGGCTATTTCATCTTTTGTTACGGCTCCAAAAAGACTTCCATTAGCCCCTAATTTTCTTTTAACAGTTAATTTAAGTGTTCCTAGTTTTTTCTCTATTTCTTTAAGATTTTCCATCTCTTGAGCGTCAGCTTCAGCTTTTTTGCGCTGTGCGGATTCATACTTTTTCATCACTTCATTAGTGGCAACCAGTGCAAATCCTTTGCCAATTAAAAAGTTTTGACCATAACCATCTTTGACTTCTTTAATTTCACCTTTTTTGCCTAAATCTTTGACATCTTTAATCAATAAAACTTTCATCGTTTTCCTTTTTACTTCATGTTTTTTGGGAGTGGTGCATTTTTCAACTTTTCACCACCAAAATCTATAATTCCTCTACTTAAATGTGCGATATTCGTAAAGCCCATTCTTCGAAGTATTTGTAACATCTGGGCAGTACGATTACCACTTCTGCAATAAAAAATTAAAAAATTCTCTTTCAATTTTTGAAGCTGATTCATACACGTATGAATATTTGAAGTTGGTAATAGTAAATCCGTTCCTTTGATAGAAATAGTTGAATATTCTATTATTTCTCGTATATCAATGAGTGTGAAATGAACTTTGTTTTTTTCTCTACAATCGAGTAAAAAGCGTAGTTCTTGTGCACTTATCTCTGCACTTTGAGTAACGTTTTTTATTAAACTTGTCATTTTTTCTTCCGCCCCATCATCTATAGATTCATCATTCATTTTCTATTGCTTGCCCTGATTTTTTCTATTTTTACCACTGATAATAAAACGAAGCGCATTAAGTTTGATAAAACCTTCTGCATCTTTTTGGTTATAAACTTGGTCTTCTTCAAAGGTACAAAATGCTTCATTGAAAAGATTATTGGTTTTAGAATCTCGTCCTAAAACAGAAACGTTACCTTTGTAAAGTTTGATTTTTACCCAACCATTAACATTTTCTTGCGATTTATCAATGGCAGCTTGCATCATTTCACGCTCAGGTGAAAACCAAAAACCATTGTAAATTGTTTTAGCATAACGAGGCATCAATTCATCTTTAAAGTGTGCCGCTTCTCTATCTAAAGTGATACTCTCAATAGCTCTATGTGCTCTTAGCATTATAGTACCGCCTGGAGTTTCGTAACAACCTCTACTTTTCATACCTACAAAACGATTTTCAACGATATCTGTTCTACCAATGCCGTGTTTGCAACCAATCTCATTAAGCTTGGTAAGCATCATCGCAGGAGATAGTCTTTCTCCGTTTAATGCTACTGGATCACCTTTTTCATAGGTAATTTCTAATGTTTCAGCTTTATCTGGTGCATTTTCTGGACTTACTGTCCATCTCCACATATCTTCTTCTGGTTCCATGGCAGGATTTTCCAATACTAAACCCTCATAAGAAATATGAAGTAGATTTGCATCCATAGAATAAGGAGATTTACCTGGCTTTTTATCAATGCTAATATTATGTTTTGCAGCATAGGCTAATAATTTTTCGCGTGAGTTTAAGTCCCACTCTCTCCATGGTGCTATGATAGTTAAATCTGAATTGATGCTAAGATATCCCATCTCAAAACGTACTTGGTCATTTCCTTTTCCAGTTGCGCCATGACTTACGCCATCTGCTCCAACTAAAGCTGCAATTTCTGCTTGACGTTTAGCGATCAAAGGTCTAGCAATTGAGGTACCTAAAAGATACTCACCTTCATAAATTGCATTTGCTCTAAACATAGGGAATACATAGTCTTTCACAAATTCTTCTTTTAAATCTTCAATAAAAATATTTTCAGGTTTGATGCCTAAAGAGATGGCTTTTTTACGTGCAGGTTCTAATTCTTCACCTTGACCGATGTCAGCTGTAAAAGTAACCACTTCACAATGGTATTCATCTTGAAGCCATTTTAAAATAATACTTGTATCCAGTCCACCAGAGTATGCCAAAACAACTTTTTTAACACTTTTTTTCATGGGTAAATTTCCTTGTATGTGTATATAATGTCGTGATGTTATCGAAAGTTTGTAAAAATTTTGCTTATGCTTACATGTAAGTCTTAAAAAGAGAGTTTAAATATTCTTTTGCTAGAATAGACACAAATAGAGGAAAAACTATGAGAGTAGATAAATTTTTAAATAGTGTGAATATCACAAAAAGACGCGCTATATCAGAAGATATGTGTAAAAATGGCGTTGTGAGCATCAATGGAAAGGTTGTCAAACCAGCCAAAGATGTGAAGCTTGGTGATATCATCCAAATCAATTATCTAGAAAAAATTGTTCAGTATGAAGTTTTGCAAATTCCTACTACTAAGACAATCTCAAAAAGTCAACAAAATGAGTATGTGAGGGAATTTTAATGAATTATGCAGAGGCTTATGAAAGATTTGATGCACTTTTTAAAAATGCTTTAAGCACTGAAGATGCCACTAAATTGCTTGTAGAACTTTATGAGCGAGGTGAGAGTTTTGAAGAAATTGCTGCTGCTGCAAAAGTAATGAGAGAGCATAGCGTCAAACTTGATTTAGAATCTTCTTTACAAGAAAAAATTGTCGACATTGTGGGAACGGGTGGAGATAAGAGTGGCACATTTAATATATCTACAACTGTTTCTATTATCTTAGCATCGTTAGGATGCAAGGTAGCGAAACATGGTAGTGGTTCAGCCACTAGTAAATCAGGTAGTGCGGATGTTTTAAATAGTTTAGGACTCAATTTATCCTTGAGTGTTGATAAGCAAATTAAAATGTTACAAGAGTGCGGTTTTGTTTTTATGTTTGCGATGAACCATCATCCGTGTATGAAACACATTATGCCTATTCGTAGAAGTTTATCACATCGAACCATTTTTAATATCTTAGGTCCATTGGCAAATCCTGCTAATGCTCAAAAGCAGATGATTGGTGTATTTAATATAGATTATATAGAACGTTTTAGCCAAGCTTTAAATACTTTGGGTACCAAACGAAGCATGGTTGTTAGCTCACTTGATGGACTTGATGAAGTCAGTATTTGTGGGATTAGTCGTTATACTTTGATTGACAATGGCACAATGAGTGATGGTGAAATTAATCCTCAAGATTATGGCTTGAAAATTTCTTCCTTAGAAAGTATTAAAGGTGGAGAGAGTGTTTTAAATGCACAAATCACGAGAGATATTTTGCTTGGTGATGAAAAAGGGGCAAAGCTAGATATTGTTTTACTTAATGGTGGGGCTGCTTTGTTTGTGGATGGAAAAGCAAGGGACATTCAAGAGGGTATTGAGATGATGAGAGAAGCTATCGAATCGAGAAAAGCGTGGGACAAACTGAGTGAAATTATTCGGGTTTCATATACGATATGAAAAAGGCATATACCAAAGTTTCTGATTTAAAACATCTTCCAAATCTTGCAAAAGAAGTCTTAGCAGATGTTGGACATTCAGGAATAATTTTACTCAGAGGTAATCTTGCCAGTGGCAAAACATCTTTTGTAAAAGCATTTGCTGAGGCTTTGGGGATAAAAGAAGATATTTTTTCACCAACATTTTCTATTTTACATGAATATGGAGAGGGACTTTTTCATTACGACATTTATCAATGTGGCAGTGATGGATTTCTCAAAAATGGCTTAAATGAAAAATTAGACGAAGAAGGTTACCATTTGATAGAATGGGGTGATGAAGTGTTTGAAGCGATATTAAAACGCTTTGGTATAAACTTTAGCACGATTGATATAGAAATAGAAAATTTAAAACGTATATATAAGGTTCAAATTGATGCATACGCTTAAAGTTCAAAATTTAAAAAAAGTTATCAAAAAGACAGAGATTATCAAAGGGGTATCTCTAGATGTTAAAAGTGGTGAAGTTGTAGGACTTCTAGGACCCAATGGAGCCGGTAAAACAACGATGTTTTATATGATATGTGGATTAATTTCTCCCACAGAGGGCGAAATATACTTTGATAATCAAAATGTTACCGAAATACCTTTACATGTAAGGGCAAAGCAAGGCATTGGCTATCTTCCGCAAGAGTCAAGTATTTTTAAAGACTTAAGTGTCGAAGAAAATATTATGCTTGCCGCTGAGATAGTTTATGCTGAAAAAGAAGATGCGCTAAAAAGAGTTGAAGAGCTCTTAAATCTTCTCAATATTGAGCCTATTCGAAAAAGAAATGGTGTGAGTTTGAGTGGAGGAGAGAGACGACGTTGTGAAATCGCAAGGTCTTTAGTACTACAACCAAAATTTTTACTTTTAGATGAACCATTTGCGGGTGTTGATCCTCTAGCCGTAGCAGATATCCAAAGTATTGTGAGAGAACTTGCCAATCTTAAAATTGGCGTTTTAATCACAGACCACAATGTAAGAGAAACATTAGCTATCTGTGATAGGGCTTATGTACTTAAAGATGGTGCTTTATTAGCCAGTGGAACCAGTGCAGAAGTCGCTCAAAACAAGTTAGTCAAAACGCATTACTTGGGCGAAGATTTTAGATTTTGAACAAAACTAGGTAGATAATTTTGAAATTAAGAGTTTCAAGAACACAAACAACAAAACAGAAATTTTCATCAACATTGAGAAGTTGGCTGCCTATTCTTCAATCAAATTTAGATACATTGGTTGAAACATTAGAACCATTTGTCCAAGAAAATCCTTTAATTAGTGTTAAGTCTGGATGTGAAAAAGCTGATGCAAAGTTTGAAAAGAAAAGTTTTTTTTCTCAAATTGCGAGAGATTCTGTATCTAGCACCATTGAAGCTTTAACGATAGATAGAAAATCACTTTTTCAAACCCTTCACGAACAGATAAATCCTCCTCTTTTCCCGACTATTAAATCTCAAAATATCGCTTATGAAATTATTGAAAATATTAATTCTGAAGGATATTTTGATACTTCTTTTCTTCAAGACATGTCAACTAAATTGGGCGTTCAAGAGGAAGAAATAGAAAAAATTCGCCAACGTTTTTGTTATCTTGACCCACTAGGTATAGGAGCTATAGATTTTAAAGAAGCATTTTTATTTCAGCTTGTAG
>JAFLKZ010000123.1:7743-10902 GCA_019162915.1 Campylobacteraceae bacterium
AAAATTTACACTCTGGTAGAAAAATTAATTATCAATTTTGAAGATATAGAGTCTTTTAGCAAGGATGAAGATTTTCATGAAGCATTAAGTGTTATCAAAAAATTTAGAAATCCACCTGCAATTGACTTTTTAGAAGATGAAAGAGAAGTCATTCCTGACATCTTTGTTTATGATGCTAATGGCGTGATTGAAATTCATCTTAATGATGCTTATTATCCAGAAGTTATTATAGATACAGAGGGAATGGATGAAACCAATAATTTTGTTGCCCAAAAAATTAAAGATGCTAAAGATTTAATAGACGCCCTTGAAATGCGTAAAGCCACCTTGTATAAAATAGGATTAATGATTGTTGAGTATCAGTATGATTTTTTCTTTGGTAAAAACAGAAAATAAATTAAAACCACTTAGTGATATTAAAATTTTAGAGTTTATAGAAGAAAAATTTAGTATCAAAATGGTGAGACGAACTATCACAAAGTATAGAAAACAATTTAATATAGCAAGTTCATCAGAGCGAAAAAAACTTTATACACTTAATTTCTAAGCAATTTTTACCTGCTCATTTTTAAAGTGCATTTTGATCATTTCATACGCATATTGAATATCCTGAAATTTTTGTACATAGTTTACATGTAAATCACTATTACTCAGCGTGTAACTATCAGGATGGTATTTTTTAACTAGTTTAAGATAATTACTTCTAATTGTTTCAAAAGAATCTTCTACTTTACAACCCAAAATGCAAAAGTACTCTTCCAAAAGAGAAAAGAGCGCATGTTGGTGATTTCTTTTTACTTTTTTGCCCATTAAACTTTTTTGATAAGCAGAAAACTTTTCTAAATCATATTGAAAATTAACAAAACAACCCAGTAATTCTTTTTGTAAAATAAGTTTCTCAATAAGTGAAACCGTCAGTTCAGAATTTGGGTAGAGCGTTATCGTATTATTTTTTGGTCGAAACCGTATCAGATGATCTTTAAAATAATTTTTCAGATATGAAACCAATAATGTATTATGCGCACCAATAGAAAAAACGACCGCATAATTATCTTCAATTTCCATAGTGATCGTCACGTATTGCAATAATTGGTTGGGCTTAATAAGTGAAATTTTAATGGATTTATCAATAGCATTTTCAATGATATGTGCATTAGTAATATCTTGTGTTTTTCGAAAATAAATTTTACTTAAAAGTTTTAAAAAATATCTACGTTGAACTATCTCAGAATTTTGTTTAAATACAATAGTCTTATTTTTTCTACCAATTTTTTTCTGAAAATTTTTTTCCACTAAATTTTGAAGATAATAAAATGTTTTAGAATCTTCTTGGATAGTGACTGCTAGCATTTCATGAGAAAGGGATATTTGCATATGTTAATCCTTCATTGCAATAATGACTCATTAAAGCAAAAAAAGTTCCATATTTTATGTCCAAATAGTATCATCTGTTAGTTCAGGATTTCCATCCAGGAGTTGGTACGGTTTATAAAGAGCTTTATACTTTAAACTCTGGCAATTTTCAACATAATACCCAAGATAAATCCAGTCCAAATTGTATTCTTTTGCAAGAAGAATTTGTTCATAAAGAGAAAGTCTTCCTAATGAAAATTTTTCAAAATCAGGGTCATAATAAAAATAAATCGATGAAATTCCATTATCAAGTAAGTCGATCAAATCGACCCCTATGAGTTTGTCTTCATAAAAATAAAGTACCTCTTTCCCAAAATCATGTGCACCACTCACGTAGAGTTCATGGTAACTTTGCGGTTTTAAAGCATAGTATTTCCAGTCACGTTTTTGTTCCATAAAACGATGATATTTATCATATAATTTAAGGTGCTCCGTACTAATAGTAGGACTTTGGATAACATATCGCAGAGAAGAAGCTTTTTTAAATGTACGCTGTGCAGACTTAGAAAAATCGTAATTTTTAACATCAATTCTTAAATTAAGGCAATCCTGACAAGCTTCACATTGAGGTCTTGAGTAGTAGTTGCCAAAACGTCTCCAACCTCGTTCAACAAGTGCTTGATTCAGCTCCATAGTAGCATTTTCTATAAATTTATACGCCATTCTCGTTCTTTTTCCCTCAAGATAAGAACACTTTGTTTCAAGGGTTGAGAACTCAACAATTCTAGATAGTGATGTCATCTTTTAGCTTAATTTTTTTATTCCAGATTCTTTCATAAAATCAACAAATTGATCTTGAAGCTTTTTTTCTTTCACTTGATTCCGATCATCAATGAGTTTGTCTTTACTTATTTTCTCTTCTTGGTTTATTTTTTCTTTTAATATTTTCAAATCATCAAATAAATTGTTTTGCATAAAATCTCCAGTTATTTTGTTAAAAGTAGGTTGAATAAAATAGTCAGTACCAATACAATACTAAGCATCGATATCACATACTTTTAATACAAACATTATACTAAAATTACAAGATTTAGCATATTTTTTTGTAATAAATGTGATTTAAGATTTGCATTTTTATGATTTACTTATTTTTTCACGATTTAAAATGCCACCATATTTTTTAATAACACCCAAAGCCTGTAAAACTCCTAGCTTTTTTAACTCAATGAGTTTATTATCATAAAGACTTTGCAAGCGATCTGAAAATAACTTTTTTTCAAGACTTGTGTTTTGCATTTTCAAGTCATGTATTTGTTCAAACTCTCTTGTTTTCTGTATATAAAGTGGAAACTTATCTAAGTAAGTTTCAATTGTCTTTTTTATAATTTCTTTTGCTTTTACGATAGGTAGATCTAAAAGTTTTGAAATATAAAGCATATCCTCAAAATCATATTTGCTTGCCTTTCGTTTATCATCACTCAAAGGCAATCCTAAATCATCTGCATCGCCTTTATAAAAACCTACCGATATAACATCATACAAAGGAGTTCCAATAAATTTTTTTCGCCCAACTTCCATAATTCCCATATTTTTTGCATGAAAATCTGAATGTTTTATGAGCATTGAATAGATTTGAAAAACCAACATATCTTCTTTAGCTTGCACAGTGGAGACTCTTTTTGCAAAGAGCACCAATATCTCTTTAGTGGTAGTTTTATATTTTTTATTACTCGCAATAGCTAGTAATTGAGCCATATCATACTGACCATAAGCATATTGCTCAAAACGATCATATCGTTTAACTAA
>JAFLKZ010000180.1 GCA_019162915.1 Campylobacteraceae bacterium
ACGATATCCTCGTATGCTATCTCTCTCATTTTATTTCTCCAAAAATTTTTGTTTTTTACGGTGAACTACATTTCAAGGGCAGAGGTGCTGTTGAGTTTAGATTTAAAAGGAGTGCACCTCTACTCAGTTTACATGTAAACTTACATGTAAACTGAGTACAAGAACAACTTGCCCTTCGCTTTTGGCAAAGGGCAAATATATTTTTATACTAAACCATATACTTTAGCAAGGAAGAAACCGATAGCACATGATGTACCTACACCGATAAATCCTGGTAAGATGAAACTATGATTGATAACGAATTTACCTATTTTTGTTGTTCCTGATCTATCAAAGCTGATAGCCGCGATATCGCTTGGATATGTTGGAAGAATAAAATATCCATAAGCAGCAGCAGCGAATGCAGCAATAATCCCTGGAGGAACACCAACGCCTAGAGCAATTGGAACCATAGCAGCAACAGCAGCAGCTTGTGAATTGATAAGTTTAGAAACAAGTAGTAAAACAATAGCGTAAGCCCAAGGATAAACTTTAACGATATCGCCCATAACAAGTTTAATGTCTGCAGTGTGCGCGCCAAACATAGTTGAAGTCATCCATGCAACACCAAATACAGCGATAACCGCTGACATACCAGCTTTAAAAACTTCACTATCAACAACTGCTTTTGTTTTAACATCACAAACAACAAAGATAATTGCACCAGCAGCAAGCATGAACATTTGGATAACATCAACCATAGATAAAGCAACTGTTTTACCTTTGATTATAAATGTTGGAACAAGAGAAGGAAATGATCCTAAAACAGCAATTATTGCGATAGTTGCAAAGAAAATCCACATAGCATTCCATTGTTTTTGCGTAAATGTAGCATTTAATAGAGTTGCAGTAGAACCGTAAACATATTTTTTTGTCTCTAAATCTTTAATAAGATTTTGGAAATCTGGATCTTTATCAAGATCTTTTCCTCTAAACATACTCCAAAAACCAACTACTAAAACACCAACAAGCGCTGCTGGAACAGTAATAGAAAGTAATTGAATCAAACTTAAATCTACACCACTCACTAAAGGATGTCCTGCCATAAGCGCGATCATAGAAACAACTGCAACAGAAGCTGGAGACATCATAATACCCATTTGAGCTGCTATTGTACTTGCTGCCATAGCACGCTCTGGTCTAATACCTGTCTTAATAGAAATATCATAAATAATAGGAAGCATCGTATAAACAACGTGTCCTGTACCACAAAGAAACGTTAAGATGATAGTACTCAAAGGAGCCAAAACAGTAATATATCTTGGATGTTTTCTTAGAATCTTTTCTGCTAATTGAAGCATAACATTCAAACCACCAGAAGCCTGCAAAGAAGCACCCGCAACAATAACAGCAAGCATAACCAACATAACATCAACAGGCGGTTTACCCGGAGCTAAGTTAAAACCAAAAACTAAAGCGATGACACCTACGCCCCCTAATAAACCAAGAGCAATACCACCCTTTTTCGCACCGTAGAATAGTACCAGTAGTACTAACGCTAGTTGAAAATAAAATTGCATCGACATAAATTACCCCTTATGTAAAATTTTTATATTTAATTAACTAAAAAGTTTTAATTAACTATAAACTTGAAGAGAATTATAGGCTTGTATTAAGGACAAAAATGAGACTTTTTTGATAAAAAGGTATTAATTAATATTTTCAATTAAACTTTTTTGATAAAATGACGAGAAAATTAAAACGTAGGTTGATAATGAGATTAATATTAGTACTTTTTCTATTTACCATTTATATGTATGCAATTCCTGAAACAAAAGAGATATTACTCCTGCATTCTTACAACAAAGGACTCAAATGGACAGATGGCGTTTCAGCTGGTATCGAACATATTGTCAAAAAACATGATCATTATGAGCTAACGACAGAATATATGGATAGTAAAAAGATAGAGTCTGAGTCTTATTTTAAAGAATTATTAGACTTGTATCAAAAAAAGTTTAAAAAACGAAAGTATGCTGCTATTATCGTAGCTGATAACTATGCTTATAATTTTGCACTCAAATACCATAATGAACTCTTTGAAAATACGCCTATTATCTTTTGTGGCGTTGAAAACTTCAATCTTGCGGATATTCAACCATTGTTGAGAGAACAAGTTACCGGTGTCATTGAGTACAAAGATATTCGTAAAAACTTGGAAATTATGTATAAATTATTTCCTAGTATCAAAATGGTTTATATCATTAGTGATGATGCTTACTCTTCACTTGCGATACAAGAACAAATCATCAATGAATCGAATGATTTTAAAGATAAATTTAGAGTAGTCTTTGACAATCAAATCGACTTTGACAATATTGACGAAAAAATTAATAAACTTCCTAAGCATAGCGCTATTTTATTTACCAGTTTTTATAAAGATATGTATGGAAACTATGTGCCTTATCATAAACTTCAATCTTTTTTCAATCGGATAAAATTCCCTGTCTTTGTTGTTAATCAAATTCATTTAGGAGAAGGTGTCATCGGTGGGGTGATGATAAATCCATATGAACAAGGAACGCTTGCTGCAACTAAAGCATTTGAAATTCTTCAAGGTAAAAAACCATCTGAGATTTCCATCGATACACCCAAAAGTAATTACTTCTTTGACAATAAAATTTTAAGAAAATTTGGTATATCTCTCAGTGATATTCCTAGTCAATCAGAAGTTATCAACGGACCGAAAAATTTTTATGAAGAACATAGAAAGTTTGTAGAAAATGCTTTTGCCATGTTGCCATTTTTACTCATTGTCTTTGCATTACTTATTTTAAATATCATTAAGCGTATTTCTCTCGAAAAAGAACTTTTACTCCAAGGTAGGCTTGATTACGTGTTATTAAACAATATTAAAAGTGCTATTTTTTGGAAAAGTAATGATGGTATTATATTAGGCTGTAATGATTTATTGTGCCAAATAGTCCAAAAGGGGAAAAGTGAGATTATTGGCAGACATGTCAAAGAAGTTATGCCTCAAGTATGCAAAAAAACTCAATCTTCTAAGGACAATTTAGTCAATAGTGAAGAAGTTCAAATCGAGACAAAACCAGGTAATTTTATCGATATTTTAGTCAGACGCACTTATTATACCAATGAAAAAAATGAAGTTGAGGGAATTGTAACTATTCTCACAGATATTACAGAACAAAAAAGGATTGATACTGAGCGAAAAAGACACGAACAGTTTGTCATACAGCGCTCTAAACAATCAGAAGTAGGAGAGATGATAGCCAGTATCGCACATCAATGGAAAACACCTTTGGTAGAAATCTCAGCTATTGCCCAAGAGTTACTCTATAAGCGTAGAAAAAAAGTCCTAGATGAAGCAGATACCAAAGAGTTCGTTGATGATATCATGACACAAGTTAAATATATGTCTAACACGATTGATGATTTTAGAAAATTCATCAAGCCTTCTTCTGTGAAAATATTTTTTGATGTGAGAGAGGCTATTGACACACTTTTAAGTGTCGTTAACCATAGTGTCAAGTACAACTATATTTCAATAAACATTATTCAAAAAACGAACAATCAACTCTTAGCATTTGGGTACCCCAATGAATTTAAACAATGTATTTTAAATATAATTAATAATGCAAAGGATAGTATACTCAAGAATAGAGAGACCAAAGAGATAGAAGGCGTCATTGAAATTGAGCTAGATAGTGACGATAATTTTATCTATTTATCTATTAGTGATGATGGCTGTGGTATTGAAGAGAGTAAACTAGAATCTATTTTTGATCCTTTTATGAGTACTAAGGAGAACGGTGATGGATTTGGTCTTTATATGGCACGGCTTATTATCGAAGATAAAATGAGTGGCAAAATTGTAGCGCTACCCAAAACAAATGGTGCGCATCTATTTATAACTATTAAAAAGAGTGTTGAATGAAAATACTAGTACTAGAAGACAACCAAAGATTAGCAAGCTTGATTGAAGAGGCTTTGAAGCAAAAAAAATATCATATTGACCTTTTTGATGATGGTAAAAAAGCTCTAGAAGCTATTGACAATGGTTATGACTGCTTTATCCTTGATATCAATGTTCCTAGTCTTAATGGACTCAATCTTTTAAAAGAGATAAGAATCATGGATAAACTCACACCTGCCATTATCATCAGTGCAAATGTGGAGTTAGATACTATTCAAGATGCTTACCATAAAGGCTGTGATGAGTATCTTAAAAAACCTTTTTACATGTATGAACTTGAGATGAAAATAGAAAAATTGTGTAAACCTAAAACAAATCTTATTAAACTACCAGAGGGATTTAGTTATTGTATAGAACATGAAAAACTCGTAGATGGCAATAATGAAGAGATAAAGCTAGCCAAAAAAGAGATTCTTTTACTCAATCTTTTTATCAAAAATTTAGATAAAAATATCACTTTTGAACGAATCGAGCAGTATGTGTGGGAAGGTGAACTGACAACAACTGAAAACATAAGAGCACTTGTTAAAAGACTTCGCAAAAAATTACCAGAAAATGCTATCGAAAATCAAGGCGGTGTAGGATATAGGCTCAGTTATGAACATTAAGTCTTTTTTCCTCTCTCGTGAAAATCTTCTCTATCTTCTAGCTTCTGCAACACCCATAGCTTTTACCGCTTGGATGTCACTGTTGAACAATTTTGTGATTGAAGTTGCACATTTTGATGGTGAAAAGATAGGCTTATTGCAAAGTCTTAGAGAAGTTCCAGGACTTCTTGCTTTTACCATTGTTTTTGTATTGCTCTTTTTTAAACAACAAAATGCTGCCTATCTTTCTTTATTTTTACTAGGCTTTGGAACATTTATAACAGGTTTTTTTACTTCAACCATAGGTTTGTATATCACAACGCTTATCATGTCTATTGGTTTTCATTACATGGAAACACTTCATAACTCACTCTCTTTACAGTGGATTGATAAACAAAAAGCTCCTTCATTTTTAGGAAAACTCTCGGCACTTCGATCCATTATAGGATTAGGAACGCTTGGCTCTATCTATGTTTTGATGCAATTCTTAGACTTTGGATACCAAAGTATTTACATGTTAAGTGGAGGACTTACCATCATCTTAGCCATCGTTGCATGGTTTGGATTTGAGCATTTTAAAGATGATGTAGTGCAAGAAACAAAACTTTTTTTACGCAAAGAATATTGGTTGTTTTATGTTCTCACGTTTTTAGCAGGAGCTAGAAGACAGATAGTAGTTGTTTTTGCAGGATTTTTACTGGTAGAAAAATTTGGTTTTAACGTTGAAAACATGGTGCTTCTACTCATCACCAATACTATCATCAACATGTTTGCAGCACCATACGCAGGCAAACTCATCGAGCGATTTGGTGAAAAACTCTCTTTACGTCTTGAGTATCTTTGTATTGTCATTATCTTTATCCTCTACGGCTTAGCCCAAACTAAAGAGATGGCAGTCATCCTCTACGTCCTTGACAATATCTTCTTTACCATCGCTATCGCCCTTAAAACCTATTTCCAAAAGATAGCTGATCCTAAAGACATCGCAGTCACTTCAGGTGTAGGATTTGCTATCAACCACATTGCCGCTGTCTTCTTACCTGTTACGCTTGGTATTTTGTGGATTTATTCCAACAGTGCTGTCTTTTTTGTGGGAGCAGGCATTGCTTGTATCTCATTTTTATTGACTTTTTTGATGGTAACGAAAGAAGACAAAAACCTTTACATGTAAATAAACATCATTAAGGGAATAGTAGAATTTTGTAAAACTATTTCTTAGAGGACAAATCATCCCATTGGGCTAAGCCTCACGAAATAGTTTTGGAAAATTCTAGTCTTAAATAAAAAATTAATGGAGTATCCATGTCTTTACATGTAAACGAAAATGCTTTGCAATTTAATTATGTAAGTGATGAAAAAATGTATTTTGAAGAAGAGGGTGGCAAGGCATTTGATAAAACCTCAGCCAAACAGATGATGATAATGATCAATCGTTTATCCTATGAATTAGGGCTTGATGATTATGGTATTAAGCGATTGGAAGTTTTTTTAAGAGAAGATTTACCTTCATTTGCTATCAATAGACGATTAGTTTTAAACTGGTCTACTGAAAATTTTTTATTTTAATGTCATATAATAAAGCTATAATATACCAATAATTTTAGGGGCGTGAATGAAGAAAATATACTTGATACGACATGCAAAGTCTAGCTGGAAAGAAGAGGAATTGGATGACTTTTCAAGACCACTGAGCAGACGTGGAGAGAGAGATGTCATATTTATGGGTAAAAGACTTCATGTATTTGATGTTAAACCTGACATTATTTATGCTAGTCCTGCCAAAAGAGCTTCTAAAACGGCTAAAGAATTAGCAAAAATAGTGGATTGTCCTAAAAAAGAAGTTCATTTTGTAGACGATTTATACGATAGTTCTTATGAAAAGTACCTAACACTCATTCACCAAATAGAAGATAAATACAAGTCTATTTTCATCATTGGACACAACCCTGAGATAACAGAAGTAGGCGAAATGCTAAGTGGTGCAATACTCAGTAACATCCCAACATGTGCTATCGTTTGCATAGAGTTTGATGTTAAAAGCTTTAGCGAAATTGGCGAAGATAGTGGCAAAGTACTTTTCTTTGACTACCCTAAAAAGCATACTATTAAATAATTTTTTACTACAACTTTCTTCTATACCACAAGATTAAAGCACCCACAACACTGGCACAACTCACCATCATTACCATAACCCAGTTTGTGGCGTAGGAAATGCCATCAAAAGGAAGCCCAGCGGTATTCATACCAAAAAAACCAACGATGAGATGTAGTGGTAAAAAAATGCCCGAAAAAATAGTCAATAAATAAATCGTTTTGTTCATTTTTTCATTATTTCGACTCGTGTAAAAGTTATAAAGGTTGTTTAATTTATCCATCGCTAGAAGCGTTGACCTTGAAGTTCTACTGATATGCTCGTGAATATCTTTAAAATGAATAGCCAAAAAATCCTCTTCCTTGAGGTATCTCATGATAAAATCATCTAACACATCAATTCCCAACATCAAAATTCTATTGATGCGACTTAAATCTTTTTTATTAGTGAGCCAGTAGTGCATAAAATGCGAAAGATGGACGTTGTCATAAAGCTTTTCTTCCATATCATCGATACTTTCATTTATCTTAGCGACAATCTTCATTACTTTATTGGTTTTCTCATTTAAAAATTGATACACATGTTGCATCGTTTCAAAATTGATAAATTCACCTTTTACCTTATCGAAGTAATAATAAGACTCTTTGTCAAACACAAAAGCATGTGACTCCATCTTTGAGATATTATCCTCGCAAGGCAAGGCTAAAATCAAGATATCATATTCACGCTCTTCAATGAAAATAGAAGGGTGTGTTTCATTTTTAATATCGGAAAGGTAAAAACTATCAACTTTGTCAAATAAATATTTCATTGCATATCATCCATGGTGTCTGCTGCAACTTTGAGTCTTTCTTTATCAAAATGAGTATAAATCCGTGAGGTATTCAAGTCTGCGTGACCAAGTGCTTCTTGTACAAGGATTAAGTCTCTATTTTTTTGATAAAGTAAGGTTGCAAAGGTATGGCGCAACATGTGCGCACCGTTTTTTTCTTTTCTTATCCCTGCGTTAAGAAGCATTTTTTCCATAATATAACTCACATACGCTTGGGTTAAAGGTTTACATGTACGACTTTGAAACAACAGGGGAAGGGCTGGACTTCGAATGCCCATCCACTCATCAAAATCTTTTTGAATATGCACACTTTTGATCATAGCGATGCGAGGTTTATTCCCTTTTCCGCGTATCTGAAATACGGTATATTCGCCTTCTTTGACGATATCTTTCAGTCTTAGCCCCAGCGCTTCACTCACCCGCATTCCCGTATAAAGAATGATTTTAATGAGCAGTCTATTTTTAGCTTGTGCGTATGGTTTGAACTCAGTTTCGTCGATAGCTTTAAAAAAACGACCTAACTCTTCTTTGTACATGTGTGCAGGAAGTTTTTCGCCTCTTTTACCGCCTAGTCCACCCCAGTTTTTAAGCTCAATGCGAAACTGATGGGAACCGCCTTGTGTATCTTCATTTTGCTTGTCGATAAATTTGAAAAAAGAGACTAAAGCCATACGATAATTTTTTTTAGTCGCATCAGAGAGTGAGCCTGTTTGAGAAGCTAAAAACTCACTTAACAACTCTTCATCTATCTCTTTAAGACTACTCATCCCCATGGCTACGAGATAATGGTAAAATTTTTCAAGTGGGCTGATGTAAAGATTGATGCCTATAAGCCCAATGTTACGAGCTTCTTTTGAGAGGTTTTTCAAATCCATCATCGTTTTGGAGCCTCTGTTTAAAGCTCCAATAATGACTGATAATTTTTCGTTTTCTTCCACGTGTCGGTTGGAAAGTGACGTGAGTTTTGACTTGATAAATCTATCTAACCAAAAAAGTAAACTCCGTTCAAAATCCTCTTTGACATCAATGGTGTAGCGCATTATTTGCCTCGTTTGGTATAAAACTCTTTTTTAAATGTAGCAAATTCACCTTTTAAAATCGCTTCTCGCATCTGCTTCATGAGGCTAAGATAATAATGCAAATTATGCAAAGAAGCCAGTCTAAAGTAGGTCAATTCACGAGCACGGAAAAGATGACTCAAATATCCACGTGAATAGTTCTTACATGTAAAGCAATCACACGCGGGATCAATCGGGTCAGTATCAAGTTGAAATCGTGCAGATTTGATGTTTATCTTTCCAAAAGTGGTAAAAAGTGTGCCATTTCGTGCATTTCGAGTAGGCATCACACAGTCAAACATATCGACACCACGCTCTACGTTTTCGACTAAATCCTCAGGTGTTCCCACCCCCATCAGATAACGAGGTTTATGTTGAGGCATGAGTGGTGTTGTATAGGCAACTGTTTCGTACATATCAGCATTAACTTCACCCACACTCAATCCACCAATAGCAAAACCATCAAAGTCTAATTCACAAAGCTCTGTTGCACTAATTTTTCTAAACGCCTCATCGGTTCCACCTTGAATGATGGCAAAGATATTTTGATGCACACCAATCCCTTCACTTTGCTTTTGTTTGTGATAAGTAATGGCACGTTTTGCCCAATTCGTAGTTCGTTTGATAGAGAGTGCTATACGTTCTTGCGTGGCAGGAAGGGCAACAAGATCATCTAAAATCATCATGATATCAGAGTTTAAATTGTACTGTATGTCAAGCACAAATTCAGGTGTAAAATAATGTGATGAGCCATCAATATGACTTTTAAAAGTGATGCCATTTTCATCAGCTTTTGAGATATCACTTAAGCTAAAAGCTTGAAATCCACCACTATCGGTTAAAAAACTATTGGGAAATTTTGTAAATCCATGCAATCCGCCGAAATGCTTAATCACTTTGTCATTGGGGCGAAGATAAAGATGGTAAGTATTGCCTAAAATGATTTGTGCGCCTAACTCTTCACTCATATCTTTAGCATCTAAGCTTTTCACACTTCCTACTGTTCCTACTGGCATAAAAACAGGTGTTTGAATGGTGCTATGCGCTGTTTTAATGGTACAAGCCCTAGCTAATCCATCGGTCTTATCTATTTGAAATTCCATTTTGGTATAATGTCCTTTAATTTTATGAGGTGTATTGAACAATGAAGAAAATTCTTATTATCGCTGATGGTATTCTAGCAAAACAATTTTTAGAAAGAGTTATAGAGACAGAAGCTGGAGAAAACAACTACTCCGTTATCACTTACAAAGAAGACACGCTTCCTAAAAAGCGTCCTGAAAATTTTAAATTTTTTGAGTTTGACCCCACCAGTTTTGAAAAACTCTCAATCGTACTCAATGAACAATTTTTTCAAATCATGATTATACTTTCTGATGAACTTGATGTGATGGCAACGTATAGAAACATTCGACAAATTGATACCAAAGTTCGTATTGTTTTGATGGACAGGTGGAACTTGAAAATTGAAGATAATCGTCTTTTTGCACTTAATTCTATCGATATTTTAGCATCAAGATTTAAAGACCATCTCCCAGGAGTGCCTATTGTTGCACAAAATATTGGTTTAGGTATTGGCGAGGTTATGGAAGTTTCTGTACCGGTTGGAAGCTCGTATGTTTATAGACATTTAGCATCGATTGAGCAAAGTAAGTGGAGAATAGCTGCTATTTACAGAGCCAACACTTTCATCTTACCACGTCCCACACTGATGATTTTACCCAATGATTTACTGCTCACCATTGGTGATCCTAAAGTGCTTCAAAGTGTTTTTAAAAGTGTCAAAAAAGAATTGGGACAGTTTCCCTCACCCTTTGGAAGTAGTATCTATTGCCTCGTAGATATGCTCAGCATGAATGACAAAGAGATAGATGCGCTAGTCAATGACGCCTTGTTATTGCACTCTAAACTTAACAGTAAAAGATTACATGTAAAGGTGATTAATCCAACGTATTCAAAGGCTCTTGAAAAGATTAAAAGCTACAACAACCGTCATATCAATGTGATGATAGATTACTTTGAAACAAACCCTAGAAAAACACTCAAAAACGATACTGAAAATATGGATATCGGTCTGATTGTCGTTATGAATAAATTTTTTCAACACAACAAAAAAACACTCTTCAAAACAAAATTACCAGTGTTTAAAATGGGAATCAGTGGTTATGCTAGTTTAAATGAAGGCATTGTTTTTAAACCAAAAATAGAAGGCTCTTTCTCT
>JAFLKZ010000167.1 GCA_019162915.1 Campylobacteraceae bacterium
CCATAGGGAAGTGATTGACTTCCCTATGAGAATTATTGAAGTAAAAAGCCCATTTGTTGTTGCATGAGTTGTGTACTATGGGACTGTGCTATTAAAGAGGCGGTTAGCTGTGTATTGCTCGCCGATAAGTTGCTAATTTTGACATCCATCGGTTCTTCCGAGATATTAGCGTAACTTGATGTAGCATTGGTGAGGGACGAGAGTAGTGTATTAACACTTGAACTTGCACTTTGCATGGATGCGCCTACTTCTGAAAAAAGTCCATCAACTTGTTGTTTTAAATCACTGATACTAGTTTGATCATCGATAGAGAGTTTATCGGTTTGGAGGGAATTTAGTTGTAAAGGTGAACTTTCTCCAAAGAGTGATTGACCATTATAACTCGTGTTTGAAGTGATGTCTTCTATGGTTTTTTGAGTTGCTTGAAACTCAGCGTTGAGCATATTTTTTTGATGAGAATTTAAGGCTGCATTGTTGTTGCGAACAGAAAGTTCCTCGAGTTTTAGAGTGTTATCACTAATATTTTGAAGTGCTCCATCGGCTATTTGTAACATACCAATTTTGTCATTTTCATTTTGAATTTCTTGGGTGAACGTTGACATTTGAGAATTGAGGCTATTGGAAATCATAAGACTGGCATTATCTTTGCCACTGAGTTCTCTCGTAGCTCCTATTTTTGCCAAAATATTCTCACTGTTTGTTTTGTGCTGGTTGATAGAGTTGATGGTGTTAAGTGCTGATCCAACTTGCATGATAGGCTCCTTAAATATTTCTCATATTATAACATAGATGTATCGTGCTTTTTGATAACTTTGAATGTATGCCATAAAATAATAACGGCAGAAGAATAAACGATAAAGGCAAGTCCAATCCAAAGCCATATAAAAGAAAGTTCCCATATCTTAGCAATCAAAGTGAAAAAAATGAGAGGTGCGATTAACTGACGATAAGCACCAATATAAAAAATCATAGCAGGATGCTTCATTCCTTGCAAGGTGGCAACGCAAACAAAATGGGTAACAAAACCAAAAAAGACAAAAACCATCACTAAAAGATAGTGAATGCCAAAAGCAATCACTTCAGGGTCACTATCAAATCTTCCAATCAGCCATTCTCCTAGTGCATACAAAACTATAATGCCAACCAGTGAAATGGTATAGCCATACTTTAATGCCGCAAAGATAATTTCTCGCACACGCTCAATTTTCCCTGCTCCCATGTTGATGGAAACTAAGCTTAATGTGGCACTACTAATGCCAAGTGCCGGGAGAAGAAGGAGTTGTTCAACACGGTATCCGATGCCGTATCCGGCTACTGCTTTATATCCATATTCGGTTACAAAATAGAGCGCTATTAATGAGCCAAAAGACATCATGAGCATATTAAGTCCAGGAGCTAACCCTTGTGCAATAAGGTTTTTATAAATGCGCCAATCAGGATAAAAACATTGAAGTGTCTCAAAAGAGATAAGTCCTGTGTGTATCGATTTTTGCAACAAGTAAAGTGCATTGATGCCTTGAATGAGAACCGTAGAAGCGGCAATGCCTCCGATGCCCATAGCAGGGATAAATCCCCATCCATACATAAAGAGAGGATTGAGAAGCATATTGGCAATGAAACCAAACAAAAGGGTATTGCGGTAACTTTTAGTATCACCTGTGGCAACTAAGATACCATTGAGTGCAAAGTTAGCAAAAAATAGTACGGTTCCTCCTAGAATAATTTGAATATATTCAAGGGCTAAAGTATGATAAAGCGCTACAACGCCAATAAGTCTTAGCATTGTAGGTGCACTGATATAGCCTAGAAGTCCTAAAATCATTCCCAAAAAAAGTACCAATACAAGTCCTTTTTTGGCAATCAACCCCGCATATCGAGGATGCTTTCTTCCCAGTGCATTGCCAATGAGTGCTGTTAAGGCAGTACTTCCACCATACCCTAAGCCTACAATGACAAAAAAGAGAAAAAAGCTTGATGAAAGGGCTGCGAGGGCCTCGGTAGAGAGCAATCCTGCGTAGTAGGTATCAACCACATTATAAAGCGTATTAAATACCATTCCTAAACTGGAGGGGATTGCTAGTCGCCTTAGTAGAATAGGAATGGACTCCGTGGTTAAAACAGTTGAGTTCATAGGATACACTTCTTATGCTGCTTTATTTTTTTCTTTTACCATCATATCTAATGTCGCAAATAGTTCTTGACTCTCTTTCTCTATGGCTTTAAATAAAGTAATGATAGCTTCTTTTTCTGCTAAAAGATTAGTAGAACTCGATTGAATATATTGCGAAATTTCTAAGATATGCTGATGTAGATGGGTATGCGGTTTGAGCATGGCATCGTAGTTTGCGATTCCTCCAAAAGTTGTTTTACCTTCTTCTTTATGCCATTTTCCTAGGCTACATGATTCATGTGTGTCAAAATGCGTATCTTTATTATTGACATAGACCGCACTGTACGCATTTGACTTAACGATTGCATGATTCATTTTGGCAAGGGTGATAAAGATAGTTCTTTGCATAGCGTTTATATTGTTAGAAGTAGTATTAGAATGCCCTATAAGATCATCAAAAGTTGAACTGAGATTATCCAAGGTTTTACTAGAATCATCAGCATCTTTTTTCATATAGGTAGCATTTGATTCTATTTCACATGTTTCTTGGTGGAGCATTTTGATGGAGACTTCTATCTCAGCGGTTGCTTTTTGTGTTGTTTCTGCTAGTTTGCGTACTTCATCTGCAACAACAGCAAAACCACGACCGTGTTCTCCTGCACGTGCAGCTTCTATCGCAGCATTAAGTGCTAGAAGATTTGTTTTATCAGCGATATCATTGATGACTTCTACCACATTACTAATTTCTTTTGTTCGCTGTACCAAGACACTGATACTTTTTTCATTGTGATTAACAAATTCAACTAAAGAGTTTATTTTGTCTATGGTATTTCTAAGGTTAACGTAACTTCCCTTCGTCTCTTGGGCATAAGTTTTGCCATCATTCGCGATATCTTTAAGTTGTTCCACAATGGAAGAGAGATTTTCTTGTACCGTTGTAAAATCATTAGAACTACTACTGATTTGCGCAATCTCTGCATTGAGTATATTTTTAGCGATAAATTCGTGAGTTGTCTTCATAGCATTGACGGCTTTGTTAATCACCTCAGTTTGTTCCCTAAATTCGCCATGCATTCCTTTTTTCAGAATTTTACGGCTAAAGTCTTCCTTTGATGCACTGAGGATAGCAGCTTTAATCTCTTTGGTCATCAATTCAAAATTATCTAAAAGAGAGTTCATGTTGGAGCAAAGTGCTTTGAGTTCTCCGCCATCATCAATATTGACAATTCTACCATGTAGACTTCCTCTAGCACTATCGTAAATAATATCTGAAAGAGAGTGAAGTGTTTTCTGCACTTTACGGATATTAACGAACATAAACCACCCTAGCGCAAAATTCGTAAGATTAATTAACTGTATCCAGTGAAAACCATTGAAGGATACTTCGAGGATAAAAGCTAATGCAAATGCTATAAGAGAAAAAATATTGGCATATTGAACCCATGAGAGGGATGATCTTTTATTCGTAGGCGAGGATAAATTCATCATAACTTACCTTTAATTGAGATAGCGTATTGGTTAAAATTGCCATTGAAGCTTGTATCCCGCCATTTTTTTCTGCTTCAATCATTTTTTTATAAATAGGTTCGACAATTGCAATTCCCTCAGAGCTAGGAGAACGCCTAACAGAATGGTAACCTATGATTTTGTTGCTTTTATTATTGTAAATAGGAGTTATATAGGCATGAACCCAGTAGTATTTTCCATCTTTTGTACGGTTTTTAACATATGCAAATATTTCTTCACCTGTTTGTATCTTGTCCCATAAGAGTTTAAAGACAACTTTGGGCATATCTTGATGACGCAAAATATTGTGAGGGGCACCAATAAGTTCTTTTTCAGTGTATCCTGAAATTGCTATAAAAAGATCATTGGCATAAGTAATATTTCCCTTTAGATCGGTTTTAGAAACGATAAAAAGATTTTCATCAAAGCGTAGTTCATTATTAATTTGGGTGATTGACACGTTTATATTCTCCTACTACATAAGGCTTATTTTAAAGGAAAAAGTATAGCTAAATAAAATACTTTCTAGGTTCCAAATATGTATAAAATATGTTACTTTTGGGTTTGAAAGTTAAATATCGCCCCTATACTCTTAGAGGGTTGATTGATGATGATGTTAGCTTGCCATTTCATATCTCCAACGACACAGGTGGGCAACATACCTTCTCCTTCATAAGTTCCATTATTTTTGGCGTAAAGTTTAAAAGTGTGAAAGCCCATATTCATATTAGTTGCGAAGAGTTTTATTTCTATAAAAGGAGTACTATAATCAGAGGTTTTAACCCGAAATATAAGTGGTTTCATAAGTGGAATGGGTTTAGGATTTATTTCAAATTCGAGAGCATTTCCATCACTTAAAATGACATTGCAACTGCTTTCGTTGAGATTGCACTGTTCTTTATATGTAACAAAATTAGTCGACCCTACCCACCATTTATAGACATCACTAGAATCAATAAAGAAGTATCCTCCAATAAGTGTAACCATAAGCAACTCTATTACAAAAATTTTTATAAATTTAGTACGATTCATAAGGCAGTTTTCCTTTTGACACAATTCTTACAGTTTAACATGGTATGATTAAAACAGTGTTAAAAACAGATTACCATTGCATTCAAATTATACTTAATATAACAGTATTTTGAAGTAATGAATAGGTAAAAAGACTTTTTTCAAAACTACCCCTTAGCGGACAAATCCTCCCGTTGGTCTGAGCCTCACGGTATAGTTTTGAAAAAAGTCTTTTAAGTCTGATTTCCAATGAAGGTTATAAAATTTTATGGCAAATATAACGGTTGACGGAAAAGTTATAATGGCTCAAGATGGCGCACTTCTTATCGAAGAGCTTTTAGCAAATAATATTAATATTCCTCATTTTTGTTATCATCCTTCTTTGGGGAAAGATGGTAATTGTCGGATGTGCATGGTGGAAATCGAGGGACAAAAACGTCCTCAGATTGCCTGTGATACCCCTATTAAAGATGGCATGATTATTCGCACGAAAGGTGCAAATATAGACCGTGTTAAACGCTCCATGCTAGAGTTAGAACTTATCAACCATCCGATAGATTGTCCTATTTGCGATCAAGCGGGTGAGTGCGAACTTCAAAATTATTACATGGATGTCGGGCTTTATGATAGTAGGCTTTCAACGCCCAAAGTACATGGGCAAAAAAGAGTCGATTTAGGGGCAAATGTCGTTTTAGACCAAGAGCGATGTGTACTTTGTACGAGATGCGTGAGATTTACCAAAAACATTACTAAAACCAATGAGCTAGGGGTTCTCTCTAGAGCAGACCACTCCGTGATTACGACTTTTCCAAATAATCCACTGCATAATCCTTACGCAATGAATATTGTTGATTTATGTCCTGTGGGTGCGTTGACGAGTAAAGATTTTCGTTTTAAACAACGGGTATGGTTTTTAAAATCACAAGAAGCCATTTGTGATAGATGTGCTCGTGGATGTTCTATTTTTGTTGACCATCATAAAGAAAAATACAAAGATGAGATGATTTATCGTTATCGTCCACGTTTTAATGATAAAGTTAATGGTTATTTTATCTGTGATGTGGGAAGGCTTAGTTATACCAAAGAGAATGACAATAGAAATTTTCACCCCCATATTCGAGGAAAAATCAGTGAATATGAATATGCTGAGGGAAAATTACTTAGACTCATCAAAAGACATCTGAGCAAAACGTTAATACTCCTCTCCTCGACGCTGAGTTTGGAAGAAATGGTGCGATTACAAAAACTTACAAAACTTTATGGAATGAAACTTAGTGGTTATGAAGAGGGAAATAATGATGAAAGCTTCGGTGATACTTTTTTAAAGTGTAACGACCTTTCACCGAATGCTAGAAGCTTCAAAGTTTTAGGCATTAATAGCACAAAAGAGAGTTTTAGAGAAGATTTAAGCGCGGTGGACTTTGTTTTGCTCGTGGGGCGTAAAGATACAGCGCTCGTTCAACAAAGTGGGTTTGATAAAAGTTTAGCGATGCTTTGTGCGTATTGCCCTTCTGCCTCTGATGAGTTAGAGCTATTACTGCCTATCGCTTCACACACAGCGCGTGCTGGAACATTTATTAATAATGATGGTTTTGTCCAATACAGCAAATGTGCCATCACCCACAACAGTGAACATAAAACACTTTTAGAATTATTAGGGACGATTTTGGGTGACAATATCTTTACATGTAAAGATGTTTGGGATGAAGAACTGGTTGCTTTTGATACCTTAGCGGGCATAGATTATCATGCGTTGCAAAACACTTCTCTAAAGATAGTCCTATGAATGCCATTCTAGTTGGCGTCGTTTTAGTCAATATCATTTTGGCACTTCTCTTTTCACTCGGAGCCGCTCCCATTTTGGTATGGATAGAAAGAAGAGTAGCAGGCTTCATCCAAGATAGACTAGGCCCTAATCGATGTCATATCAACGGGATTAGATTGGGCGGTTTAATACAGTCATTTGCAGATATGCTAAAACTTGTTTTTAAAGAAGATTTTGAACCCAAATCCATCAAAGAGAGTTTTTTCTTTTCTCTCGCACCCGTCATTGTTTTTAGTTCCGCTTTTTTAACGTTTATGGTGATGCCTTTTGCGGATGATTTAAAAATCGGTGACCAAATATTTATGATGCAAGGGTTGCCTATTGATTTAGGAATTCTTTGGTTTTTGGCGTTTGCGGGCTTGAGTGTTTATGGCATTATGCTCGGTGGTTGGGCTAGTAATAATAAATATTCACTTTTAGGCGCGATTAGAGCGGGGGCGCAAGTCATTAGTTATGAAGCGGCGATGGGGCTCTCTTTGGTTTCCATTTTGATTACCTATGGTTCTATTCATTTGGGTGATATGGTTGCTTATCAAGGAACATTACTCTTTGGTTTTATCCCCGCGTGGGGTATTTTGATGCAACCACTCGCCGCCATTATCTTTATCGTGACGGCTTTTGCAGAAGCTAACCGTACTCCTTTTGATTTAGCAGAAGGGGAGAGTGAACTGGTGGGCGGATTTCATACAGAGTACAGCGCGATGCGTTTTGGTCTATTTTTTGTTGGGGAATATGTGGCCATGAGTGCTTCAAGTGCTTTAATCGTCACACTTTTTTTGGGTGGTTATCACCTTCCTTGGCTTAATACACAGGTACTCAAAGAAAATATGACGGGAGTGATTGCTTTTTTAGTCGTTGTTATTCCTTTGGTGAGTTTTCTTTTTGCAAGGTGGATTGGTAAAAACAATCAATGGATTGATAAAGAGAATATTCGCAATAGAGAAAGCAAGATTTTAACCAAAGGTTTACTGCTTATCAATATAGTTATCATCTCATTGCTGGTCTTTTTATTGTGGATTGGATTAGAAGAAACGGGAACAAATATCGCAACGGCCATTATCCAAATAGTCACTTTTGCCATCAAACTTCTTTTGATGAATTTTGTTTTTGTATGGGTAAGATGGACGTTACCTCGGTTTAGATATGACCAATTACAAGATTTAGGATGGAAGGTTTTAATCCCTTTGTCCATCGCTAATATCTTTGTGACAGCAACCGTTGTTGTTGTGTTAGGGGTTTAATATGGGCATAAAAATCATTAAACGAGAGGGTGGAAGTTTTAAAGATAGAATTTATCTTCCTGCTATTTTGAGTGGTATGAAAGTTACTTTTTCACATTTTTTTAAAAATCTTAAAGATACTTCCAATATTAAAACGCTTAATTATCCAGAAGAAATGCCCCAAGATATAACCTCACGTTATCGGGGTGTGCATCTTTTGACCAAGCGTGAAGATGGAAGTGAGCGATGTGTGGCATGTTTTATGTGTGCAACGGCATGTCCTGCGGAGTGTATTTTTATCGAAGCAGAAGAGAGAACTGATGGTGTGGATGAGAAACGACCTAAAATTTTTACGATAGATTTGTTGGAGTGTGTTTTTTGTGGCGGTTGCGTGGAGGCTTGTCCTTGTGACGCTATTCGCATGGATAGTGGCATTTTTAGTTTTGTGGCACAAAAAAGGGAAGATTTTTTATTGACCAAAGAGCGGTTACTTTCCCATCAAAGCATGAAGGATAAAGAATGTTAGATATTGTTTTCTTCTTACTTGCTTTTTTTGCCATAGCAGGTGCCATAGGCATGATACTTTTTCATCAACCTGTCCATAGTGCGCTAAGTCTTATCTTGACCATTATCGCCCTTGCGGGTCTTTTTGCTCTTTTAAGTGCTTCATTTTTATTTATGGTTCAGATTATTGTGTATGCGGGTGCCATTATTACGCTGCTCATTTTTATCATTATGTTTTTAAATGTCAAAGAGTCAAATTTACCTAAAGAGCCACATAAATATCCAGCGATGGTCGTTGGCTTTGTCTGTTTAATTCCTTTTAATATCTTAGTATTAAGGGCTTTTTATAAGATGCCATCTTCGCAAAATATTCCTTTAGAAACTGATTTTGGAAGTATTAAAACTTTGGGATGGGAACTTTTTAACCAATGGCTTTTACCATTTGAGTTGATATCCATTCTTCTTTTGGTCGCCTTAATTGGGGCAGTGGTATTTGGCAGAAAGGATGAGGTATGATTGAGGGTTCTTTGTTTCCTTATTTTGTAGTCGCGATGATACTTTTATCGATTGGTCTTTTAGGTGTCATTAGCCGTAAAAATATTTTTGTGATTTATATGTCTATTGAACTGATGTTGAGTGCTATTAACCTTATTTTTGTTACCTTAAGCAACCATTATCATTCGATGTCTTCTCAAATTATTGCGATGATGGTTATCGCGGTTGCGGCGGCTGAAGCGGCAGTTTTTTTATCGTTAATTGTCGTGTTGTACAAACGTAGAAAATCGCTTGATTCGGATATATTTGTAGCGCTTTCGCAAAAGGAATCTTTATGAATGCTGCATTAGCTTGGATTATTCTTATCCCTCTTTGCTCATCCGTTTTCATAGGCTTAGCTTACATGTACTCTATCACCAAGTGCTCGATCTCTAAACTTTGGTTTACGATTCCTGCCCTTAGTGCACCTTTTTTGAGTTTTTTACTAGGCGGTATGCTTTTTTTTGAGATAGCAAATACCGATCAAGTTTTGATATATAAGCCTTATATGTGGCTTAGTCTTGATACCTATGATGTTTATATGGGATTTTTAGGCGATAAACTTTCTATCTTTATGGTTTTGTTTATCACTTTTGTGGGAGGACTTATCCATATTTATGCCTCTGCTTATATGTGCGATGATGCAGGTTATGGTAAATTTTTCTTTTACTTCAACTTATTTTTAAGCTCAATGCTTCTTTTGGTTCTAGCGGATGGTCCTTTGATTATGTTTATCGGATGGGAAGGGGTTGGACTATGTTCTTACCTTTTGATTGGTTTTTATTTTCAAGATCCACACAATGTTATGGCTGGTAATAAGGCTTTTATCGTTAACCGCGTGGGAGATTTTGGTTTTGTCATTGGATTGGCGATACTCTTTTTTTATTGTGCTGATTATGGATTTGATTATGCAAGTATTCACTCTCGCATCGATCAGATTCCTCTTTTTACCCTTCAAGTTATCGGGATAGCGCTTTTTATAGGGGCAATGGGTAAATCTGCTCAAATACCACTGTATGTTTGGCTTCCCGATGCCATGGCAGGTCCTACTCCTGTCTCTGCACTGATTCATGCTGCTACGATGGTAACGGCGGGCGTTTACATGGTGGCAAGATTTAATTTTATATATGACCTTATTCCCTCTATCGGACATTTTATCGCTTACATTGGGGCGTTTAGTGCACTTTTTGCGGCAGTCATTGCGACGAAGCAGAGCGATATTAAAAAGATATTGGCATACTCTACGATGTCACAACTAGGCTATATGTTTATCGCCGTAGGACTTGGTGCTTATAGTACTGCTCTTTTTCATGTTTTTACCCATGCGTTTTTTAAAGCACTTCTTTTCATGGGTGCAGGTGCTATTATCGTAGCGTTGCATCATGAGCAAAACATCTTTAAAATGGGGGGTATGCGAAGCCTCGCTCCTGTTGTTTATGTGTGCATGCTCATAGCAACCCTTGCGATTAGTGGAGTTCCTCCTTTTGCAGGATTTTTTAGTAAAGATGAGATTTTGCTTGTTGCGTTTGCCAAGGGTGAATATCTCATTTGGGGAATGGCGCTTGTGAGTGCTATTTTGACAGCTTACTATATGTTTAGACTCTTTTTTGTGGTTTTTGAGGGACAAAACTTTTTACATGTAAAGCATTTGCATGACGTCTCATGGATGATGAAAGCACCATTAATTGTGTTAGCAATGGGCTCACTATTGGCTGGTTTTATAGGTATCCCTGAGCTTTTTGGGAGTATCAATCTTCTTGGAAATTGGCTAGGAGAATGGCATGGCAAAGCTTTACATGTAAGCCATGAAACAGAGTGGCTCTTGTTAGGTGTTAATATCTTCGTATCTTTGTTGGGCATTACTGTGGCCTATAAGAAATTTAGATTTTATGAT
>JAFLKZ010000010.1:0-7325 GCA_019162915.1 Campylobacteraceae bacterium
CTTATCCAGAATTAGGACCTGAAGCTATTAGAAGACTTGAAGTAGTTGATTTTCCATTAACCGTTATCAATGACACTTTTGGTGCTGACCTTTATAAAATTGGTCGTGCTAAATACGAAGTTTTTGAATAGCGTTTACATGTAAAAAGAGAATCCATGATGGATGGATTCTCTCCCTAAAGTTCTTTTTATCTACAAAAATTTCTAATCAAAAATAAATTTTTCAATGTTAATGTGAAATTTTTGATAAGGTTTTTTTGGTCAAAAATAAATGTGATGAAGGATATTGTATGCAGGTTTCAGTTGGATATGGAAAAGATGAAAAATTTACGGTTGAAATAGACTATAAGCAATTAGTAGGTGTGTATAACCCCAATAGTGTCCCAAAAATTGATTACAATAAAGCGATAGATGAGGCATTATCAACTCCTCTTGGTAAAGTATCTTTTGATGAGTTTTGTGATACTAAAGAGCGTATTGTATTTATAGTCAATGATGGTACACGACCTACTCCTACGCGTAAAGTACTTGCTCGAATGTATCCAAAAATTAAAGATAAAGATATTTATTTCATCGTGGCAACAGGTTGCCATAGGGCGCCTAGCGAAGAAGAATGGCATTTTATATTAGGCAAAGAGATTTATGAGGATTTAAAAGAAAAAAATCGTTTGTGGAGTCATGATGCTAGGAAAGATGAGATGGTTTATCTTGGAACATCCACCAATGGCACCGAAATGTATCTCAATAAAATTGTAGCAACTGCTAAAAAAGTATGCGCTATTGGCTCAGTTGAGCCTCACTATTTTGCGGGTTATACAGGGGGTAGAAAAGCATTTTTACCTGGTGTGGCAGCGTTTGAAACGATTGAGCAAAACCATCTTTTAGCTTTAAGCGAAAATGCACAAGCTCTTTCTCTCAAAGGTAACCCTGTCCATGAAGATATGATGGATGCTATGGGAGTGCTTAAAGATATTGATATCTTTGCCATTATGACAGTTTTGGACAGTGACCATGATATTTGTACCGTTACAGCGGGGGATTTGAGTGATTCACTTTACGCGGGAATTAATAAAGCGGATGAAGTTTTCTGCGTCACTATTCCGCAAAAAGCAGATATCGTTATCTCTGTTGCTCCCTACCCTATGGATATAGACCTTTATCAATCACAAAAAGCGCTTGATAATGGCAAACTTGCACTGAAAAAAGACGGTATTTTAATTATGGTGGCAAAATGTCGTACGGGCATTGGTGAAGAAGGATTTTTTAAATTGATGAGTTCTGCAAACAGCGCTCAAGCGGTGCTAGATAAAATTAAATGTCAGTACAAATTAGGTTATCATAAAGCCGCAAAAATGGCTGAAATCAATCTTTGGGCTCAAAGTTGGGCTGTAAGTGATTTAAGCGATGAACAGATGAGAGCGGTTCACCTTAAACCCTATCATGATTTAGTAAAAGCATTAGAAGATGCTATTGCTCAAAAAGGAAAGGACGCAACAGTCATTGTTTTACCTTTTGGTTCGATTACCGTTCCTAAAATCGCCTTATAGTAAGGGAAATTGATGAGAGTTTTATATTATGATTGTTTTAGTGGTATTAGTGGAGATATGCATTTAGGGGCGATGATTGATCTTGGTATTAAAGAAGAGTACCTTGTAAAAGAGCTTAACAAGCTACCTTTGAGTGGGGAATATGTACTTGATATTCAAAAAGGTATCAAAAATGGTATTGCTGGGACGAAGGTTGATGTTAAGCTCACCCATCACCATGGTCATCAGCATAGTCACCACCACCATCATCATCATCGCACTTTTGCAGATATCGAAAGTATTATTTCCAAAAGTACCCTGAGTTCATCTATTATAAAACGAAGTATTGCTATGTTTTGGTGCATTGCTGAAGCTGAAGCTAAAATTCATGGCAAGACACCTCATGAAGTTTGTTTTCACGAGGTGGGTGCTGTTGATTCTATTGTTGATATTGTCGGTGCTGCTATTTGTTTGGAAGCTTTACATGTAGACAAAATTATAGCGTCAAAAGTGGAATTAGGGGGAGGTTTTGTAACGTGCGCGCATGGCATTATCCCTATTCCCGCTCCTGCTACATTGGCTATTCTTAAAAATGTTCCAGTGACATTGGGACGTGTGAATTTTGAAACAACAACTCCTACGGGAGCAGCTATTTTAGCGGTTAATGTAGAGGCTTTTGATGAAAAGCTTGATTTTATAGTTGAAAAAATTGGTTATGGATTGGGAACAAGAAGTTTTGAAATCCCCAATGTACTGCGTTTGATACTCGGCGAAGTAAAGCTCGCAACTTTTTTGCATGAAGAGATTCTTTTAGAAACTAATATCGATGATATGAGTCCAGAAATCTTAGCCTATGCGCAAGAGAGACTTTTTGATGCAGGTGCTCTTGATGTGTTTACAACCGCTATCACCACTAAAAAAAATCGTTTAGGCGTGAAGCTTAGTGTGCTGAGTTGTGTTGAAAAAGAAGCAGCCATCATTGATTTAATACTTCAAGAAACTACTTCGATAGGATTACGACGACAAGTGGTTCAAAAGATAGCGTTAAAACGCGACATAGTTCTCTTGGAAACTCATTATGGGACTATTCATATCAAATGCACGTATCAAGAAGAAAAGATGCTACGGTATAAGGCAGAATATGAAGATTGTAAAGTAGCCGCACTGGCTCACCATGTTCCCATAATGAAGATATATGATGAAGTACATAGGGCAATGGAGCAACAATGTATACTAAATACGAACAGCTAAAACACAATATAGCTTCACTCAAAAGTCTAGTCGTTGCTTTTTCAGGAGGCGTTGATAGCTCTTTTTTATTAAAAGTAGCGCATGATGTGCTTGGGAAAAAAGCTATGGGGATAACGGTCTCTACCCCTTATATCGCAGCATGGGAAATTGAAGATGCGCAAAGAATTGCTCAAGAGATAGGTGCTTCTCATGAAGTTATGACGCTTCCTCTGTTGGAGAGTATCAAGACAAATCCTCTTAATCGATGTTATCTTTGTAAACAGGCGTTATTTAGTCATCTTATAGCATTTGGACATCAAAAAGCAATAAAATATATCGCAGAGGGAAGTAATGTCGATGATACCTTTGAAGACCGACCCGGTAGAGTTGTTTTATGCGAGTTATCTATCCAAACACCGTTACTTGATGTTGGATTAACCAAATCTGAAATAAGAGAACTCTCTAAAGCATTAGGTTTAAGCACATGGGATAAGCCTTCTTATGCGTGTCTTTTGACGAGATTTCCTCATGATAAGCCTTTGTCTTTTGAGGCTATGGAAATGGTGGGAAAAGCTGAGGCATGGATGATTGAAAAAGGATATGGGCGCATTAGAGTTCGATTTTATGAAGGATTAGCACGGCTTGAAATGTCGCGAGAAGATAAAGTGAGATTGCTACAAGATAGCGAATACTATACTATCGTAGCGCATTTAAAGCATCTGGGCTTTTTACATGTAACCTTAGATTTGGAACAGGAGCGATAGCATTGCACACAGAAGAACTACAAAAACTTTTAGAGGGTATTCAAAATAATACTATAGAGATTGCTCATGCGATGGAGCAAATTAAAAGCCTTCCTTTTGAGGATTTAGGTTTTGCGAAGATAGACCATCATCGCTCCATTCGAACAGGTTATCCTGAGGTTATTTATGGTGAGGGAAAAACACCTGAACAAATTACTCAGATTGTAGCACGGATGCTTGAAAAAGGGAGTAATATCTTAGTAACACGTGCTGATCTAAAGGTATATGAGGCTGTGAAAAGTATTTATAAAGAGGCTAGATATAATGCTATGGGAAGAACGATTACGATTCAAAGGCATGAACTCATAGAGCCCCAAAGCTACATCGCCATCATCGCTGCTGGAACTTCTGATTTATTTGTTGTTGAAGAAGCGTATGAAACTGCAAAAATTCTAGGGAATAGAGTAGAAAAAATCGTTGATGTTGGTGTGGCTGGTATTCATCGTTTACTCGCATATTTGCCGATGATTCGTCAAGCTAAAGTGCTTATAGTTATCGCAGGAATGGAGGGTGCTTTAGCCAGTGTGGTGGGTGGACTTGTCGATAAACCTGTCATCGCCGTGCCTACGAGTGTCGGATATGGTGCAAATTTTGGGGGCTTATCAGCCCTACTTTCGATGCTTAATAGCTGTGCAAGCGGTGTGAGTGTTGTCAATATTGACAATGGATTTGGCGCAGGATATAACGCTAGTATTATTAACCATTTATAGATTAACTCTCAAAGAGTTAAAAGTTTTTAGTGGCTCTTTTTATCTCTAAAATTAACTCTTTTTGGCGTGAATACATATAGTTAAGTAGATAATCATCATAAGGCTTTTTAAGATTTCCTAGCATCACTACTAATTTAGTGTGGTCTTCCATTTGCCCTACATATGTAACTTTTACTTCTATATCCATGACGACATAGCCATTATCCCCCTCTTCGCAAGGAAGTGAGAAGTTTAACTTCACCATGTGATTAGTGATATTTTCTTTAAGTGCATTACTTACTTTTATAGCAATAGAATTAACAGAAATATCTAAAATTTCACCTTGCGCCGTTGCTTTGTTACCATATTTGATAAGAATAGGAGTTCTAAAGCTCGTTTGTACTCTTGTATGTTGTCGGTTATTCGCACTATTTGACATGAAATTTAGATTTTTAAGAATAACAAATGATTTTTTAATATCTACAAGAGAAACTTCTGCCTTGATGTCTTTGGGAAAATTTGGTGCTTGTAGAACCGTTTCTCCCTCTAATTGCATCGTGTATCCTTGTAGATTTTCACAATGCAGATGGTAGGTGTTATCATTTATCTTCAGTATATGAGAATTTGTGCTAATACATAAGCCTTTGTAAATATTGAGTAATTTAATAGGGATTTTATTATTGAAGCAATTTCTCACAAGATAAGATATCTGTTCACTTTCTTCTAAGACATTTTCAAGGTAATCAATTTCATAAAAATGTATTTTTTGTAGGTCCTGTGGGGCTAAACTTTTAGTATTTATTTTTTCTATATAATTTATAACTTCATTTAAGTCACTCTTTTCTGTCATAAGTGCAGAAGACGTAATAATAGGGGTAATAGCATCTTGCGCAGAAATATTGATGAGTACTTGTTGTATATGTCGTGTTTGTTCACAAGCACGGACAAAGCTTAGATTTTCGCAAAGAATGATGTAAAGATTTGGACTCCATTGTGCTACTTCTTGGTTCTCTTCTTTGAGTTGAAAAATTTCACTTAAGAATTTTTTAAATGACTCATGTAGCGCACTTCCTTTGAATGCTTTTGTAAGCTTATCAAGATTAGAAATATTAATGAAAATAAGTGATAGTGGTCCATCTGTAATACTTTGTTGAACAAGTTTATCTTTAAGTATCTCAATAAAATCAAATCGATTGAGTATAGAAGAACGATTTTTTTGCTCTTCTTCTAACTTATAATGAATCATCGTCAATAATTTTTCATTTTGTTGCGGAAAGTGCTTAACTAAGCAAAGATAAGCTAATTTTTCATCAAATTCATTTTCTATAACAATACTACTTTGTGCATCTTCCTTGGCAGTTAAAAGGGTGGAAAGTTCTTCATCACTGCGCAACCTTTCTTCTATAAGCGATAAATTTGTATCTTCCATAAGACTAAAAGCTTTTGTATTGGCATAAATTAATCTATCGTCTTTAAATAAAAAAAGTGCAAAAGAATGACTTATCTTTTTTTCAATCTCTATTCTTTTAAAGGTATCAATTTTGTCATCAAGTTTATTGGGATTTTTAGTAAAAATAGAAATGAGCAAATTATCATCATTTTTAAGGGGAAGTACATCACTAATACCAAAATGTAAAGCAAATTTTAAAAGGAGCCCATTTTCAACATCATCAGCAAAAATATAAGTCGCAAGAGGTTTGCTTTTGGTCAATATGCTAACAAGTGCTTTGAGTTTGTCTTTACTGCTTTGTCCTATTTCTATTATTAAAAAATCTGAGGGTGGTATTTTGTTACCAGTATCATTGATATTAAAAGATTTAAAATGAGGATATTCTTTTTTGGCTGTATCAAAAATTGTAAGTTTGGCTTCATCAAAATAGATATGTGATAAAACCATGTTTTTAGTTTCTCGTAGAAATTGTTCTAAAATCATTTTAAACCTTCAAAACTACGTATGCGTCAATTTTAGCAAAATTAAATTAAATTGGGAGAATTTTTAATGATATTTTTTATACAATTGCTACATATTTTAAAAGGAACAACTTAATGTATTATTTAGCTATCAAAGGAAAACAAAAACTTAGCGGTTCTGTCTCTATTTCAGGGGCAAAAAATGCCGCCCTTCCCCTCTTGGCTTTAACGCTACTTTCAAAAAGAAAACTTCAAATAACCAATATACCAGAAGTAGCAGATGTCAAAACATTGCTTCAACTTTTAACAAATCTAGGGGCAACCTCTACATGTAAAGATAATCAAGTTGACATTGATGCAACAAGCGTGAATTCAGCGTGTGCTAATTATGACATTGTTCGAAAAATGCGCGCTTCTATTTTGGTTCTAGGCCCTTTACTGGCTCGTTTTGGGCATTGTGAAGTTTCTTTACCCGGAGGATGTGCAATCGGTCAGCGCCCTATTGATTTGCATCTTAAAGCATTGGAAAAAATGGGTGCGATTATCGAGATAAAGCAAGGTTACGTGCTTGCTAAAGCGCCTAAAGGATTAAAAGGTACCACCATCGTTTTTGATAAAGTGACAGTAACAGGAAGTGAAAATATCATTATGGCAGCAGCCTTAGCACATGGTACGACTACGCTTGTTAATGTGGCCAAAGAGCCTGAAGTCGTTCAAATTTGTGAAGTTTTAGCACAAGCTGGTGTTTCGATAGAAGGCATTGGGTCTTCTAAGCTCATTATCAAAGGCAGTGAGGGCAAACTTTTAGATATTCAAGATTTTCGTGTTATCCCTGATCGTATTGAAGCGGGGACTTACCTATGTGCAGGGGCTATTACTAAATCTAAAATGACACTTAAAAATGTAAATCCAAAGCATCTTGAAGCGGTCATATTGAAATTAGAGCAAATGGGCTTTAAAATAGATGAAACGGAAGATACACTGACGATTCATCCCTCAGAGAAGATTTTGCCATCCGACATTGAAACCTCAGAATATCCTGGATTTCCAACAGACTTGCAAGCACAATTTATGGCATTGTGTACTCAAGCTAAAGGAACAAGTATCATCGATGAGCGATTATTTGAAAATCGTTTTATGCACGTGAGCGAACTTTCTCGTATGGGC
>JAFLKZ010000010.1:7441-8783 GCA_019162915.1 Campylobacteraceae bacterium
TTGAGAGACTTGAGGAATAACAAATGAAAAAATTGACATCTGTTAGTTTTGATGATGCTATTTCTTTATCGCTGGAATTGGCATCTTCTAAACCGCAAATTGAGTGGGTATCACTTTTTAATGCATTGGGTCGAACTTTAGCAAAAGAGATTACATGTAAGAAAAATCTTCCCTCTTATAATAATGCAGCAATGGATGGGTTTGCTTACATGGCAGTAGATGGTGGGAAAAAACTTACGATTAAAAAAACTATTTTAGCGGGAGATATTGTTAATGCTTGTTTAGAAAAAGATGAGTGCTATAAGATTATGACGGGTGCTAAAATACCCGATGATGTCGATACTATTGTACCGTTTGAAGATACTTCTTTTTATGACGATTGTTTTGTTGAAATTCCCTCTATCTTTAAAAAAGGTAATGCCGTAAGATTAAAAGGAGAAGAACAACAAGTCGGAAGTTTGCTTTTTGATGAGGGCGACGTTCTATCTGCTCCTGTAATAGCAATGCTTGCTTCACAAGGGATTACACATATTGAAGTGTATAGAAAACTTAAAATCGCTGTTTTTTCAACAGGAGATGAACTTAAAGAACCATGGGAAAACGCAAGTGAGGATGAGATATATGATGTTAATTCAATAGCCCTTATCTCTTTGTTCTCAGAGCATGGTTTTGAGGCACATTACTGTGGTGTTATTCCTGATAATCTTGAAGAAGCAACCCGTTACTTTAGTGATATGAAAAAATATGACGCATTGGTGACTAGTGGTGGTATAAGTATGGGAGAAGCAGATTTTGTTGAAAAAGCACTCCTCTCCAATGGACTAGAAGCTTTATTTCATGGTATTAACATTAAACCTGGGAAACCTACTATGATGGGGAAGATGGGGGAAACCATTGTTGCTTCAATGCCAGGCAATCCATTGGCAGCATTTGTTAATGCTTTTATATTTTTAATACCTTTATTTAAAAAACTACAAGGTCAAAAAAAATTTAATTTTCACTATATTAAGGCCATTAATCAAACTTTTTTAAAGACAAAATTGGGTCGCGTTAATATCGTTTTGGGAAACTTGGAGAATGAAAAATTTGAAGCATTTGAACATAACAAATATGGATCTGGAATGATTACGCCACTGATAGGTAGTAATTCAATACTTATCTGCAATGAAAAAATAGAGCATTGCCATATAGGGGATGAAGTCAAAATACTCTCTTTTAAATCTAGCTTTTCATCAAAAAAAGAATTATTTAAAAATTAGTTTAGTAAACTTTACCTTATGATATTTTTTAGCTATCATACGTTTTAAAAAAATTGTTACTATAAGGTCATTGTATGTTTAAA
>JAFLKZ010000010.1:8793-10512 GCA_019162915.1 Campylobacteraceae bacterium
TTCTTTCATATGTTAGTATTAATTCGAGTATCGTGGGTAAAAGTTCTCTAGAAACCATTTATGAAAAAAATGTTGTTCCTGATAATGAAATCATGAATGCTAAAAATACTTTTGAAACTATTTTGAATGATCTTATCCATGTAACTAGTGAATTTTTGCCAACAGGTCAAGCTAAAGAGAGAATTTTAATAACTGAAAAAAAGATGAATGATTTTTTTGAAAAAGCGATTAAAAGCGATTTTTATGATGACCCCATGTTAAAACAAAATCTAAATGAAGCCTATAAAATGTATAGTGAAAAAATTAAGCCAAATTATCAAAAAATTTACGATTTATATGTTAAAGATACCCGAGAAGATATTGGTGATATGGCTGTAGATATGGAAGCTAGTTGTAAGTACATCAGTCAAAGATTTGACAATATATCCAAGTTTACGAGTAATAGAGTCAAAAATATTAGCACAGATATCAGTGCTAAACTTGATAAAAATCTCTACATTGTGATTATTGTGTCACTGTTCATTTTATTTATTACTTCGTGGTTACTCCTTTCTGTTAGTAGATATATAGTTAAGCGTATCCAAAAAATTGGAGATCATCTTTTTGAAATCACAAGGGATTTGGCACTCGATAAACCTATTTTTGTCTGTTCAAACGATGAGATTGGACAAATAAGCAACAATATCAATATTCTTATTGCTACGCTCCAACAAGCCATCAGTAAGGCTAAAATGACGATGGCAACGAATTCAGAAATTAACAAAAGTATGCAGGTATCCTCAAGTAAAATCACACAACTTGCACAAGAACAAGATAAAATCGTTGATAATGTCAAGTTCCTTACTTCTAAGATTAATAATGAACTCCAAGAATCACGTGATATATCCGAAACATCAGCCACTTATATGAAAGAAGATTATGAGATGCTTGATATCATGATAGCAACACTTGATAATATCGTAGAGAGCATCAACAAAGTGAGTCAAGATGAGCAGCATATTTCGACTCAGATGCATGACTTAGCAGAGCAAACATCACAAATACGCTCAGTCCTAGAGATGATTAAAGATATTGCTGATCAGACTAATCTTTTAGCATTGAATGCTGCGATAGAAGCTGCTCGTGCAGGCGAACATGGACGAGGTTTTGCTGTCGTTGCAGATGAAGTGAGAAAGTTAGCGGAGCGTACTCAAAAGTCACTCTCAGAAATAGATGCTACCATCAGCATTGTAGTACAAAGTGTTTCAAGTGCGAGTGAAAATATAAAAGAAAATAGTCAAAAAGTAGTTGATCTCAATGAAAATGCCATTAAAATTTCCTCTATGGCAAATGAAACCAAAGAAAAAACATCAAAAAGTTTAGAAATAACGAATATTGCCTATCAAAAAGCTTTGAGTATTTCTAAAGAAATAGATGAATTAACTAAAGGTGTAGAAGAAGCTACAGGATTAGCACACGAAAATAAAAAAATTGCGGATAATCTTATTGGAGTTTCTAAAGATTTAAATGATTCAACCGCTGAGTTAGAGCGTGAAATTAATATTTTCAAAGTTTAAATTATAGATTGTGATATAAGCCCTTTGTAGTTAAATTGTGATAAAATAAATACTTATTTTTATCATATTTGACATAAAGGGTTTTTTTTGATAGAATTTCGTCCGTTTTGCGGGAATAGCTCAGTGGTAGAGCACGACCTTGCCAAGGTCGGGGTCGCGAGTT
>JAFLKZ010000197.1:0-2064 GCA_019162915.1 Campylobacteraceae bacterium
CATGGACTTACCCCATCCGAGGGCGTATCGACATGTTGATGACAGGAATTAGAACACCCGTTGGCATCAAGCTCTATGGCGACAATGACAAAGAACTCGAAGAATACGCCAACAAAATAGCGCAGATTTTACAAAATCACGCAGGAACTAAAACCGTTTTTGCCGACAAAGCCAATAGCGGGTACTTTCTCAACATCAACCTCAACGCTAAAGAGATGGCAACTTATGGGGTAGCCAAAGAAGAGGTACTAAACTTCATCGACATGGCCATAGGTGGTGGTAAAGTCGGTACTTTTTTCAAAGGGATAGAACGCTATCCTATCTCACTTAGACTTGAAGAGAGTGATAGAAAAGACATCAATGCACTCTCCGAACTACCCATCAAAACGATGTATGGTTTCCAACCACTTAAAAACTTTGCAACACTGAGTTATGATGTGGGAGCGACAGAATTAAAGTCCGAAATGGGCAAAAAAGTCAACTTTCTTTACATCACACTCAAAGAGGGCTACTCGTCCAAAACCTACAAAGAAGAGGGAAATAAACTCCTTAGTGAACTGCAACTCCCTATCGGATTTTACATCGACTGGGCTGGGGAGAGCGAATACTTAGAAAGTGCCATGGAGCGCCTCACCTACATCATGCCACTCACGCTTTTGCTGACTTTTGTCCTCATTTATTTAGGATTAGGTTCTTTGCGCAATGCCGTAATTATCTTTTTGACCTTACCATTTGCCGCCGTTGGAGGCATCTTGTATGTCAATTTTCTAGGTTTCCATCTCTCTATCGCCGTAGTTGTAGGTTTCTTAGCGCTCATCGGCATCGCCGTAGAAACAGCCATCGTCATGATTATCTACCTTGATGAAGCCCTTTTACATGTAAAGGTAAGAAACAAAGAAAATATCAAAAACGCCATCTTCGAAGGTGCCGTCATGCGCGTTCGCCCCAAACTGATGACCGTCTTTGCCATCCTTGGAGGACTTTTACCCATCATGTACTTAAATGGCGTAGGAAGCGAAGTCATGCAACGTATCGCCGCTCCTATGATAGGTGGCGTGGTGAGTTCTGCTGTTTTAACTTTGCTGATTATCCCTGTGATTTATTATATGGTGCAGGAGGAACATTCATGAGAAAAGGTTTACATGTAAACCTTTTCTTCTTACGCTCATACGCTTTTAAAAAAGTCGTAATGTCCCTGCTTTATAAGCATTGTAGGCTTCTTGCACATTGATATCTGTTGCGCCTACATAAATTTTTACACCGCTTTTTCCTAAAATTGCATTGGCATTTTCTCCTGGACCATTACCGGTGATAAGCACATCTGCTTTTAAATCTAACAAGACTTTAGCCATCTTTGGACCTGCTCCATGGGCTTCATTTTTACCCTCACCATTGTCAAAACTTTCCAATACTTGAGTGCTTTCATCCCAAAGTAAAAGATAATCTGTTCGTCCAAAACGTGCTTCCATAGGAGAATCCCATGTTGTTCCTTGTGCTGTAAATACTATTTTCATTTTTTATCCTTTATGTTTAAAATCGCTTGTATCGTTTGAAAGGCTTGGATGATAGGGGCGTGCAATGAAGCATCATCGTACTCCATAATCGTTTGCTCCTTCACCATAGCTTTAGTAAAAGAGGGGTTAAAATCTATTTTAGCCAAAAGAGTAATGCCCTCTGCCTCTAAAAATATGTGGATTTTGGTACACATTTCTTCATTGAGATCGGCTTTATTGATGATACATCCTGAGGGAATACCAAAACGTTTTACCACTGCATGTACGCGTTCTAAATCATGGAGACCTGAAGGTGTTGGCTCGGTGACTAGCACCACAAAATGTGCTCCGCTTAAACTTGAAACCACGGGACATCCAATGCCTGGAGAGCCATCCACGACAATCCACGCTTTTTCTTCATGCAGCGCCAAGGCTTTTGCCTCTTTTTTTACTTTTGCTACTAATTTTCCCGAGTTTTCAGCCCCCACGCCCAGTTTTGCATGCACCATAAATGCACCATCTTTTGTGATAGATCGATACCATTCTCCAGCAACTTTAGGCGACATAGTAA
>JAFLKZ010000197.1:2169-10319 GCA_019162915.1 Campylobacteraceae bacterium
AGCGACAAATATCTGCACACTTACCGCAATTTCGACATATCAAAGAGTTAATAAAAGCACCCTCTCCACTATAAAAATCTTCCCTAAGCCCAATATTTGGTTTGAGCAACAGATGCATATCTGCGGCATCCACATCACAATCTGCGATAACACCTTGCGTGGATACTAGTGAGGCTAGTGCTGCGGCAATGGAAGTTTTACCCGTTCCACCTTTCCCTGAAATAACAACTATTTCTTTCATGCAAGCCCCTTTGCTTCACAAAATGCCACAATCTCTTGCAAAGCATCTTTAAATCCCTCTACATAACGAAATGCCAAATCTCCCTTTGAATAAGCCATCGCAACAGCTCTATCGTGAGGAATTTTAGCGATAATATCGATATGCTCAGCACGACAGTAGTCTAAAACCATGTCGTTTCCGATGCCAAATTGATTGATGACTACACCAAATTTTTTGCCAACAGCCCGCACTGTCTCAACCGCCAATTTTAAATCATGCAAGCCAAAGGGTGTTGGCTCAGTAATTAAAATCACAAAAGAAACATCTTTAATGGCTTCTACCATCGGACAAGAAGTCCCAGGAGGTGCATCGTAAATTTTAACGGTATCCTCACTAAAATACTTTTCAACGTATTTTTTGGTTTGAGCGATAAGCGATACGGCTTGTTCCTCTCCAATATTAAGACGACCCTCAACCCCATCGATAAAATCTGAACGCCAATGGGTAAGTTCTCCCATCTTTTGAGGCTCCATAGGAAGCGCTTGTGTGGGACAAAGCTCTGAACAGGCGTAACAACTGTGACACAAATTGGGGAAAACTAAAATTTCATTTGCAATGTGAATCAGTGCATTGTAATTACATATCTCAACACATTGCGCACATTGGGTACATAAATTTGAGTTCCAATGGGGTATCATTTTAAAGGTATCTTGAGTTTTGAGTGTCTTCGCATCTATAAAAAGTTTTGCGTTAGGCTCTTCTACATCAAGGTCCACTAAAACTACACGCTTTGTTTCTCCTAAAAAGGTTGCTAGATTGGTGGAAAGGGTAGTTTTTCCCGTACCGCCTTTTCCGCTGGCTATGGCTATTTTCATTGTAAATTTCCTTTCATACAGCAAGTGCCGTGCCCAAACTTTTGAGCAAAATTAACTAAATCTTTACTTGCACACATAGGGCACACTGAAGCTTCATCATGAATACCTAAGGCAAAAAAGTGGCGACATGCTTGGCATTGGTAGAGATTGTCTTTGAAATGAATGGTCCCTCCATCAATGTTAAGCTTTACGCCTTCGACTAAGAGTCTTGAGACTTTTTGACGGGCACGTTCTAACAAACGGGTAAAAGTGGAACGCGAAATATTCATTGCCTCAGAAGCTTGTTCATGCTCCATTCCCTTATAATCTGCCAAACGAATCGCTTCGTATTCGTCTAATTCTAAGTTTACATGTAAGAGTTTTGTACCTGCAATTCCTGAGGGTTTAAACGAACTAAACAGTGGAGGAGATGCTACCAAACGCCTTTTAGGTGTACGCGACATAAAGCAATCCTTGCTCTTTTTTTAATGTATTATAATACACATACGTGCATAATGTCAAGTTCTATTTTGTTATTAGCCCATTTCGGACTCCTTTATATGTTTATTTGTTTAAAGTTTATTTAATATAAATGATAGTAATCTTTATTATACAAAATACTTATATAAAGGATTTTCAATGAGTACCTATATGATTTATTTAGCAGGTGCAGCGCTTGCTGCTTCTTTTATCGGTAATAGATGGTTGAAAGGATTAGGTTGGCTGTTGATGGGTGTATTGATTGCAATGTCATCTATTGCTTCTAGCTAAAATAGATACTTTTAGCCTAATAGAAAAGGACCTTGCTGATTATTCTTGTGATTTATTAAAGAAGCGTAAGAATATGGCTTTATATGTAAAGATTTTTAGACAAAGTTTAGCTAAAATTCAACTCATAAAATAAATGAATGATTAGCAAAAAGTTGAAAATTTAGCTGACTATTTTTTATTAGGAACAAAACTTGTCAATACTCAAAACTTTTAAAGACTTGCTCAAACGCGGTAATCTGCCAGATGATACACGAGATGTGCCCAATTGGCTAAAGATAAAAAATAGACAATTTGAAAATGTTGATTTTGCTTCTAATACAGTCGATAGCCTTATAGCTTTAAGTAGCCCAGAGTTTAACGAATTTGTAAGTAATACCGATTCACATATGCTTCTTGTATATCTTAGTACACTGAGCGATACACAGATGCAAAAGTTTTATCGCTATCTTGATGAGGTTGTAAAGTTAGATGAGGGAATAGAACATCAAAGCGCAAGAGTGCAGTTTGAAAATGCTCTGTTTAGTATCAAAAAAAGTGAGATTACCAATGAGCAAAGGGTAAGGGCAACTTTAGAAATACCACTGATGATCAATTTTGCGAAGCATATCTATCATGCAATTATGGACTTTATCGAATACGCATCGCAAGATTATTATAACTACGATATTGAAAATGAATTTAAAATGTACGAGGGACATTTAGAGCAGATTATCTGGGGAAAAATGAATCTTATCCCAGATAGTTTTGAACAAGTAATAGACCATTTCAAGAACTTTTATGATGAAAACAATGAAGAGCATAAAAAGTTTTTTATCCACCTTTCCAAACGATTTGGGCTACTCATAGCAACACTGAGTCGGTTGATTTATAAAACGCAAGATAGAGCCACATCGCTTAACTGGTTCGTGTCAAAAATGGTTGACTATGATGTCGTAGGTTCAGTGGAGATATCTATTAGCCAAAGCAAATCACTCACAACGGATCAAAAACTTATCAATTTTCTGACCACTACATTTGGAGGTATTTGCGATGAAAGCGATGATAATTATCTATCTTCACTTATTTGCGTCGTCGAAACGCTCTTTGAATGGTACCCCGTTAATCGTGAAGCTTGTGACTATGCCATGGTTGAGATGATGAAAAGTGTGGGTGTCAAAAAAGTGAATGTGGACAATGCCAATGCGTTTATAGCCTTTTTTGAAAAACTTCCGAGATTTTACGAAGTGCTTAGTTATGATAAAATTTATCAACTCAAAGAGCTTATCAATCACACCTTGACACACTATGAAGTACATAAAAATGAGGTATTTGAGCAAGAGAGTGTCAAAAATAAACTGGTACTTTTAAACTATTTTATTGATATGGAAGATTTGTATTATGAGAGTGGGAAAAATACGGGAGTGTTATAATACTAAAGGAGTTAGGGCTAAATTTTTAACTTTTTAGTCCTTTCCTTTCTTACATGTAAAGCTTGACTCACTTTACCGCAGCTTCCACTTCAATCACATCATCTGCTAATTCAATCGTCTCACCTGCAACTATTTTAGCTCGTTTTCTAAACTCGATTTCTCCATTTCTTTTAACCTGCCCTTCTTCTATTCGCATCTTTGCTTGAGCGCCACTCTCAGTTAGTCCCATAACTTTTATGAGTTTATATAATTCTATATAATCATCTTCTAATTCAAATTTCATGTCTATCCTTTTGTTTATATATTATGATAGCTAAATCTATATTTATATTTCTACACAAATACGCTGATATTTAGCATACTATCAAGACTGCAAAAAGCTATATCTTCCGTATAGGCTCACTTGAGGGTTTACCAAAGTAATATCCTTGTGCGAGATCAGCCCCGCTAGTACAAGCAAACGCAACTTCTTCAGCTCTCTCAACACCCTCCGCTAGAACTAAAATGCCGTTTTCTTTTGCGATAGACACGATAGCTCTAAAAATAGATTGATTGGCGAGATTGGTATCGATACCATCCATAATTTCGCGATCAATTTTAACAATATCAGGGAGTAACTTAGCAATCATATTAAGAGTGGAGTATCCACTGCCCACATCATCAAGTGCAACCATAAAACCTTGTGATTTATAATAATCCAAAATCTTCTTGAGATGGTTAATATCAGTAATACGGTCACTCTCTATCACTTCGAAAATGATATTTTTAGGGTCAAACTCAAGTTGTTTAGCCCATTTTACGGTAGAAGCAAGACAATGGATAGGGTCATAAATGGCTGTTGGAATAAAATTGATAAAAACTTTTGCAGAGATATTTTTGACGGCTGCTGTTTTAAGCGAAGTTTCTCTACAAGCGCGATCAAGATAAAAAAGCATATCGCCCTCTCTTGCCCAAGCAAAAAGTTTATCAGGATAGATAAGTTCGCCCTCATCGCTAACACCCCTAGCCAGTGATTCATACCCATAGATTTCATTGGTTGAAAGATTGACGATAGGTTGAAAATGCGTTGTTAATGCCCCTTTAGTAATAATTTTGGAGAGGTCTCCTGCATTAAGGAGGTCTTTGTATTTTTGAATGGTTTTGGATTCGCGAATGCGTGCTGGAGAGAAGGATATACCATTGGCTAGAAAAAGTAAGCTAATGGCTTTACGCTCTATTTCATTAAAAATAGTATCTTCAATGAGCGTAATGAAAAACGTTTCAAACGAGTCTACGCTCACCCAAAGTGTTTGCGCATCTTCAAATGTATGGTTAAGCTGTTTAGTTTTGAGATACGTTGAAAATTTGTTGGCAAGCTCTCGTACATCACAACTGATAAGGATATCTCCTGCACTTGAAGATAAAGAGGGTAATACCTGACATTTGCTACATGTACTCATGGAGAGTCCTTTTTTCTTCCTATTATAACAAAGCTAATTTTTTTTAATAGTCATAAAATAGCAACTGGTTTATTACTATGATAGTGTCAATCTTGGTTTTTTTCTCGCACTTGATGGATAAAATTTTCTGCCTCTTTTTGGCGCATGATGGAAGCTACTTCTTTATCAACGATAGTTTGCCCAATAGGAGCGAGCGAAATGGCAGCTAGTTTAAGATGCTGTATCGCAAAAGGAATGCCAATTATCGTAACAAAACACGCAATAGCAGAAGCCACATGACCCAAAGCAAGCCAAATACCTGCAAAAAGAAACCAAATGATATTTCCTACTAAGCCAAATGAACTCGTGCCGATATCTTCTTTGCCGTAAAGTGTTTTGCGACTGATAGCTTCTTTACCAAAAGGGAAAAATGCAAATTGACCTATCACGAAACACGCCTTTGCCCAAGGAATTCCAACGATAGTCATAAACGCCAACACGCCTACCATCCACCAACAAAGCCCCATAAAGATACCACCTAAAATAAACCATAAAAAGTTACCAATAGTGCGCATGTTTTTTCCTTGCTTTTTAAAATATTGTACTTGAAATCTTTACATGTAAAGATTTAGCGCATCAAACTTCTTTATGTTTCTTGCCATTGAAAGAGAAAATTGAATGAAGACTTATCTTTTGTTTGCCATTTAAAATCAAAAACTCTTTCTCCTCTATCACGCTTAATGTCGTCACAATCCCTTTGATACTTTTGTTTTGCTCCCCTTCTAAATAAACAATCGTAGAGGGTATCTTTCTTTGAATAGCAACCATGAGTTGGTCATAAAATTCACATGAAATTGGATTTTGCATTGGTGCCTCTTTTAAAATAAGTTTACATGTAAAGATAGAATACCTGCCCAAAGAGGTTTTTCTATAATATGCGCACTGATGTTATGAAAATTCTCTCGCCAATTAATAAATACGAAATTACTCCAGTATTAAATACTTTTAAGTATAAAAATAATATTTATTTTACTTTTATATCTTTTGTGCGCTTATCAAAGTATGCTCTTAGATGTTCTATACTACTTCGACCCATGGCTAAAATGCTCTCCGTAGAGTTTCCTCCTAGATGCGGTGTGCCAATGAGATTGGGAAGGGCTATAAGTTCTTTATCTTCCACTGGTTCGGTGGCAAAAGCTTCTAACGCTGCGCCTGCGATATCTCCATTTTTAAGTGCTACTTTGAGGGCTTCTTCATTGATGATATTGCCTCTTGCCGTATTGATGATAAAAGCGCTTTTTTTCATCATCTCAAACTCTTTAGTAGAAAAAAGATTGCGAGTTTCATCGGCAAGCGGAAGATGGATAGAAATGATGTCAGCAGATAGTACAATCTGCTCTTTGGTAGCAAATTCAATCCCATATTTTTGAGCTTCTGTCTCGTTTTGTGTTCGATTATTGACAAGTATTTTACACTCGAAAGGTTTGAGAAGTTCGATAAGTCGTTTAGAAATATGACCAAAACCAAAAAGCCCAATGGTTTTACCTCGAAGTTCACTTCCTCCATTGACTTTCCAAATTCCATTTTTAAGAAGCGTCGTAGCAATATGAAGATTTCTCGCAAGGGAGAGCATAAAACTCAAAGTAACTTCAGCGACAGAATTGCTATTAGTGCCACCACTCCAACCAAGTGCTACGCCTCTTTTTTTCATTGCTTCCACATCAAGATTGTCCAACCCTACGCCATAACGTGAAAGAATTTTAAGTTTTGGGCATTGCGCTAAGATCTCATCATCTATTTTTTCAAGACCTACTATCGCCCCATCGACATTTTGAAGATACGAAATGATAGCTTCTTTCGTTTTTAAAGTATTAGCCTCATTAAGTTTGACATTTAAAAAATGAGTTTTAAGCTCGTCAACAAGAATTTGCGAACGTGAAAAAAGTGGTGAGATAACGGCAATTGTCATTGTTTTCCTTTATAATGCTCATCGTAGCGCGATACGTTTACATGTAAACTTACCGTGTTGCTAAAGTTTTTGCTAATGCTCTTTGAATTCGTTCATACTGTTTATCCATGGGATGGCCAATAGCTTCTATGTTTGCAATAATTTCTTTTCCCTCAGCGTATTTTTTTTCCCAAACATAAACTTCTTTTTGCTTATTTGAGATAACCAGTTCCACCTCTTTGAGAAGTTTTTGAATTTTATTGCGTAGGCTCAAAAGTTCATCTTCTTTTTTAAACATTTTCCCAATCAACACTTTGCGTTGAAAGATTTTTTCTTCTCCATTTTCGGTAAACATCACTTCTGCTGACTCAGTATTTTGAAGTCTATCTATCGTTTTATGGATATGATTTATTTTGGCTTCTATTTCTTGCAAAGTTATTTGTTCAGCCAATATTTGCTTGCCAAGCTCTTTTTGATTTATCTTATAAGCTTCCAACTTTTGTTTAATCATAATCAATGAATTTTTCTTATCATAAACAGCTTGTTTTGCCCTCTTATGTTGGAGCATTGTGGAGCGAATTGTGGTCATATTCCACGCATGATTGCTCTCATCTAAGATAGGTTTTGGTTTATAGCGCATCCCTTTAGCATCAATACTTTCATGCACACTAAAGCAACTTAAAAACTCAATTGCTTTTTTGTCTTGATTTGAAAAATGAAATAAAATATCTTCGGCCACAAAAAGCATCAGCTCATCAAACATTTCTCGCAGTAAGTAGAAGCTCATACCACGAATACTTTGAAGCTCCTCTAACTCCGTATAACCGATAACTACAATTTCAACCATATTAACAAAAGTAGGAATGAATATCTTTTTAAATTCCATAGGGTTGATTTTTTTAAAAGATAAAATATCTTCAATCACATAAGGCAAAAGTGCTAAAATTTTCTCTTTATGTAAATTATTGGGGAAAAATCTTTTTTTATACTCTTCTAAAATTTCAGGTGATAACCCACAGGCTCTTCTATTTTCAGCATTAGTGGGTGCTGTTTCAATCTGGAAAAACAGTTTTCCATACACACGACCATCTGCAAATAAAAAAAGGTCATTTTCTTTAAGTCCCATTTTTTTGAAAAATTTCTCACTTAAAACATCTTTGTAAGAAAAATATTTTTTAGGTAATTTGCATCTATGCAACATGGATGTAAGTTCTTCTATATCATCCTCTTCAAAATAATACAAAGCTTCGTGAACTAAATACTTTGAAATATTAAATTGTTTTAAAAATTTATCTATCTTTGTTTCAATATCATGAAACTCTTCTTCCATACCATTCCTATCAACATTCAGTGGATGTATTTTATCTAAAAAATATAGCAAGATTGATTTAAAATGCGTGTTAAACAGCGAGATTAACACTTAACTAACACTTAGGACTTATACTTTCACTATCAATTTACAAGGAGTAAAAATGAAAAAAACGATCTTAGCAATAGCAACTTTAGGTGTTTTAGCATTTGGTGCTGATT
>JAFLKZ010000170.1:0-668 GCA_019162915.1 Campylobacteraceae bacterium
AGTATTCTAATGTAGATTTTACAAATTTTGCACAAAAGGCTTTACATGTACACTTATATATTAATAGCGATACTCCTTCTTTTCACAGGATGTGGTCCTCGTTATGTTATTAAAAATCAATATATTCCTCCACAAGCAGGTGTTGCAAAAGGGTGCTTAGACAATTGTTCAGCTATTCGCTCATCTTGTCAAGATCAGTGTCAAAGACGATACCAATACTGTTTAGATGATGCCTATGGCAAAGCAAAAGCTGTTGAACAAGATGAACTTAGGGCTTATGATATGGCATATAACCGGTATTTGATGGATTTTTCTCAGTTTCAACATCGTGCGCGTAATTGGGATAGAGATTATTTTGATTATAGTAGAGATTTTAACCATTTTCAGCTTCAATGTGAACGACAAAAAGATGCATATTCTTGTCAAAAAAGAGATGAAGTTCGAAATCATATGAATCGTATGAAACGAGATAAACCAAGAGAGCCATGGGTGCCTTCTAAGCCATCTTTTGAGCAAATCTTAGTGACACAGCAGAGTTTTTGTAGTACCAATTGTGGTTGTGAACAAACTTATGATAACTGCTTTGTAGGCTGTGGTGGACAGGTCATCCCTCATAAAATATGCGTGGAAAATTGCGACTAAGACTTTACATGTAATGCTTTAGTAAT